>NZ_CP195158.1:2033750-2401875 GCF_051200825.1 Formosa sp. A9 | reverse complement strand
TTATCGAACATCAAATTGAAGTCTTACAAAAGGCTCATCTGTCGCTCACTGTTGTTTTGGGCGCCAAAGCCGAAATCATTTCAAAAAGTATAACCAATTTAGATGTGCAGATTGTTGAAAATGCCAATTGGCGAGAAGGTATGGGAACATCCATCGCTTGTGGCGTCAAGGAGATCTGTAATTTAGACAGTAAACCCGATGGGGTTCTTATCGCTTTGGTCGATCAGCCGCTAATTGCCGTAGCACATTTTGAAGCATTGATAGCTAATTTTGAACCTAGAAAACAGCAAATTATCATGTCGGAATCTGAAACTGGTTTACGCAGTGCCCCAGTAATTTTCGATGCTTATTACTTTGAGGCATTAAGGCGTTTACAAGGCGATATAGGAGCGAAGCAAATCATTAAAAAACATGAAAATAAGGTGAAAACTGTTTTGTGTAAAAGCAGTTTGGAGGATGTTGATACTATGGACAGTTATCGGCGGATGTTGGAAGATTTTAGTAGTTGAAAATACATTTTTATTTCATTATATATCCTTAATCTAATTTCGTGAAACAAGCCATTTTCTATTATTTTATGTTAAACGGATACTCTTAAAATATTTTCAGTAATTATGGTTATAAGCACCGTAATTGGTATAACAATAGGTTGGCTATCAGTATTTAAATTTGTAGTATTAAAATTAAAAATAAGGAGATGACAACAGTAACATTAAACAATGGGATTGAAATGCCCATTTTAGGATATGGCGTTTATCAAGTAAATGATTACGACGAATGTAAGCAAAGTGTACTAACCGCATTAAAGGTAGGCTACCGCAGCATCGATACTGCACAGGCCTACGGTAACGAAAAAGCGGTAGGTGACGCCATTAAAGAAAGTGGCATTCCAAGAGAAGAGTTGTTTATCACAACCAAACTTTGGATTTCGGATTATGGCTATGAAGCCGCCAAAAAAGCGTTTGCTCAATCTTTGGAAAAGCTGCAATTAGACTATGTAGATTTATATCTTTTACATCAACCTTTTAACGATGTCTATGGTTCTTGGCGTACCTTGGAAGATTTGTACAGCGAAGGGAAAATTAAAGCCATTGGAGTGAGCAACTTCTTTCCAGACCGTTTGGTAGATTTAATCAGTTTCAACAAGGTGAAACCGGCTTTAAATCAAATTGAAACACATCCATTTTATCAAAGAGATGAAGACCAAGAGGTGATGAAGGAGTTTGGTGTGCAACACGAATCTTGGGGGCCATTTGCTGAAGGCCGTGGTGATTTCTTTCAAAATGAAACCTTGGTCGAAATTGGTAAAAAATACAATAAATCGGTTGCTCAAGTAACTTTACGTTGGATGATTCAGCGCAATATCGTAGTCATCCCAAAATCTGTAACACCATCAAGAATTGAAGAAAACTTTAAGGTGTTCGATTTCGAATTGTCAGATGCTGATATGCAAGTCATTTCAAAATTAGATACCAATACCAGTAGTTTTTTTGATCATAGAGATCCAAATATGGTTAAGCAATTCCGTGCTTGGGCAGGTTATTAATTAATCGTACAAGTAATTTCTAACAGTTTAAAATCATCATCCAATGAATAGAAGAAATCTTTTAAAAACAGCAGGATTGGCAACCGTTGCTTCTGCATTTGTACCATCAACTTTATTGGCGTCCTGTGCAAATGAAGAATCAAAAAACAAAGAAGGAATTAAATCGGCTGTACTTTCTGGTAAAAGAACATTAGGGTCATTAGAAGTTTCTGCGATTGGTATGGGTGTTCAGAATATGCACCGTAAATATACTTCAACTGTGCCATATCGACCAGATATGATTAAAATTCTTCAAGCATCTTATGACAAGGGTGTAACCTTCTTTGATACTGCTGAAGCTTATGGTCCTCACGAGAATGAAAGAATTTTAGGAGAAGCCATTCAATCTTTTAGAAACGATGTGGTCATTACTTCAAAATTTGGTTGGAATATCGATTTAGAAACTGGACAGCGTTTACCAGGACTCAATAGTAAGCCCGAACATATAAAAAAAGCTGTGGAAGGAATGCTTAAAAGATTGCGTACAGACCGAATAGATTTGCTTTATCAACACCGTGTTGATCCTGAGGTACCAATTGAAGATGTTGCAGGAGCAGTGAAACAATTAATGGATGAAGGCAAAGTACTTCATTGGGGATTGTCAGAACCTGGACTTCAAACTGTAAGACGAGCGCACGCCGAACTTCCGCTTACAGCCATTCAAAATGAATATTCTATGATTTGGAGGGAACCAGAAAATGATATTATTCCTTTATGTGAAGAATTAAGAATCGGCTTTGTGCCTTGGTGGCCTTTAGCTTGCCAATTGCTTACAGGAAGTATTGATGAACAAACACGTTTTGCACCTATGGATATTCGCGCCAACACCTCTCGTTATGCGCCTGAAAATTTACCGCAAAACTTAAAATTGGTTGAGGTTATAAAATCTTGGGCAAAAGAAAAAAATGCGTCACCTGCTCAAATTTCATTGGCATGGTTACAGGCTCAAAAACCGTTTATCGTTCCAATTCCTGGTACTACACAAATGGCGCATATGGAGCAAAACATAGGAGCAGATAACATAAAGTTTACTACTGAAGAATTAAATAGTTTAAACAGTCAAATTGATGCTATCGAGATTAAAGGATTGAGATTGCCAGAATTTGTATTGCAATTCTCTAAAGTTGAAGCTCCTAAGAAATAAAAGCTCCCTACAGAACTCACGGTAAACAAAGAAAATATGCAAATAAACATCTGTCATAGTCTCTGTGAGTTCTGCGAAAAACTTAAAATTCAAATCGTATATTTATCATCAGGAAATTGAATGTTATTCAGTTAAAACATTAGGA
This sequence comes from Formosa sp. A9, assembly GCF_051200825.1. Lineage (GTDB taxonomy): Bacteria > Bacteroidota > Bacteroidia > Flavobacteriales > Flavobacteriaceae > Formosa. Next base: position 2,399,001 of record NZ_CP195158.1, on the reverse strand, counting down.
ACCACAAACTAAATTGGGGTGAAAGAAAAAATTCAAAAATATGACTTCAAAGAAGGACTTCCGCTAGAGTTTGAAATTATAGACTTTGATTTTCTTTTTAGCGAGTTTTCTGAAGAACTAAAAAAACCTCACAGAGCGGAATTTTATCAAATATTTTGGTTTCAAGAAGGTTGTCCAACTCATATTGTGGACTTTAAACCCATAAAGGTCAATCAAAACTCTTTATTATTCATCAATAAAAACAGCGTTCAACTTTTTGATAATAAAACAAAATTTAAAGGGAAAGCCATACTATTTACTGACAATTTTTTTTGCAAAACAAAATTAGACACACAAATTTTAAAAAGCACCATACTTTTTAATGATTTGAATTCGGTTGCTCAAATCTATATTTTAGGTTCAGTTATTGAAACTATATTCAATCGGCTTGAAGAAGAATCAAAAATTTTGAAAGATGAATATCAAGCAGACATTATTAGAAATGATTTGCGAAATCTCTTGTTACATTCTGAAAGGGAAAGAAAGAAACAGGGTTTTGTTGAATTTGAAAAAGACACAAATTTAGAATTTGCCTTGATTTTTAAAGACCTTTTGGAAAATAATTTTATCCAAAATAAAAATGTAGGTTTCTATGCCAACAAAATGAATATTTCCACAAAACGGTTAAATCAAATGACTTCAAAGATATTTGGGAAATCACCTAAAAATATCATAGACGACAGAGTTTTGCTAGAGTGTAAACGATTATTGGCTCATACCAACGATAGCGTTAAAGAAGTATCGTACTCATTAGGTTTTGAAGAACCAACTAACTTTATCAAATACTTTAAGAAACACACAGGCGAAACACCAAATTCCTTTAGCGAAAAATACATTTAGGCTCAAAAGTATCATTTAAAGGCGTATTAGTATCTCCACATTTCTTCTTTATTGCCCCAACTTTGCAGTATCAAATAAAAATCAAGTATATGAAACAGATACTATCAAGCATAATAATAGTTTTAGCAATGTGCTTAACTGCTTGTAAAGGACAACAAAAACAAGATTTAGAAACTAAAAAAGAAGAAAAAATGGAAACTTCAAACAAAGAAAAAGTAATTGCGCTTTTAAAAAGCATAGAAACAGGAGCCCAAGAACCAGTTGGATACATTAATCCAAACAAGTACATTCAACATAACCTTGGAGTAGCAGACGGATTATCAGGATTTGGAGCTTTGTTGCAGCAACTTCCACCAAACTCTGCGAAAGTGAATACAGTAAGAGCATTTCAAGATGGAGATTTGGTTTTTACCCAAACCGATTACAATTTTTTCGGCCCAAAAATAGGCTTCGACATTTTCCGTTTTGAAGACGGTAAAATTGTAGAGCATTGGGACAATCTGCAAGAAAAACCAGAAAACCCAAATCCGAGTGGGCACTCAATGGTTGACGGAGCAACTGAAATTACAGATTTGGACAAAACCGACAACAACAAAGCGTTGGTTGAAAGCTTTGTGAATGATATTTTGGTAAACGGCAAAATGGAAAAATTAGCAGGTTATTTTGATGGCGACAATTACATTCAGCACAATCCACAAATTGCTGACGGACTTTCAGGGCTTGGAAAAGCGTTGGAATATATGGCATCACAAGGTATTACAATGAAATACTACAAAATTCATAAAATCTTGGGAGAAGGAAATTTTGTTTTGACTGTGAGTGAAGGTTCGTTTGCAGACAAGCATACTTCATTTTATGACCTTTTCAGAGTTGAGAATGGAAAGATTGCTGAACATTGGGACGTAATCGAAACCATTGCACCAAAAGAAAATTGGAAGAATGAGAATGGGAAATTCTAATTCTGAAAGCTTCATTTAATTTGATACTTGCATTTTCAATAATTACAATGAAAATGCAAGTATTTTTTTTAGTCCATTTGTCATAATATTAATATTCTGCAAAAATCAGCGAGATTTAAGGAAGTAAATTCGTAATTCCACATTTGTAATGCGTCATTGATTAATGCATCTGTATAATTGGTAACTAAAACCGTAATCTGTATAACAATCAATTCTTAAAGTATCAGGAAATTTGTAGTGTAAATAAAAAGATACTACAAAATGAAAAAGGTATTGGTAATAGGTGCAAGCGGAAGTTTGGCTTCGGTTGTGACTGAAGAGTTGAAAAAACAGGAAGAGGCCGTGTTAACTCTTTTTGCTCGAAACATAAATCGCCTTTCAAATTCTAAAAATGTTCATCTGGTACAAGGTGAAATTATGAAGCTAATCAAATTAATAATTGCCTTTGCTTTTTTACTAACATATCAAGTAAAGGCACAAGAACAAAAATCAAACAATATGTCCTCATTCAAAGAAAAAGGAGAGCAAGCACCTTCGGAGCATTTTACAGGAACAGTTTGGGTTAATATGAATTTAGGAGAAGATGATGGCTACAATACCATAATGGGAACAGTTGCTTTTGAACCTAAAGCAAGAACCTATTGGCATTCGCATGATAATGGGCAAATTCTGATGATTATAAGCGGAATAGGATATTATCAGGAAGAAGGTAAACCTATTCAGAAAATTCAAGAAGGCGATATTGTGAAAATTGGCAAGAAAGTCAACCATTGGCACGGCGCATCGCATTACCAGTCCATGTCTCATATTGCTATGATTCCAGAGATAAATAAAGGAGAAAGAACCATTTGGGGAAACAAAGTAACCGATGAAGCGTACAATACCTATGAGGTAAAAGTAGCAGAAGTTGAAAATTATCTAACGCCAAAAGCTATTGCTAATCACGAAAAATTTTGGCCAAATTATGAATCTAGTGCAAGAGAAACAGATCCAGAGCTCATAGAAATTTTTGATAATTGGGCTTTTGATGAGGTCTATAGCCATAGCAATTTAGACGACAAAACAAGAACCTTAAGCATTTTGGCTTCTAACGTAGGTTCTCAAGCGCTATCCGAATACAAAATGTTTGTCAATGCAGCTTTAAATGTTGGTGTAACGCCTATTGAAATTAAGGAAGTGTTGTATCAATCTGTTGCTTATGTTGGTGTTGCTAAGGTAGTTGACTTCATTTATGCTACCAATGAAATTTTCAAACAGCATCATATTTCCTTACCTTTAGAAGGACAAGCAACTACAATGCCTAATAATCGAAAAGCAAAAGGGTTGGAGTTGATGAAGGCTACTTTTGGAGATCGCATAGAGGAGATACGAAAAAATGCACCTGATGATTTAAAACATATCCAAGAATATTTAGCAGGAAACTGTTTTGGCGATTATTACACACGTACAGGATTGGATATGCAGATGCGCGAATTAATTACCTATTCCATTTTAGTAAGTATGGGTGGAACAGAATCACAAGTAAGAGGTCATATTCAAGGAAACTTAAATGTTGGTAACGATCGTCAAAAACTTATTGATGTTACTACACAATTATTGCCTTACATAGGTTATCCAAGAACATTGAATGCCTTAAATGCAATAAACGAAATAACACTTAAAAATTAATAATATGAACACAACAACAGTAAAAGCATACGGAACAGAGGCAGCCGATACGCCTCTAAAGGAAATGAACATTGAACGTCGTGAGCTACAGCCTCACGATGTAGAATTTGAAGTATTGTATTGTGGTATTTACCATTCCGATTTACACCAAATTCATAACGATTTTGGTATGACGGCTTATCCAATAGTTCCTGGTCACGAAATTGTAGGTCGTATTACAAAAATAGGTAGTGACGTTTCCGATTTTAAAGTAGGAGAATTGGCTGCCGTTGGTTGTATTGTCGATTCTTGTCAAACCTGTCAGCATTGCGACGAAGGGCAGGAGCAATATTGCGATTCCTTCCCAAAGTTTTCTTTCAATTCTCCAGATAAATATTTAGAAGGAAAAATGACCTATGGCGGATTCTCAAAAACCTATGTTTGCGAAGACAAATATGTATTGCACATGCCAGCTTTTGAAGATTTAGCTTCAGCAGCGCCTTTATTGTGTGCTGGTATTACAGTGTATTCACCATTACGTTATTGGAATGCAGGTCCGGGTAAAAAAGTAGGTGTTTTAGGAATAGGAGGTTTAGGGCATTTAGCTATTAAAATAGCCAAAGCCATGGGCGCTGAAGTAACTGTATTCACAACTTCACCAGAAAAGGTAGAAGACGCTAAAAGACTAGGTGCAGACAACGCTGTTTTAAGTAAAGACCCTGAGCAAATGAAAGCCTATATGGGAACTCAGGATTTTATTATTGATACCGTTTCTGCTAAACACGATGTAAACACTTATTTAGGTATTCTAAAAATTGAAGGCACTTTGGTATTGGTTGGTTTGCCTCCAGAACCTTTGGAAGTAGGAGCCTTTAACGTGGTAATGGGTAGAAGAAGTTTCGCAGGTTCCAACATTGGAGGTATAAAAGAAACCCAAGAAATGCTAGATTTCTGTTACAAACATAACATTGTAGCAGAATCTGAAATCATTTCAATGCAACAGGTAAATGAAGCCTTTGAACGATTGGAAAAAGGTGATGTAAAATACCGTTTTGTGATTGATATGCAGTCGCTCAATTAATTGTATGTGTGTTTAACACCTTAATGTAATTTAATACAAATGCCGTTAGAAAAGGAATAACCGAGGATGTGGCAAAGCAGTTTTAGAGTTTGATTTTATTAATAGTAAAAATCATATTGCTAATATCGCCTTCAACTTCATCAATTCTAGAATTGGTGTAAAATAGATAGCCATTATAGATGCTAAACGTATCTGCCCATTTTACGGCATCACTTTTAAAAAAGGTGCTTAATTTGCCCTCTGGCGATAAAACATCTATTTTTTGTTGTTTTAAATCGGCGAGATATAAATTTTGATTTTCGTCAAAAATCATGCCGTCGGGAGCTCCAGTAATGGCTTCTTTTTTAACGGCATTTGCTATTGCAGTTTCAGAACCATTTACTAAAACGCTTGTGGGTGCAGAGTATAATGTGTACCCTGTTAAACTGTGGTAGTAGAGTCTGTTATTGCTTATGTTTAATGCAATGCCGTCGGAATGAACTGTGTTTTTCCAAGTTTTATTTTTAAAATTAAGTTGACCGGTTTCGGCTAATACCGAAGGGTGCTGGTCGAGCACCCTTTTACTTGTATTGCTATTTAAATCGTAAACGATAATGGCACCTTCATTAGAGTCTGTAATAAAAATAGCATTGTTGGTGTCGTCTATTCTTAAATCGTTTGTGTAGGAATTTGCTTTGTAACTTGATGTATCTAGTTTTAAAATACGATCCAAGCTATTGTCTGATAAATTGAAAACATAAATTCTAGGAGCATCAATAACTCCTTGCCATAACGGATTTCTGGTGTCTAAAACATAAAGCTTGTTGCGATGTGCAATTACCGATTGCACAGCAACAAAAACAGAATCTTGAACTTCTTGTTGTGTATTCCAACTGTTCCATTGGGCATTGGGGTAAGGTATAGCAGTTCCATTTTCAGAAACTTCTACAACAGCGTGTTTAACATGTGGTCTCCATCGTGGAAAATTTGCAAATATTCTCCCAGAAGAACTTACTGAAACCCCAGTAACTTGTTGTCCTTTAAATTGCGCGACTGTTATGGCTTTTATACTGTCGTTGTCTTGCTGTGTTTCTGCGTTAGAGTTGTTAGAATGTTTACAGCTAACAAAGCTAATAAGCATAAATAGAAAAAAGTAAGGTAAAAAGCGTTTCATAATTGAAAAGGAATTAAAGAACATGTGTTTTAGAAAGTTACTCTTTTATGGGGAATATACGTTGCAAATGATTCAAATAATTTGTTTTGTGTATGTTAAGTGCATCAGGTGTGTTGTTTTTTTCAACGTCGTGAAAATGAAGACTTGGTAATGCCTTTAAGGCTAAAAACTCGTTCATTCTATGAAATCCAAATAATATACCTTCGTCTACAGGTGTTTCCTTAAAAAACTCTCCGGGTAGGGTAAAGGCTGTTTCTGGTGCATTCCAAGACGTGGTTGCCATATAGTGTTTGCCTTGCAACAGGCCACCTGTGCCGTAGTTTATGTTTGGATTTTCGGCTTTTCTTCCGTCGCTATAATACAAGCCCTTGCGATGCCCAGCGGTAAATACTTTATCTATATATTCTTTTAAGGCATAAGGCATGCTCATCCACCAGATTGGGAAATGATAAATAATCACATCGGCCCATAGGTATTTATCTATTTCTTCGTGGAGATTGTAAGGTGAATTGATATCGGTAAATTTTAATTCGAAGCCATTGGCTTCAGTAAAATACGTTTTATCTAAATCTAATAACGATTTATTGAAGAGTCCTCCGCTATGGGCAAAAATTTTTCCTCCGTTTATTACAAATATCTTTTTCATGGTGTGTTTTCTTTAAGATTACGAGGCAAAATTACGAGGGTTTTTATAATAATAAAAATAATGTAAATTTGCATTATGTATAATTTAAATTATGGATATGCAAGCGAATTTAGAGTGGTTTAGAACGTTTAAAGCTATTTACGAAACAGGTACTATGAGTGGTGCTGCTAAGCAGTTGTATGTCTCGCAACCTGGAGTAGGGTTGCATTTAAATGCTTTAGAGGGATATACCGGTTTTCCATTATTTGAGCGTACGGCGCGAAAAATGATACCTACAGAACGCGGTAAATTATTATATCAGCAAATTAATAGTTCGTTAAAAGGTTTAGAGGATATAGAACTGCGGTTTAAAAAGAAACCTGGTGCACAGCGGGCAACTTTAAATGTAGGGATGTGCGTTGAAACGTTTCAGCAGGCATTAGAAAAATATTTACCGAAATTGGATTTTAATTTAATTATGCAATTCGATACCAACGAAACGCTTACCGATGCTTTAGAAAAAGGAGCGATAGATCTTATTTTAACATCTAATGTTAGTAACAATAAACAATTGGTTTTTGAACCTTTTACAGTAGAAAAATTGATTTTGGTGGCAGGTAGAGATACAAAATTATCGGAATTTGAAGCCTTAGATAAGTCGGATAAAACCGATTTAAAGCAGTGGTTGAAAGACCAATTGTGGTATAATACAGCTTCCGATTTACGGTTACTAAAGTTGTTTTGGGAACAAAATTTTAACGAGCTTCCAGATTTTCTGCCCAATTATATTGTCCCTAATAAATTCTCTATTATTAGGTGTTTGTCTATTGGAGCCGGTTTGGCTGTATTACCAGATTTTATTTGTAAAGACGCTTTAGCGCATAATCAGGTGCGTAAAATTTGGGACGGATATCATCCTGTAGAAAGTACTTTGTATTTTGGCAAGCGCAAACAATCTATCTTAGATAAGGAAATAGAAACTATTCAAGATATGTTGTGTAACGAATATGACGATGCAAAACGGGTTGAGCTTACCGCTTAATTTAATTGGTGTTTTGTTGCGTGTTATTATCTATCAGTTTTAAATTTCCTTGATAGGTAATACTGTTTCTGTTGGTGCTATTTATATTTACACTTGCATTTTCGGTGCCAGAAGCACGTAAAGTAACATCGAAACTTTCGGTTTTATTATTGGCTTTAAATGTTACCAAGATGTTTCTTTTTTTCTCGTTGTACGTTACTTTGTAATCTGTTAACGGGTCTTCAAATGTTATTCCTCCACTGCCCCCGTAATTGGTCATTATTTGTACAACACCAAAGTAAGGCAGTTCTGCTTTTGCGTCATCATTATTAATGGTCATAAAATTGGGGTTGGTCATTAAGTTAATTCTGCCGCCACCTTGTGTTAAGGCCCATGTCGCTTCAAAAGTGTAGATTTTGGAATCTATTAACGATTTCAGGATGTTAAACTCTTGCATTTCGCGTTCTTTTTTTGCGGCTTTCTTTTCTGCTTTAGTTTGCGAAAACATTATCCCAGAAATTAGTATAAGGCAAAAGGTTATTAGCTGTTTCGTTTTCATAGTGCTATTTGTTTAAAAATAGAGCGTAAAATCCTTATAAATTTAAGAAAATAACACGAGGTTGCAGTAAATTAACGGTTTTATATAATAGATTGCAGTGCGTGTGTTTATTTCGCTTCATTTTATTTAAATTTAAACTATTAATAGAACTTAACACGATATATGAAAAAAGCCAATTCTGTTTTTAAATATTTTTTATCGGGCACCTTGTTTATAGTTGTGCCTTTGCTTTTGGTTATCATGTTATCGGGGAAGGCGTTGCACTTACTTACGCCAATAACCCATAAAGTAACAGAGGCTTTAGATTTAAAATCGGTATTTGGGCCAGCGGCAGTTTTGGTGGTAGGACTTTTAATGTTGGTACTCATTGGTGTTTTGTGCGGTTATTTTTTATTGAACTGGTTTTTAAAACACTGGAGCAATACTTTTGAAGAACGTTTGTTTTACTTTTTGCCATCGTTTCAAATGATGAAATATAGGTTGGTAGAAGAAGATGTGTATAAAAAGCAAAATTTTTGGGAACCTATTTTACTAAAAGAAGAAACCTTTTATTTAATCGCTTTTATTACAGATAAAAGTCATCCGGAAGTCATTGCTGTTTATGTGCCCGATGCACCTAAAATGGATGCTGGGGAAGTGCGTTATTTTAAAAAAGGAGATATTGAATACTTGCCAATAACAATGAAGCAGGCCATGAATGCGCTTAACCATTTTGGAAAGGGAATGGATGTTGCATTCTCCAAAGCGTGATGGAGTTAGTGTGAAATTTTCCTCAAAAAAAAGTTAAACTATTACATTTTAATAGTATTACTATTATATTTGCTGGGCTATGGAAAATTTGCCAATACATATTGTAATTAATCCAGATCTTTTTATAAAAAATCCTAACTCTACCAGTTTGGGTAAACGCATGGTAAGTGAAGGAATTGCATTGATAGATGCCTGTGGTTTCGAAACTTTTACCTTTAAAAAGTTAGGAACAGCTATCGGGTCTAACGAGAGTTCTATTTACAGGTATTTCGAAAACAAACACTATTTTTTATTGTATTTGGTAAATTGGTACTGGAGTTGGGTAGAGTATAAATTGGTATTTGCAACTGGTAACATTACCTCACCAAAAGACAAATTATCTAAAGCCATTACAGTACTAACAAAACCTGTAGAAACCGATCAGGATTTTAGTTATATCGATGAGGTTGTGCTACACAAGGTCATCGTTTCGGAGTCTATTAAGTCTTTTTATACTAAGGATGTAGATCTCGAGAACAAAAAAGGGTTTCACGAGGTGTATAAGCGGGTTGTACAGCGTGTTAGCGATTTGGTAGCCGCCGTTAATCCAAAATTTGAATTTCCTACCATGTTGGCCTCTACCGTAATAGAAAGCTCGTTGCAACAGCAATATTTTTCAGAACATTTACCAGGGCTAACCAATACCATTAACGATAAAGACGATATGGTTACGTTTTATTTGCAACTGGTTAACAAAACGGTAGTAGAATAAATTAAGAAATATGTTAAGTGATAAACTGTAACATTAAGAAAATAAAAAATTAAAAAGAAAAATAATATGACGCCATGGAGCCGTTTTATAAACTTACTTAAGTTAGACAAAAAAGATATTCGACAGATATTCTATTATGCCATTTTTGCTGGTCTTGTGGCTTTAACTTTACCCTTAGGTATTCAGGCCATTATTAACTTGTTACAAGGCGCACAAGTCTCTACATCGTGGATTATACTTGTTGTTTTGGTAACCTTAGGCGTCGCGTTTCAAGGTGTTTTACAGGTTATGCAAATGCGAATTTTAGAGTCGGTGCAACAAAAAATATTTACCAGGGCTTCTTTCGAGTTTGCATATCGCTTTCCGAAAATACAAATGAAAGAGCTTTATAATTATTACCCTCCAGAATTAGCCAATCGCTTTTTCGATGTATTAATAATTCAAAAAGGGTTATCTAAGATTTTAATAGATTTTCCAGCGGCAGCGCTTCAAATTGTTTTTGGTCTTATTCTGTTATCGTTTTATCATACCTTTTTTATTTTATATGGATTATTATTGGTATTGCTTATTTATTTTGTGTTTCGATTTACAGCAAGAAGAGGTTTAGATACCAGTTTGTTAGAGTCTAAAAATAAATATCGGGTAGCGCATTGGATTCAAGAAGTATCTCGGTCGTTAACAAGTTTTAAATTGTCTGGAAACACCTCTTTGGCCATGGATAAAAACGACGATTTAACAGCAGCGTATTTAGATGCAAGAGAAAATCACTTCAGAATATTAATTCTTCAGTTCTTACAGCTTGTAGGTTTTAAAATTTTGGTTACCGCAGGGTTGTTAATTATAGGAGGTCTTTTGGTGCTTAACCAACAAATGAATATTGGGCAATTTGTAGCGGCGGAAATTATTATTTTATTGGTAATTACTTCGGTAGAGAAGCTTATTCGCGGTTTAGAATCGGTGTACGATGTGTTAACATCTCTAGAAAAAATAGGTCAGATTGTCGATAAGGAATTAGAATCGCAATCTGGAGAAGATCCATTTCAATTAGATAGAGATTTAAAAATTGAATTAGAAAATATAACGTATAGAAATCCAGAAGGTATTAAAATATTAAGAGAATTAAATTTTAAAATTCAGCAGGACAGTCGTATTCTTTTAGATGGAAAATCGGGATCAGGCAAAACAACCTTGTTAAAAATATTGTCTGGATTGGTAGTGCCTACCTACGGAGCGTTTTATGTAAACGACGTGTCTATGTTAGGAATTTGGCCTAATAAGTATCGTGCTAATGTTGGGCAGGTTTTACCTTCTCAATTACCTTTTGAAGGGACAATCTTAGAAAATATAACCTTTGGTAGAAAAGATATATCTATAGGATATTTAAATGAAGTTTTAGAAAATTTAGGTTTGTTGGCTTTTGTAAAAACGCAGCCTAAAGGATTAAACACAATTTTATATCCAGAGGGGCAACAAATCCCGTTTACAGTATCTAAACGCATTTTGTTGGCTAGAGCTATAGTGCATCAACCTAAATTATTGTTATTAAAAGATCCGTTAGAGTATTTAGAAAATGAAGAAGCCGAGCGTTTAATTAAGTATTTAACAGCTAAAGAACGCCCTTGGGCTTTGGTAGTGTCTAGCCAGAACGAAAATTGGAGGGCGCATTGTAATAAAATTATAGAAATTTCAAACGGAAAAATCATTAATAAAGCGGCTTTATAATGTTAAACATTTCTCAGAATCAGCTTAATAAAAAAATATCGTTACAAGCGTTTAAATCTTATCAAAAAGCATTTTCTCCTAAAAACAGCAAAATGTTTAATCGCTTGCTCATTATATTTTCGATTATCATTTTAATAGTATTGTTTTTACCCTGGACGCAGAACGTAAGCGGTAGGGGTTATGTGACGACCTTAACACCAGATCAACGACCACAAACAATACAATCGCCTATACCAGGACGTATAGAGAAATGGTATGTTATGGAAGGCGATTATGTGCACAAAGGCGATACTATATTGCATATTTCGGAAATAAAAAACGAATATCAAGATCCTAATTTGGTAGCGCGAACCAATGTGCAGAAAGAAGCCAAAAGTAGGGCCGTAGTATCGTACCAAGAAAAAGTGAAAGCTTTAGAAGGGCAAATTGTAGCGTTGCAAAACGAGCGGCAGTTAAAATTAACCCAAGCCAAAAATAAATTAGAGCAATCTAAATTTAAAGTGGTTAGTGATAGTATGGATTTGGTTGCTTTAAAAAACAATTACGATATTGTAGAACGCCAATACAATCGAACCCAAACCTTGCAAAGCGAAGGTTTAAAAGCCATGACCGATGTCGAGGAAAAACGAGTGAAATTACAGGAAGCACAAGCTAAATTAATTGCTCTCGAAAATAAATTATTAACGTCTAAAAATGATGTTATTAATGCACGGATTGAAATTAGTCGTATTTCGGCCGAATATGCCGATAAAATAGCAAAATCGCAGAGTGATAAATTTACAGCAGAATCCAATCAGTACGATGCGCAGGCACAAGTATCGAAGTTAGAAAATCAATCTACCAATTACGAAATCCGTAATAACTTATCTTACATTCGTGCCCCACAAAACGGATACATCACTAAAGCATTAAAAGGCGGAATTGGAGAAACCTTTAAAGAAGGCGAACAAATTGTAGGTATTATGCCAGCTAATTACCAGTTGGCAGTAGAAACATACATTACCCCAATAGATTTACCGTTGTTACATATAGACGACGAAGTGCGTATTCAGTTCGATGGTTGGCCTGCGATTTTCTTTAGTGGGTGGCCCAATACGTCGTATGGTACGTATGCAGGGCATATTGTGGCAATAGAGTCGTTTATTAGTGCAAACGGAAAATATAGAGTGCTGGTTGCCCCTAATAACGATTCGAATGCCTGGCCGGAACGTTTAAGTGTGGGCTCTGGTGCTTATACCTTCTCGTTGTTAGAAGATGTGCCTATATGGTTTGAGATATGGAGAAGACTAAACGGATTCCCACCAAATTACTACCAGCCAGAACAAACCGATAAAACAAAAGATAAAAAGTAATGAACAATTTAAGAACTATTGTTTTATGCTATGCTTTATTTTGTTTGGGCAATGTGTTGTTTGCTCAGCATGAGGTTGTAAATCCGTCTAATGTATTATCGTTCGAAGAGTTTTTAGGGTATGTAAAAAAGTATCACCCTATAATGAAACAGGCCGATATTACTTTAAGTAGTGGTGAAGCTAATTTGCTGAAAGCACGTGGCGGATTCGATCCTAAAATAGAAGTAGATTATAATCGCAAAAAATTTAAAGGCACCGAGTATTACGATGTATTTAATACGGTTTTTAAAGTCCCAACTTGGTATGGTATAGAGTTTAAAGCCAATTACGAAAATAATACAGGCTACTATCTGGACCCTAGTTTAACCGTGCCCGAAGACGGTTTGTATAGTGCCGGAGTGTCGTTTTCTTTAGCGCAAGGTTTGCTGATAGACGAGCGTATGGCTACTTTAAAAAAGGCGAAATTTTTTAGAAGCCAAACCGAGGCAGAGCGACATTTACAAATTAACGATTTACTCTTTCAGGCCAGTAAAGCATACTTTAATTGGCTACAAGCAGTTACAGAACAACAGATTTACGAATCGTTTTTAATTAATGCCAAAGAACGGCAAGATGCTATTGGCCGTAGTGTTGAAACTGGCGATAAGGCAGAGATTGATTTTACCGAAGCTAAAATTACATTCCAAAATAGGCAGCTAGGTTTAGAAGCTGCCAATTTAATGGTGAGAAAAGCCAGCTTAGAACTTAGTAATTATTTGTGGATTAACGATATTCCTATGGAAGTACAAGACGGCATCCTACCTATGCTACCTTCTGTAGAAACCCTTCAAACATCTTTGTTAATTGAAGATTTAGAAAACAATACCGATTTTTTAGATACTCACCCAAAAGTAATGAGCCTAGATGCTAAAATAGGGGAGTTGGGAGTTGATAAATTTTTAAAAACCAATAAGCTATTGCCGAAATTAGATTTGCAGTATAATTTCCTTACTCAAGATGCCGATCGGTTAGATTCGTTCAATACAGCTAATTATAAGGCTTATGTTAATTTTAGTATGCCGTTGTTTTTAAGAAAAGAACGTGGCGATTTACGATTAACTAAATTAAAATTGCAGGATGCTAAATTAGATAGAATGAATGCCGTGTTAAAGATTAAAAATAAGGCAGAAGCCATTCAAGCAGAAATTTCGTCTTTAGAGACCCAAAACGAGTTGATTAAAAATATTGTAAGCGATTACGAAACGATGGTTAAAGCCGAAGAGCGAAAATTCGAGTTGGGAGAAAGCTCCTTGTTTTTAGTCAATTCGCGCGAGCAAAAACTTATAGATGCCCAGATTAAAGAAAACAATTTAATTACCAAGCGCTTAGAGGCTATTGCTAAGTTATATAACAGTTTGGGTTTATCTATTTAGAGGGTTTTAGGTGTAATTTCTTCAGTTGGAAGAAATTAACTTGCTCAAAGTAAGGGTTTGCTTAAAAAATGTTATCTTTTAGGAAAACCCTAAACCATGTACAAAATATTTATGCTGTTATGTTGCATGCTTTTGTTAGACTGTCATCAGGAAACAAAAGAAAAACCAGAACATTCAAGTTCTTCAACAGAGTTGTACAATACTCCCGATATATTTCTGGGCGATTTGTTTGAAGCGGTGCAAACCTCTAATGTATTTTTAGATAGCAAAACCTTTGTAGATTGTCGGCCTAAAATATCTTATGCAGAGATTTCAAAGCTCTATCAATCTCAAAAAAACAATTCCGATTTTAATCTAAAAACTTTCGTAAAAACGTATTTCGATTTGCCGAATTCCCATGAAACCGTATTCGTTTCAGATACTTCTAATTCGGCGACTACACATATAAAACGTTTGTGGCCGGTATTGAAGCATCAAGGTAAGCCTAATAATATTAACAATACCCTTATAGAACTGCCTAACCCGTATATTGTGCCAGGTGGGCGATTTCGTGAAATATATTATTGGGACTCGTATTTTACCATGTTGGGTTTAGTTGCAAGTAAAGAATTTGATGTGGTTGCAGATATGCTCGATAATTTTGCTTATTTAATAGCGACTTATGGCCATATTCCTAATGGTAACAGAACGTATTATTTATCGCGATCGCAACCGCCATTTTTTGCTCAAATGATCGATTTACTGGGGCAGTACAAAGGCGATTCTATTTATGAAAATTATAAAGTAGAACTGCGTAAAGAATACGAATTTTGGATGGCTCATAACTCAAATAAAGCAATAAATAAACATGTTGTTAATACCAAGTTTGGTGCCATGAACAGGTATTACGACGCCTTTAATAAACCCAGACAAGAGGCCTATAAAGAAGATGTTAAATTGGCTCAAGATTTTTCGGCAGATTCGTTAGTCTATAAAAATTTAAGGGCTGCTGCCGAATCTGGTTGGGATTTTAGTTCGCGTTGGCTTGCAGATGGTAAGCGGTTAGGAACAACTGAAACCTTAAATATAATTCCGGTAGACCTACAAGCGTTAATGTATGGTATGGAAACTGTTTTAATACGTAGTTTCAAAAATGAAGATCCTGAGTTTGTTACAGCATTAAAAACCAGTCAGGCAAATCGGATTACATTTTTGAATACTAAACAGTACAATCAAACTTTAGGAGTTTTTGAAGATTATAATTTTAAAACCCAAAAGCAAACAAATCGCTTGTCGCTAGCTATGGTTTACCCGTTATATTTTAATATGGCGACAGACGAGCAGGCTGCATCTGTAGCAAAATACATCGAAACTCATTTTTTGAAACCGGGAGGTGTTGTTACTACAAATAATGAAACTGGCGAACAATGGGATGCGCCTAACGGTTGGGCGCCATTACAATGGATGACTGTTATTGGGCTGGAACGTTACGGACATTATGACTTGGCCACTACAATCATGCAACGCTGGACTGCTTTAAACGAGAAAGTTTATGAAAATACGGGCAAGTTTGTCGAAAAATATAATGTCGAAGACCTCAGTCTTCTGGCTGGTGGTGGAGAATATGCCCTGCAAGATGGTTTTGGTTGGAGCAATGGTGTGTATTTGGCTTTTAAAGAAAAGCTAAAACAAAGGCCTTGAAAAGCGCTTTAGGCATGGTTTTTTCATTAGTACTCAAATTAAAAGATTATATATGAGTACACCTTCTACTTTACAACATATTAAATATTCGGTATTAGATTTAGTACCTGTATTACAAGGTAAATCCCAGCAGCAAGCCATGCATAATGCCTTAAGTTTAGCGCAACATGCCGAGCGGTTAGGGTTTTATAGATTTTGGATTTCGGAGCATCATAATATGGATAGTTTGGTGAGTTCGGCTACAGTGGTACTACTGGGATATATTGCCGAAAATACATCCAAAATACGTGTGGGTTCTGGTGGTATTATGCTTCCAAATCATGCGCCCTTAGTCGTTGCCGAGCAATTTGGTACGTTAGAAACCTTATATCCAAATCGCATAGATTTAGGTATTGGCAGGGCTCCTGGAACAGACCAGCGTACAACCTTGGCTTTGCGTCGCGATAAGCAGGAAAGTGTTCAGGATTTTCCTAATCATTTAATAGAATTACAGCAGTATTTTTCCGAAGATAATTTTTCCGAGGCGGTTCGGGCCATTCCGGGCGAAGGTTTGGACATTCCTATGTATTTATTGGGGTCTAGTACTTTTAGTGCCAAACTGGCAGCGCAAAAAGGCTGGCCATATGCTTTTGCAAGTCATTTTGCACCAGCACAATTGTTTAATGCACTTCATATTTATAATAACGAATTTCAGCCATCGGCGGTTTTACAATCGCCTTATGCTTTTGCTTGTGTAAATGTAATTTTAGCCGATACAGACGAAGAAGCCCATAAATTGGCAACGAGTTTATATCAATTGGCTATGGGAATAATAACCAATACCAGACGCCCTTTACAACCGCCAATACCTACGATGGAAGGTATCTGGAATCTGCCGCAAAAAGAGATGATTTTAAGTATGCTTCAGTATACTTTTATAGGCAGTAAAACAACTGTAGCCAAGCAATTAGAAGATTTTGTGTTGCAAACACGGGTTCAGGAGTTAATTGTAGTGTCTCATATTTACGATCTAGAAGCGCGAAAACATTCTTACACATTGCTTAGCGAATTGTTTAAATAAAAAAAAAGACCAGAAACTTCTGGTCTTTTTACTATTCTATAGTTTTATAATTTTTAATCTTTAAAAGGCTTATAGTTGAATTTTTGTCCGCCAACAGAAGCTTCAGCCATTAAACCACCTTTAGTATGGGTAAAAACAGCAACGCCATCTTTGTATTTGGCATCTAAACTTTCTCCAGATTTTATGGCAGTTGCCGATACGCCAGCATCAAAAGTGAATTTACCTTCTTTAAATTTATCGACTTCTTCTTTACTTTCAAAAAAGATAACTTCTATAAGTGCTTGACCTCCGGCTGTTAAACCAACATTTAATTCTTTTACGCTGGCCATGCCTTTTTTCTTGCCATATTCGTAAAGTACACCGTTGCCTGAAGCGCCTCCAACTATAAATCCGCCTTTTCCTACATTTGGAAAAATAACACAACCAGCAGATTTATCGAAATACTCTCTTAAACTCGGGTTCACCTCCAATAAAGTCGCTACAGCATCATCGGCATCTTTTATAATTTTTTTGTCTTTTTCGGATTGTGCAGAAAGCGAAACAGAAAATTGAGCGAGGAGCAAAAATGTAATTAAGGTTTTAAGTTGTTTCATGATTTTATTATTGATTAATTAATTCATCTCTAAGGTATTAAAACTTTTTTTAAGACAGTATTATTTTGTTAAAGTTATTTTTTTAATCAACTTGCTGTAAGGGAGATAGATGTTCGTGTGTTATTTTCCATGTATTATGGTACTTTACAAATACAAGTGTAATTTGTCTCCATAAAGGTACAGCCTTGTCGTTAATTGTTGGAATTAAATTGGCATTACAAGTTACAATTGCGACATCTTCAAATACATTTATTTTCAGGTCATTTAATTTGTATTCGAAAGCAGAAATACTTTCTATTAATTGTCGTTCATAAGCTTCGTTTTCTTTAGCATTTGTTCTAGGTAATCCTCCTCTGAATTCTGTGAATTTATCGTTGTAAAGATGAAATGAAAGTAATTGGTCTACATCCTTATTTTTGATGCTTGTAAATAAACTATCTAATACCTGTTTTATTTCATGTTGGGCTTCTGGATATGTTTCGGTGATAGGGTTAGTGGTTTTAGTTGTAGTTTCTGGTTTTTTTTCTTCGTCTTTGCAACTGAATATACAGTAGCAAATCATTATTATTAAGAGTGGTAGTTTAATTGTTTTCATAAAAGAAGTTTTAATGGTTAATAGAGATTATGATTACATTTTTTAGCACTAATGGCATAAACCATGGGAATTGTATTGCTTAGATGTTTTATTCTGAATTTTCCAGGCATAGCTTCTATGGTTTCTTCAAAACAATCGTAGGGCGAATAGTCGTATTCTTGAAATGTTATGAGTTTTAAATCTTGAGACATTAGTGCAGTAATGACTTCGCTTAGAGCATGGTTCCAAGTAATGGTCTTGGTGCTTATGTTTGCTGTTTTATCGGCATAAGTTCCCGATTCAGTTTCTATTATAGCATCCGATTTAAAATAGCGATAAGCTATAGTTTTAAAATCATCATCAAACATCCATACAACAGGATGAAATTCTACAAAAACAAACTGGCCATTAGGTTTAAGGTAGCGGTTAATTAGTTTTGCCCATCGGTTTAAATCGGGCAACCACCCTATAGTGCCGTAACTTGTAAACACGATGTCGAACGTGTCGTTTAAATAATTAGGAAGTTCGTAAATATCGCAGCACACAAATTGGGCATTAAGCTGCAGTGTTTCGTTTAAACGTTTCGCCGTTTTTATAGCTTCGTCGGATAGGTCTACTCCTGTAACTTGAGCTCCCATACGTTGTAGTGATAGCGAATCTTGTCCGAAATGGCATTGTAAATGCAGTATTTTTTTCCCCTTAACGGATTCAAGGAGTTGGAGTTCGATATCATTTAACGAGTTTTTGCCTTTTAGAAATCCTTCAACATCATAAAATTTAGAGTTAAGATGTGTTTTTGTTTTTGCATTCCAAGAAGCTTTATTAATGGCAATATAATTTTCTTCGGGTGTCATAACTCGTGTATTAAAAATGTAATTGCTTGTTACATACAATGGTTAATTAACTGTAATATTCAATTCTTTTTCAACAGTACAATAGGCATCTCCATTTCTTACAGTAGGCTTAATTTTTACTGTGTAGTCGCCAGAGTTGGTGTAAGTGTGCGTTGCTGTAGTACCAGAAATGGTTTGTTCGGCAGAACCATCTCCAAAATCCCATTTAATGTTATTATCCAAAGTTTCTTCGCCATCGTAGGTTACTGTGAATGTAATGGTTTTTACATTGTTTGAGTCTGCTGTATGGTTTATTTTAAAGTATGCACCTTCAAATAAACAATCAATTACGTTATCAGGATCATCATCACTACAGCTAAAAATCCCTGTACAAACGGATAATAGTACAATACTTAATAATTTTAATTTTGACATCATATAATATTTTAGGTTGAATTATTTATTTTAATGTAATTTACTGAAAATCAATATTAAAAAATAGTTTTAAAACGAAAAAAAGTAGCGTTATAGCATTCGTTTGTAATGTTGAAGCCTGTTTGAAAGACATTTTTTTATGACGTTAAATCGTTTTAAAATTATGCATGCATAATAAAATTGACTTATATTTGTTAGACATCAAACTCATATTATGCAAACCAAATTAACCGAGCTTTTAAGTATTTCGCACCCTATTATTATGGCGCCAATGTTTTTAGTGTCTAATGTTGCTATGGTAACAGAGGCGATGAAAAGTGGTATAGCGGGTTGTATTCCTGCGTTAAATTATAGGACTTTACCAGAGTTAAAAGCCGCTATAGAGGTATTGAAACGGGAAAAAGTTAGTGGCGGAGCATTTGGGTTTAATTTAATAGTTAATAAATCTAACCCAAAATTTAAAGCACAGTTAGAGTTGTTGTGCCAAGAAGGGTGCGATTTTATAATTACCTCTTTGGGAAGTCCAGCCGAAACTATAAAACAAGCACACAAGGTTGGCATAAAAGTATTTTGCGATGTTACCGATTTAAATTATGCGAAGAAAGTTGAAGGTTTAGGTGCCGATGCTTTAATAGCTGTAAACGATCTGGCAGGAGGGCATCGTGGTAGTCTGTCTCCTAAAGCTTTAATACAAGAATTGACCCTAAACTGTAATATTCCTGTAATTTCTGCAGGTGGAGTAGGTACAAAATCCGATTTCGAACAGATGTTAACATTAGGTGCCGAAGGCGTTTCTATTGGCAGTCCATTTATTGCTTCGGAAGAAGCAAATGTTACGGCCGAATACAAACAAGCCTGTGTAGATTACGGGGCGAAAGATATTGTTATGACCGAGCGTATCTCGGGCACACCTTGTACGGTAATTAATACACCGTATGTGCAGCAAATTGGAACAGCACAACCATGGTACGAAAGGGTTTTAAACAAGCATAGAAAACTAAAAAAATGGGTGAAAATGGTTCGTTTTTCTATCGGTATGCGGGCTACCGAAAAGGCAGCAAAGCAAGCGACTTATAAAACGGTTTGGGTGGCAGGGCCTAGTATAGAACATACAACAAGTATTCTGCCGGTAAAAGCTATTGTCGCACGGTTTCTTAACTAAAATTATTTAGTACTATACGCCTTAAATACTGTGTCTTTTAAAACATCCCATTCTTCTTTTAGAATACCATAACAGCAGGTGTTGCGTTTAAAACCATCTAATAGATACACGTTTTTTCGTAAAATACCTTCTAAGTTAGCACCTAATTGTTCAACCGCTTTTCTGGAGCGCCAATTGCGTTCGTCTATTTTAAAGGCTACTTTTTCAAATTGCATAATTTCGAAAGCATGGTTTAGCATTAAAAATTTCATGTGTTTGTTTAGTCCTGTGCCTTGAAATTCGTAACCAATCCAAGTCGACCCGATCTCGATTACCTTGTTGTTGTAGTCTATGTTCATAAATCTGGTGCTTCCTGCATAAGCAGCATTTTTCTTATCGAAAATAATAAAAGGAATACAGGTTTTATGGTAATAGCCATCTACGGCTGTTTGTACATAATCTTTAAAGGCTTCTAGTGTTGCAATATTTGAAGGTGAATACTGCACTAAATCTTTTTGGGAAGCAATGTGTTGTATATGAGCGTAGTTGCTTAAATCTAATAATGAAAGTCGTACGCGTTCGTTTTCTAAATGTTGAATGTTCATAGCCTAAATAAAATTATCTGCATCGTGTTTTGTACTTTTGCAAGACTAAAAATATACTTTTTACATGAAATTATCTAAAGACCTTGTGCTTAAACAAGCCAATGCAGCCTGTAAAAATACACTCATGGAGACTTTGCAAATAGAAATTGTAGATTTTGGCGATGATTTTCTGGTAGCACGTATGCCTGTAACGCCTAAAGTACATCAGCCCGATGGCGTTTTGCATGGCGGTGCAACGGCAGCTTTGGCAGAAAGTGTGGGAAGCTTCGCAAGTCATATTTTTATAGATACCGAAGAGTTTTTTGTTCGGGGGATAGAAATTACAGCCAATCATTTAAAAAGTATTCGTTCGGGGTATGTGTTCGCTAAAGCTACATTTTTACATAAAGGACGAACAACACAATTGTTGGATATTAAGGTAACCGATGAGGCCGATAACTTAATTTCGATATGCAAATTATCCACCATTGCATTACCTAAAAATAAGTAAATGCAAGAGCGTCTTTTTTTTGATAAAATAAAATCGCAATTCGCTAATCAATTACCTTTTGTTGCGTACAGTAAACCAAATTCTAATAATGTTACAGGATTATTTCAAAACAATAATCAATTAAATTTTACTGAAACATTTACAGAATCAGGCTTTGTTTTTGCACCTTTTGATGATGTTTCAAATGCTGTATTAATACCTTTGGAGGTTTCAGAAAAACTCCAAATTGAAGTCGATTTTGAAATTCTAGAAGCTGATTTTACAGATTCCAAAACCATCACAACGGAAAATCAGGAGGAAGTTAAATCAGCATATACTGCACTTGTTACTTCTGCAATACAGGCTATAAAGTCTCATGCGTTTGAGAAAGTTGTATTGTCGCGCGAAGAGTTAATAACGGTTAAGGATTTTAATATAGTAACGGTTTTAAAAAAACTATTGGTAAACTATAGGCGTGCCTTTGTGTATTGCTGGTATCATCCGCAAGTCGGACTTTGGTTAGGGGCTACTCCAGAAACTTTGCTCCAAATCGAAGGCAACCGATTAACCACTATGGCCTTGGCGGGGACACAAGTTTATAAAGGCACTTTGGAAGTTGATTGGGGAGAGAAAGAAATTAAGGAGCAACAATACGTTATCGATTTTATTCAATCGCAATTAAAACCAGTGGTTAACACGGTATCGGTTTCTAAAGTTAATACAGTTAAAGCAGGTTCGCTTTTACACTTGCAAACTCAAATTTCTGCAATCTTACAACCAGAAACCAATCTGTTAAATATAGTGAAGGCATTGCATCCCACTCCTGCGGTATGTGGTTTGCCTAAAGCAAATGCAAAACAATTTATTCTTCAGAACGAAGGGTATAACAGGTCGTTTTATACGGGGTTTCTTGGTGAGTTAAATTTTAAGCAACGACAAACCAGAAATACCAATAGGCGAAATGTAGAGAACAATGCCTATGCGACCGTAAAATCGGCTACACATTTGTTTGTTAATTTACGTTGTATGCAGGTTAAAAATAGCACTGTAAGTTTGTATGTGGGCGGCGGGATTACCAAAGACTCTAATCCAGAAGCCGAATATTTAGAAACCGAACATAAAACACAAACCATGAAAACCGTGTTGTTTTAAGAAAAATACTATCGGAAAACTTTTATAGAGATTTTAAGTTTTGTAGCAATCATTAATTTCATAGAAATTGTTTTTTATTTATTAGGTTTTAGGCTGAGTTAAAGTGAATCTTTTATTGTTTTATAAATTTTGTTAAATACTTTTAAATGTCTTATTTTTAATTGTTTATAAGTGTTTTTTGAGACGTGCAATTAATCAATAAATAAGAACCAATGAAATCTAAGTTACCATTTTTAATACTGATAGTTTTAGCATTTATAACATCTTGTAAAGAAACTACAAAAGAGTCCACAACCGAAAATCATGAAACTACAGAAAACGTAGCTGCTTCCAATGCTGCTGTCTATTATAATGGAGACATTATTACTATGGAAGGCGACTCGCCTGAATATGTTGAAGCTGTTGTTGTGAAAGATGGAAGAATAGCCTTTACTGGGAAAAGAGATGAGGCGATGACAGTGGCCGGATCAGGTCATAAAATGATAGATTTAGAAGGTCATACGCTTTTGCCTGGATTTATCGATGGTCACGGTCATGCCTGGAATGCTGGTTTTCAGGCTGTGTCTGCAAATTTATTACCAGACCCAGATGGCGAAGGTAAAAGTATTGATGACATTATTAGGTTGCTGAACGAATGGAAAGAGAAAAATACAGAAGCCATTTCAAAATATGGTGTTATAATAGGGTTTGGTTATGATGATTCGCAACTAAAAGAAAAGAGACACCCAACAGCAGACGACTTAGACAAAGTATCTACAGAGTTACCTGTATATATTATCCATCAATCAGGTCATTTAGCATCTACCAATCACAAAGGACTGGAAGTAGCGGGTTATACTGCTGGTGTAAAAGATCCTGCAGGAGGGGCTATACGAAGAGAAGACGGTACAGATGTGCCGAATGGTGTTTTAGAGGAAATGGCTAGTTTTATTCCGCTTATTAAATTTATGTCGACCTTAGACACCAAAGCTAATGAACTTATCGCAAAGGCAGGTATTGAAGCCTATATTAAATTTGGATATACTACAGTTCAGGAAGGAAGAGCAACTTCCGATAATTGCGAAACCTGGAAAGTTTTGGCGAGTAGAAACGAATTACCTGTAGATGTTGCTGCATATCCAGATATTCAGTCACAAATGGATTATATGTTGGTTCATGGCGATAGCGATCAATATACCAATCATTATAGAATAGCAGGTGTAAAATTGTCTTTAGATGGTTCTCCTCAAGGAAAAACAGCATGGTTAACCAAACCTTATAAAGTGCCGCCTCAGGGAAAACCAAAGGACTATAGAGGCTATCCTGCGATAAAAGAGAATGCCGAAGTTCTTAAATTTGTAGATTCGGCATACGCTCATAACTGGCAGATTTTAACCCATTGTAATGGCGATGCTTCAGGAGACCAATTGATTGAAGCCGTTACAAAAGCCACCGAAACTTATGGGAAGAATGACAGACGACCTGTAATGATACATTCCCAAACCGTACGTTTTGATCAATTGGATAAAATGAAAGAATTAGGCATGTCTCCCTCTTTTTTTAGTATGCATACTTATTATTGGGGCGATTGGCATCGCGATGAAACTTTAGGAAAGGAACGGGCTTACAAAATCTCTCCAACAGCAACAGCCTTGAAAAAAGGCATGATTTTCACCGAACACCACGATGCTCCTGTAGCCTTACCTAGTAGTATTATGATTTTACATACTACAGTTAATAGAGTAAGCAGGTCTGGAGATATTATTGGACCAGATGAAAGAGTGAGTCCATACATTGGGCTTTGTAGTTTAACTAAATGGGGAGCATATCAATATTTTGAAGAAGATTCCAAAGGTACTTTAGAGGCAGGAAAATTAGCAGATTTTGTTATTCTTGATAAGAATCCCCTTAAAATTGATCCAATGAGTATTAAGGATATTACTGTGCTGGAGACCATAAAAGAAGGGAATACAGTTTTTAAGAAATAGTATGAGCTCCATGAAGTAATTAGTAAAAAGAGTAAGAAATAGAACTAAAACAGCTTTTGGTGCAAATTTCAATTTAGGAATGTGTAATTTTGCAGTTCATTTCTAGAAGTATTTTTTACATGATATATTCAGCGATTCCCCTCGCACAAACTGTAGTGCAGCTCTGTAAAGCTAAAAACATAAAACACATTGTTATTTCCCCAGGTAGTCGTAATGCGCCTTTAACCATTGGGTTTACCCACGATTCGTTTTTTAAATCGTATAGTATTGTAGACGAACGTTGTGCTGCTTTTTTTGCATTAGGTATCGCACAGCAATTACAAGAACCTGTAGCCGTGGTTTGTACTTCGGGAAGTGCCTTGTTAAATTATTATCCGGCATTGGCAGAGGCGTATTATAGCAATATTCCTTTAGTGGTATTATCGGCAGATCGACCAGCTCATAAAGTTGGTATTGGGGATGGGCAAACCATTAATCAACCCGATGTATTTAAAAATCACATTTTTTATTCCGCGAATTTAAAGTTAGACAATGTAACGTGCCCAAAGCTTCAAAATGAAATACAAGAATATAATGAAGCAGAGATTACTAAAGCATTACAAATTGCTAAAAAGGTATGTGGCCCGGTGCATATTAACATTCCGTTCGATGAACCCTTGTATCATACAACAGATACTTTAAATGTTTCTCCAGTTAATACCCAAGAATCCGAAACAGACGAATTAGATAGCGACAGTATTAAAGATTGTGCTGAGCAGTGGAATGCAGTTAAACGAAAATTGATTTTAGTAGGTGTAAATTCACCAAACGTCATAGAGCAACGGTATTTAGAAATTTTAGCGAAAGATGATAGTGTATTGGTGTTTACCGAAACCACTTCTAACTTGCATCATGAAGATTTTTTTCCAAATATCGACAAAATCATAACGCCGTTAACAGCAACCGAGTTTGAAGCTTTACAGCCAGATATTTTGCTGACTTTTGGAGGTTTAATTGTCTCTAAACGCATTAAGGCATTCTTGCGTAACTACCAGCCTAAACAGCATTGGCATGTGGGAAAACATAAGGCTAATAACACATTTTTTTGTTTAAACAAGCATGTTGTGTCTGCACCAAATCAGTTTTTTAAAGCATTTACTTCTCATATTTCACCTGTTAAAAGTGAATATAAACACTATTGGAATGCAGTAAAAGCATCTAGGGAAAAAGCGCACCAGATATTTTTAAACAAGGCACCATTTTCCGATTTAAAAGTGTTTGATACCGTTTTAAAACACATACCGCAACACAGTATTTTACAATTAAGTAATAGTTCTACAATCAGGTACAATCAGCTTTTTAATATAGATAGCACCGTGCAGGTATTTTGTAATCGCGGCACAAGTGGCATAGACGGCAGTACATCTACAGCTATTGGTGCGGCTTCTGTACATGAAAAAATAAGTACTTTAATAACGGGCGATTTGAGTTTCTTTTACGATAGTAATGCTTTGTGGAATAATTATATTCCGTCTAATTTCAGAATTATTATAATTAATAATGAAGGAGGAGGGATATTCAGAATATTACCAGGGCATAAAAACACACCAAATTTCGATTATTTTTTCGAAACAAAACATCATTTGAGTGCCAAACAATTGGCGGAAATGTATGGTTTTAAGTATAGAAAAGCTTCAAACGAAAAAGAATTACAACAAGCGTTAACGCCTTTTTATAGCAATGAAGGTCAGCCAGAAATTTTAGAAATTTTCACACCATCAACCAGTAATGATACCGTAATTTTAGAGTATTTTAAAGCGTTGAATTTTTTGAATAAAAACAATAATAGCATTATCTTTACCACATGATACATTTAGGAGAATACAATACACTAACCATTTTACGCGATACCGATCCGGGTTTATTTTTAGGCGATAATGATAATAACGAAGTTTTACTTCCTAACCGTTATGTGCCCGAATATTTTGAAATAGGAGACGAGATTGAGGTTTTTGTGTATTTAGATAACGAAGAACGCATTATTGCAACTACAGATAAACCGTATATAAAAAAGGGCGATTTTGTAGTATTGCGTTGTAATGAAGCCAATCAATACGGAGCTTTTTTAGATTGGGGATTGGTAAAGGAATTGTTTTGCCCGTTTAAAGAACAGGCTTTTAAAATGCAAAAAGGCGGTTGGTATTTGGTGCATTGTTACGAAGACGAAAAAAGTAATCGTTTGGTGGCATCTAGTAAAACCAATCGTTTTTTGAGTAATAAAGAGCTAACTGTAGAGCAGTTTGATGAGGTAGATGTTATAGTGTCTCATCCATCCGATTTTGGCATGAATGTTATTGTGAATAATATCCACACAGGACTTATTTTTAAAGACGATATCTATAAAGATTTAAGTGTAGGCGATAAACTAAAAGGGATTGTAAAAAAAGTACGTCCAGATAATAAGTTAGACATCACTTTGGGGCAAGTAGGTTACAGAAGTATAGAGCCTAATGCCGATGCCATTATGGTAGAGCTTCAAGATAACAACGGGTTTTTAAACCTTACAGATAAGTCCGATCCAGAAACCATTCGCGAGCTTTTGCAAATGAGTAAAAAAAGCTTCAAAAAAGCCGTAGGTACGCTTTACAAAAAGCGTTTAATAGACATTAAAGAAGACGGGATTTATTTGCTGTAATATACTTGTTTGGGATTATGGAATTGCTATTTAAAACCATTACACATGCAGATTTACAACTTGTGTTGGATATGTTTAAAGCAGCAGCCGAAAAAATTGCTGAGAAAAATATCGATCATTGGCAATATTGGAAAAATCCACCCCAAGAAAAAATACAATGGGTTGAAGCCGGCTTAAAGAATGGCGAATTTGTTTTCATTTATACTAACAAAGGCCAGAAAATAGGCATGGTCAGGATTTTAAATGAAGATGTGCTGTATTGGGGTGTGCAAGAACAAAAGGCCAAATACGTACATTCTCTGGCTATACAAGAAGCATTTAACGGTAAGGGTTTTGGAAAAAAAGTGCTACAAGCTATAGCAGAAGAAGCAAAACAAGCGCGTTGTATGTTTTTACGATTAGATGCCGATTCTAAAAACCCGAAATTGTGTAAGTATTACGAAGACATGGGATTTGTAAAAGTTGGCGAAAAGCAATTGCCTTTATCGGTTTATAATTTATATCAAAAATCATTAAACTAAAAATATATTATGACATTTAAATACGGTACAGCAGTGTTGTTTATGGTGTTAATTTTATTTTCGTGTAACTCATCTGATGATTCTAACGAAACACCTGTAAATCCGCCAGAAACAACCGACTTTATTTCGGCGGTAGATATTTCAAGTTGGCCAGAAATAGCCTCAACCAATCCTGTGTTTCAAGATGCAGATGGTAATGAGCAAGGTTTTTTAGAACAGCTTAAGTCTTATGGCGTTAATACGGTAAGGCTGCGCCTTTGGGTAAACCCTTTAAACGAACATTCGGGATATAACGAAGTAAAAGCGTTTGCTTCGCAATTAAAAGCGCAAGGCTTTAAAATTTGGTTGTCGGTACATTATTCCGATACTTGGGCCGATCCTGCAAATCAGGAAATTCCCGAAGCTTGGAAAAACTTAAATTTCGATGGCCTTAATGCCGAAGTAGGTGAATATACCCAAATGGTAGCAAAGGAGATTCAGCCAGAATACATACAAATTGGTAACGAAATTAATCCTGGTTTTTTATTGCCAGAAGGCGATATCAATACGAATTACATGCAGTTTAAAACCCTTATGGAAACAGCAATTTCTGAAGTTAGAGTAGCATCACCAGCATCCAAAATCATGATTCATTTTGCAGGGACAGAACATGCCGACTGGTTTTTTGGTCAGGTTGATGCTTTAGATTACGATATTATTGGGTTGTCGTTTTATCCTATTTGGCACGGAAAGAGTTTAACGGCATTACAAAATACAATGGCAAACTTAAGTAGTAAATACGATAAAGACATTGTAATTGCAGAAACCGCATATCCGTTTACTTTAGATTGGAACGATTGGACAAATAATATTGTAGGACAAGAGGATCAGTTAATAACTGGATATCCTGCAAGCCCACAGGGACAATTCGATTTTTTAAAGAGTATAAAAACAATTACTCAAGATTTAGAACGCGGAATTGGTTTTTGTTATTGGGGTGCCGAACTTATTGCTTGGAAGGGGACAGAAGCAACCAATGGTTCGCCATGGGAAAATCAGGCGCTTTTCGATTTTAACAATACAGCTTTGCCTGTTTTAGAAGTTTTTAAAGCGGAGTAATGGCAAATAAAGCGGTATAAAAAAAGCTGATTTTCAAGTACTCTTCTTAAAAATCAGCTTTTTTATTAGTTAACCACTTTTGGTTGTTGCTTACAGTCCTAAATCTTTTTTTATCTTTTTAGGTAAAGCATCTTTATGTACCATTACAGAGATCGTTTTTAACTTAAAATAAGCTTCACTCATATAAATATAACCGTCGTTAGACACGCGGTCTGAATTTTTTCCCCAAGAGTTTTTTACTTTGTAATAGGTGTTTCCTTTTTGGTCTTCAACTATTCCAACAATATGCATCAGGTGATCGTCTGTAGTGTCGAAGTTTTCGAATTCTTGTTGTCTGTATTCTGGAGTTACTTTTAATTCTTTTTCAATCTTGGTTAATGCAGATTGATAATCTTTTTCATCTTTAGGTACTACCGCGATACCGTGTTTTGCCGAGAAGGTTTTTTCGCTAACATCGCAATCCAATTCTACTGTAAAACCATTTTTTAAAGCGTTGTTGGTTATGTCTACCAATTCGTCTAATTCAACATTGTAAAAACTACCGTTCGAAAAGTTGTCAGGTATATCCAATATAAAAGTAGAGTTGTAGGGGTGGTGGGTAAACGAGGTAATGCTTACATAGTCTTTTGCCTGTAAACCTGTCATTTCTAAAAACGATTGTGGCGTATAGTTTACACCTTCATAACTAAACGAGGTGATGTTTTTGCCTAAATTTTTATCTAAGATGTCAGACACATCGGTTTTCCAATTCCCAGAGTAGGCTTTAGGATCTTTAATATAATTGTCTAATACAGTTTTTAAGTCTTCAACCAAATTGGAGTGGTCGTGCTTATCTTGTTTTTTTTGCAGACCAGTATAAACATCGTTGGGTACCAAGCCAAATTGCGACATGCTATTAATAACATCGTGGGCTAAACCACCTTCGCTAAATTGGGCTTTACCTTGGCGCATAACATAATTCCAAGATTTTATTGGGTAAGTCTGTCTTACGGTATACATTTCTGATAAATCGATATGTTTTCCCGAAATTCTAATAATTTCACTTTCTAAAAACGATGAGGTCGAGAAGCTCCAACACGTCCCTGTTTTACCTTGGCTTAATACGTCGGTAGCACTTAAATCGGTTATAGTTTCAAATTTGTAAGCTTGCGAAAATAGGGTTGTTGTAAAGGCAAACAACAACAAGAAAATGGGATATTTTTTCATTCTTATTTTAAGGGTTTGTTTAAAATGATTTATTTTTGGCTAAAATAATAAAAATGGAAAAAGCCAATTGGGTAACAGCCAAAGAATACGAAGATATTACCTATAAAAAGTGCAACGGTGTAGCCAGAATTGCATTTAACCGACCAAACATACGTAACGCTTTTAGACCAAAAACCACAAGCGAATTGTACGATGCCTTTTACGATGCGAATGAAGATGTTAATATAGGCGTAGTATTATTATCGGCAGAAGGTCCTTCAACCAAAGACGGCGTGTATTCGTTTTGTAGTGGTGGAGACCAAAATGCCCGAGGAAAGCAAGGTTATGTAGGCGAAGATGGATACCATCGTTTAAATATATTAGAAGTGCAACGATTAATCAGGTTTATGCCTAAAGCGGTAATAGCCGTAGTGCCAGGTTGGGCAGTAGGTGGCGGACATTCGTTGCATGTGGTCTGCGATTTAACTTTAGCGAGTAAAGAGCATGCTATCTTTAAACAAACAGATGCCGATGTTACAAGCTTTGATGCGGGATACGGATCGGCGTATTTGGCTAAAATGGTAGGACAGAAAAAAGCGCGTGAAATCTTTTTCTTAGGGCGTAATTATTCGGCTCAGGAAGCTTTCGAAATGGGTATGGTTAATGCTGTTATCCCTCATGATGAGTTGGAAGATACTGCTTACGAGTGGGCTCAGGAAATTTTAGCAAAGTCCCCAACGTCTATCAAAATGTTAAAGTTTGCCATGAATCTTACCGACGACGGTATGGTAGGGCAACAAGTGTTTGCAGGAGAGGTAACGCGATTGGCATACATGACCGATGAGGCCAAAGAAGGACGGAATGCCTTTTTAGAAAAGCGTAAACCGAATTTCGAAAAAAAATGGATTCCTTAAGGTGTAGCACATGACAAAATTTTCGACTTGGATTTCGGCCATGAGGTTAAGAACCTTACCCTTATCGGTGTCTGGAATAATTGTAGCGGGCTGCTTGGCTGCTTATAACGGATTTTTTAATCCGTTAATTTTTATTTTGGCTATCCTAACAACTTTAAGTTTACAAATATTATCTAACCTTGCTAACGATTATGGCGATGGTACAAAAGGCACCGATAACGACGATAGAATAGGACCTATGCGAGCCATACAAAGTGGCGAGATTTCAGCATCAGAAATGTTAAATGCCATTAAGCTAAATATTTTAATAACTATAGTTTTAGCTGTTTTATTAATATTTTCGGCATTTGGTTCTAAAAACTTCTTATTATCGCTGTTATTTTTTGTTTTGGGTTTGGCCAGTGTAGTAGCTGCCATAAAATATACGGTAGGTCATTCTGCTTACGGGTATAGAGGTTTGGGTGATATTTTTGTTTTTCTGTTTTTTGGTTTGGTAAGTGTTATTGGGTGTTACGTGCTTTTTGCCAAGCAAGTAGATCATGTAACTATTTTACCTGCCTGCGCTATAGGTTTATTAAGTGCTGGGGTGTTAAACCTTAATAATATGAGAGATATTGCATCAGACACCAAATCGAATAAAAATACTCTAGTGGTTAAGTTAGGTGCTGCAAAGGCCAAATTATATCATTATGTTTTGGTTGGAGGCGCTATGTTTTTAACCGCATTATTTGCTGTTTTGTATTATACTTCGCCATTTAATTTACTGTTTCTAATCATTTTTGTTCCTTTAACAAAGCATCTTGTTACTGTATATAAAAACGACAATCCTAAAGATTTAGATCCAGAACTAAAAAAACTGGCTTTAAGTACGTTTTTCCTTTCGGTACTTTTAGGGATTGGCTACATATTGTAATAGAATTCCTTATAAAATTGTTAAATCTCTACAAATTTAATTTATTTTATTGATATACAGTCTGTTATGTATTATCTTTATATCAGTTGATATATTATCAATAGTAGGCTTAAATTTAGCTTCATTTTTGGGGATTGAAAAACTCAGGCAGATTTCTATAATATGTCTGAGTTTTTTTTGTAATTTAATTTCAAATTATTGAATTATGAAAATTACATTTTATGGTCATGCCAGTTTGGGCATAGAGGTAAATGACGTGTTTATTTTAGTAGATCCTTTTATTTCCCCAAACCCCAAAGCATCGCATATAGATATTAACACCTTAAAGGCCGATTATATTTTGGTAACCCACGCGCATCAAGATCACGTGGCCGATGTAGAGGCGATTGCAAAACGTACTAATGCAGTTGTGGTTTCGAATGCAGAGATTGTGTCGTATTACGAAAAGTTGGGAATTGAGGGGCACCCGATGAATCATGGTGGTTCGTGGGATTTTGAATTCGGAACTGTAAAATATGTCAATGCCATTCATTCTTCCTGTTTTTCCGATGGTTCTTATGGTGGGCAACCAGGCGGTTTTGTAATTGAAGGTGAACGCAAAAACATCTACATTGCTGGTGATACGGCTTTAACTTTCGATATGAAATTAATTCCGATGCATTTACAATTAGACTTGGCCATTTTACCTATAGGAGATAACTTTACTATGGGGATAGACGATGCCATTTTAGCTAGCGATTTTGTGGCTTGCGATAAAGTTTTAGGATATCATTTTGATACTTTTGGATATATAGAAATAGACCATGAAGAGGCTAAACGTAAGTTTTTCGATAAAAATAAAGATTTAATGCTCCTAGAATTAGGGGAGTATATAGAGCTTTAATATAAAAGGTATTTATTTGAAAAGGTTCAACGGGTTTAGTTGGACTTTTTTTTTGCTTTATACGTGTCGTTTAAACCAACACCATTTAAAATTAAGGGTGTACATTTTTCTATTCTAGAATAACGTGTTTCGGATTTCTTGGGTTGCGAGAAATGTAAAATATAACCGCGTTGTCTGCCAGGCGTAAGGGCTTCGAAGGCTGCTTTTAAATTAGTGTCGGCTTCAAAAGTGCGTTCTAATTCCTCTGGAATAGGTTCTGGATTTGTTTTAAAAGGAATTTTTAAACCGGCTTTTTCAATCTCAATGGCTTCAAAAATATAAGCTTTAATATCGGCTTCAATAGGCTGAATATCCTTTAAGCTTGTAAACTTAAAAAAGCGACCAGCTTGCGAATTTGGTCCAGGCTTTTCTAACATTTGTTTCGTATCGGCCAACAAAGCGCCTTTAAAAAAATTGATAGCGCCGTAGTTTTTAAACGCAGTTAGTAGTAAGACATTAGACTGGTTATACATGTAACAGGGCACACCCCATTTGCAGGTTTCTGTAAGTCCGCAAGACAATAACAAACGTCTTAGATATCGCAATTCGGTTTCAAACGGAAGTACTTTGCAATCAGCAGTACCTCCAAGCGGACATCTTCCGCAGCCTGCGATAAAATAATTGTCGACATCTTGATTCATTAGTGAAATATTTTACAATTAGCTTATTAGTTGGTGGTAATATAATTAAAATACCTTAAATAATTTGGCATTTCTGCCGTAACCAAAACCAGGAATAAAAAACTAAACCACTATAGACTGGAAGTCCATAGGTTTGAAAACAGACTGAAAGTCTGATTATTTGTGTTCGTTTTAACCACAAATACACGAATATTTCTATAAAAACTATGTCAAATATTCGTGAATTCGTGGCGTAAAAATATTTATAGAAACTGAAAGTCTTGCACTAAAAGTGCATAGTTTCAACTAACGACTGAGACCAATGAAGTTGGTGTTTCTGAAATAATTTTAAAGCCATTCGAGCAGCATTAGAGAGTTCTAATCCACATAATTCTCGTTTGTCTTTAAAATGAGATTCCTAAAATTCGGCCTCGATTTAGTGGTTAGTTTAAAATTAACATCTCGATTTATTCAAACCTCTGTCGTACATAACGATACTGCCAGCAACCGAAACATTTAAACTGAATTGCGATTGAAACTTAACCAAAAAATGAGCTTTTTCTATGGCCTGTTTAGACAGCCCGTGATCTTCGGCACCTAATAAATATACGCAACGTCTGGGATGGTTGAAGGTTTCTAAGTCAACAGCTTCATCGGTAAGTTCTACGCCAACTAAGCGGGTACCTTTGGGCATATTATTAAAAAACTCGTCGAATGTTTCATAGTGGAAATAGGGCATTGCTTTTACGGCATCGTGGGTGTCGCATGCTTGTTTGGCATAGCGGTTGCCAATAGTAAAAATAAAGCTGGCTCCTAAGTTTTGAGCCGAGCGCCATAAAACGCCTAAATTTTCTGGTGTTTTTCCGTTTTGAATGCCTATGCCAAAATATTCGTTGGTAAAATTATCGTTCATAGTAGGCAAAAATAAGAAAAGTCATTAAGAGTTATCAGCTTAATTTAACACTTGTCATGGTTAGCGATCCTGCCAAAGGTTTGTCGTTAAATAGTAAGATGTCGTCTTGTTTGTTCTGTAGACCTAGCGTGTATAATAAAGGTAAATAATGTTCTGGTGTAGGAATTGCCAAGTCGAATGCCGTACCATGCGATTTAAAATCTATTAAAGCTTGGTGGTTGCCATCCAAAATCCAAGATTTTATTTTAGAATCGGCTTCAATTGCCCAATCGTATGCATAATAGTCGTTTATTTTGTTCCAAGCAATTTGTCTTAAATTATGTACTATGTTACCACTGCCTATAATGAGAACACCTTTATGTCTTAACGCTTTAAGCTGTTTTGCCAAAGCGTAATGGTAATCGGCTGGTTTTGTATAATCGATACTTAATTGAATAATAGGAACGTTGGCATCTGGAAACAAATGTTTAACTACGGTCCAAGCGCCGTGGTCTAAACCCCATTTATGGTCTAAATGCACGGTATCTTTAGGTTGAATGAGTTCTGTGATTTCGTTAGCCAATTCAGGATGTCCTGGAGCGGGGTATTGCACATCGTAAAGTGCTTTAGGAAATCCGCCAAAATCATGAATGGTTTTAGGATGTTCCATTGCGGTTACAAAAGTACCTTTAGTTTCCCAATGGGCCGATATTACGATTATAGCATTGGGTTTATCTAACAATTCACGTTGGTCTTTAAAGCCCTGAACAAATTCGTTGTCTTCTATGCCATTCATGGGCGAGCCATGCCCCAAAAATAAGGCGGGCATGCGCTCTGATTGGCCAAAGGAATCAGAAATATGCTGTAATTGATTTAAAGAATTCATTTAAAAAGTAATTCATGAAACGAAAGTAGTCACTATACTTTGGTAATATACTATAATAAAATCAGTAATTTTAAGGTTCAGTCAATAAGGTTATAATATTATGAGTAACAGTTTTCCAACGTGTTTTGTTTTTTACGTTTTCTTCTTAATAAAATGATGCCAAAGGCAATACATACTCCCATAGCAGCCATAGCGGCGCCTACCCAATCGGCTGCGGTGTAGCCATACCCCATGGCAATCGGCAATCCAGCAAAGTAAGCTCCTGAGGCATTTCCAATATTAAAAGCACTTTGGTTTAAGGACGACCCTAAAGTTTCGGACCCTTTTGCGGCATTTATAATAGCAATTTGTATAGGTGTAGATAAGCAAAATGTAACCGTACCAATTATAAAAGTCATGACTAGCACCATAATTTTGTCTGATGCCAAAATGGTATTTAACGACAAGCAAATTACCATACAAATTAATGTAATGATGACGGCATTAATAGGTAGGAATTTTTCGGCGAGTTTGGCTCCTATAAAATTGCCAATAACCATACCTAAGCCGGCTAAAATCATGGCGAAAGAAACCATTGTATCTGGATGCCCAGCAACATCGGTAATTAAAGGAGCTATGTAGCTGTACCAAGCAAAAAAGCCTCCCGTACCAATGGTTGTTAGTAAAATAATAAGCCAAAGTTCTAAACGCTTAAAAATTTTAAATTCCTTAATGAAATTAGTAGCAGATGATTCTTTAAAATCTGGCATCCAAAATTTCACACTTAAAACAGCCATAACGCCAACAATACCTACCATTAAAAAAGAAACGTGCCACGCAAAGTGTTTTCCAACATAGGTGCCTAGCGGAACACCCAAAAGGTTAGCAAAAGTTAAACCACTAAACATAATGGCAATACCTTGTGCAGCTTTGCCAGGTTTAGATAATTTACCAGCAACCACGGCGCCAATACCAAAAAAGGCTCCATGAGGTAGACCCGATAAAAAACGAAGTATTAAAAATGAAGTATATCCCGTTGCAAATGCCGATAAAGTATTAAAAACAGTAAACCAAAGCATTAAAGCCATAAGTACTTTGTTAGCAGGCCATTTGTTGCCTAAACCGGTAAGTAGTGGCGCACCAATAACCACGCCTAAAGCATAAGCCGAGATAAAATGCCCAGCTTTTGGGATGCTAATATTAAAAGCCGTAGCAACATCTGGTAAAATACCCATAATTACGAACTCGGTTAAACCAATTCCGAAACCACCAATGGCTAATGATAATAATGCTTTGTTCATAAATTTATTAATTAATGCAAGCCACAAAAGTAGTTAGACTTATGTTGCTAACTGATGTATATACAATAAAAAAAACGTTAATTGTTTACTGTTCAAAAAACTAAGATTTTGTTTGTATAATTATAAGAATATGCGAAGGAAAGTTGTAGAAATTATAAAACTTTAAAAGATTGAGTACTGTTTAAAAATTGAAATTGCAGAAAATACTTGAAATACTTAAAAATGCATTTCAATTTAAATGTTAAAATAATACGTAGATATGCTTTAGATTTAGTGTTAAAAATCCGATATTTGTATTTGAATTTTGCGCAAGGGATAGGAGTGGCATCCTTTTTAAATGGTTACATTTAAAAAGATATAACGAATAGCCTGACGCTTTGTAACTTCAGTGTAAAAGCGGTGCGCCCTAAGAAACAATTTTAAAATGGCAATGAATAAAAATACGGTTTTAGCATGGGCTACAACCATAATGATAGTAGTTGGTCTGGGTTTAATTGCTTTGGGAGCCTTTAGATATAACGATGTAGCCGGTTGGGGTTTCGCATCTGTAGGGATAGGTTTTTTTGCAATAGCCTGGGTTTTTAATGCTTTAAAAGGTAGAGTGTAATTATGAGCGACGATAAGAAAGTTATTTTTTCGATGTCTGGTTTAACCAAGACATTTCCAGGTGCAAATACGCCTGTTTTAAAAAATATTTATTTAAGTTTTTTCTATGGTGCCAAGATTGGTATTTTAGGTCTTAATGGTTCTGGTAAATCTACATTATTGAAAATTATTGCAGGTGTAGATAAAAATTATCAAGGCGATGTTACTTTTCTTCAAGATTATTCTGTTGGATATCTGGAACAAGAGCCGCAATTAGATGAAGATAAAACCGTTATGGAAATTGTTAAGGAAGGTGCGGCCGAAACCGTAGCTATTCTTGAAGAATACAATAAAATTAACGATATGTTTGGTTTGGAGGAAGTGTACTCTAACCCAGATAAAATGGATAAGTTAATGGCCAGACAGGCCGAACTGCAAGACCAGATTGATGCGACCAATGCGTGGGAGCTAGATACCAAGTTAGAAATTGCTATGGATGCGCTTAGAACTCCAGATGGCGATAAAAAAATAAGTGTGCTTTCTGGTGGAGAACGCAGGCGTGTAGCACTTTGCCGTTTATTACTACAAGAACCAGATGTGTTGCTTTTAGACGAGCCAACCAACCACTTAGATGCCGAATCGGTACATTGGCTAGAGCAGCATTTAGCCCAGTACAAAGGTACGGTTATCGCGGTAACGCACGATAGGTATTTCTTAGATAATGTTGCGGGATGGATTTTAGAGTTAGACCGAGGCGAAGGTATTCCGTGGAAAGGTAATTACTCGTCGTGGTTAGACCAGAAATCTAAGCGTTTGGCTCAAGAAAATAAAACAGCATCTAAGCGCCAAAAAACATTGGAACGCGAGTTGGAGTGGGTAAGACAAGGCGCTAAAGGTAGACAAACGAAGCAGAAAGCCCGTTTGAAAAATTACGATAAATTGATGAGTCAAGACCAAAAGCAGCTTGACGAAAAACTGGAAATCTATATTCCTAACGGACCACGATTAGGTACTAATGTTATAGAAGCCAAAGGCATAAGTAAAGGTTTTGATGATAAATTACTTTACGAAGATTTAAACTTTAATTTGCCGCAGGCAGGAATTGTTGGTGTGATTGGTCCTAATGGCGCTGGTAAAACAACCATTTTTAAAATGATTATGGGCGAGGCTACTCCAGATAAAGGAAGCTTTGAAGTTGGTGAAACTGCAAAAATTGCTTACGTAGACCAGAGCCATGCTAATATAGATCCTGAAAAAACAATATGGCAAAATTTTAGCGATGAGCAAGAATTAGTGCTAATGGGAGGTAAGCAGGTAAATTCTAGAGCTTATTTAAGTCGTTTTAATTTCAGTGGAAGCGAACAGAATAAAAAAGTAAAGTTATTGTCTGGAGGAGAAAGAAACCGATTGCATCTTGCCATGACCTTAAAGGAAGAGGGTAACGTTTTACTTTTAGATGAGCCTACCAACGATTTAGATGTAAATACACTTAGAGCTTTAGAAGAAGGTTTAGAGAATTTTGCAGGTTGTGCCGTGGTTATTAGTCACGACAGATGGTTTTTAGACAGAATATGTACTCACATTCTTGCTTTTGAAGGCGATAGTCAAGTTTATTTCTTCGAGGGTAGTTTTAGCGATTATGAAGAAAATAAAAAGAAACGTTTAGGTGGCGATATTATGCCAAAACGTATTAAGTATAAAAAACTGGTGAGATAACATTGCATTTCTTATGCTCATTATATTACAAAGAAAAAAGCCTGCTATAAAATGCAGGCTTTTTGCGTATTAAATAGGGGTATTAAATAAATTTAATTTAGTCGTTACCGTATAGGTGGCCTTCAGTAAAATCTTTATAGCTATCGTCTTCGGTGCTATCCAACGGATTTAAGTCTGCTAACCTTTGGTTTTCTTCATTCAACTTATGTGTTTTTCTAATACCTAATATCAATAAAATTAAAAATACAGTTACTGTAATAGATAAAACAATAACAATATCTTTTTGTTGTAAGAGTATTAAAATGTCGGACAAGGATAATCTATGAAGTAAAAAAGCAGGCATGACAGCTTAAATTTGAGTTAATAGCATCTCAAATATAACGCATTTTCTGTAATAGATAGGGTTTTATGTGTTAATTTTTTGAATACCAGTTAAGTAGCGTTACTGTAATGTCTGGATTTTTACTGTTTACCAATTCCTTAAACGCACCAACATCACTCAGTCCATCAGTACCTCTGTAATGGTAAGGAATAACTTCTTTGGGTTTAAAGTCTAAAACAGCGCTGGCGGCTTGTTCTACAGGCATGGTATAGGGTAAATTCATGCAAACGAAAGCAATATCTATATCTTTCAAGTTTCGCATTTCAGGGATATCTTCAGTATCTCCAGAAATGTAAATACGCTCGTCGTGATTGTTTAAAACATAACCATTGCCACGGCCTTTACTATGGTATTTAAGAGCTTCTGGTCTTAAATTATACATAGGTATAGCTTCAATTTTTAAGTGGTTATAGGTTTTTGTTTCTCCGTTATGCATCACAAATGCTTGATTTTTAAGTGTGTCTGGTAATTGGTCTATTACTGCTTGCGGCGCTATAATAGTAGTATGTTGCTGTACAACAGCTTGTAAGGTTTCTACACTAAGGTGATCGCCGTGTATATCGGTAATTAAAATAAGGTTAGGAGATTTTAAATGAGAAAATAACGACGCATCGCCAACAGGGTCTATGTAAACGACAGTTTTTTTTATTTCCATAACAAAAGTCGCATGGGAAATGGGAATGATTTCGGTTTTAGAATTTAATATTTCAATTTTTAATTCTGTGGTGTTATTTGTTACGTGCGGTTGTAACGGTAAGAGAGCAACCATATAACAGACTAGAGCAAATACATGAATCATAAATTAATACTTTGAATATTAGAGGATTAAAATACGAAAATTATTTTGAATGTGCCCGAATAAAATCTGTAATTAGTGTTGCAATTAGTTTACCAACTTCAGGATGTTGCCCTTTAAGAGGTTTGGCATCGCAAATATGTAAATATTGCGCTTGGGGTTGCTGTGCAAAAAAATGAACGAATTGTCTAGCTTTTTTAACGCTAAATCCGCTTGCCGATATTTGCTCGCAGCCATTATTTTCAATAGAATTGCAGGCCAATTCTATACCAAAAGGGCGGTGTTCTGTTGCTAATAGGGCATTTTGTAATTCTTTTTTAAACGAAGTGTCTTGGCGAATTTCTAAACTTTCGTAGGTGATGAAATCGATATGTTTGAGCTTTTTTAAAGTTTTAAAAATAACATCCGATGTGTAGTTTTCTTGTAAGCCAAAAATGAAGTAATCCTTCAAAAAACCCTCGGTAAACGCGTAAGTAAACCCGTTACCACTATGCCTGCCTTTATCTTGTTTAAAACCAGAGTACATATCTAAATTAATTGCATTTATGGCCTTATTTAAGGCTAGAGCAGAACCTTTTATGTTACCGTAGGCATTGTTATGGCCGCCACCAATAATGATAGGTTTTTTACCAGCTTTGGTTATTTCAAATATCAATTGGCTCACCGTACTATCTATTTTAGAAACAAGTTTTTTTGCTTTAGCAAGGTGTTTTGCAGATGACGGATCTAGTTTTTGAAGCTTTTCGATCTCTTTAGTAAAATCGACATGACCTAGAATACAAAGTTTTTCGGGTGTTGTAAATTGATTGTTTTGAAAATTTAATAGTTCATTTACAGTGGTTTCCCAAGTATTTGATGTGCCAACAGATTCCGAATTAGCGAAAACCCCTACATCTTCAGGAAAGCCAATAAGTACATACTCGACGTCCAAAGCTTCAAGATCTTCGTATATATTGCTAGACGGCTTTAATGTTACAACGTTTTCGCCAAATTTTGATTCTAAAGGGCGTTTATCAATACGTTCTTTAAGTTCGGAGTTAGTAAATAAAACAAGTTTGTCCATTAATGCGCATTAGGTTTTATAAGTTTAAAAATACAAGTTTTTTTGCTTTGTGAACTTAATTTTAATAATATTAAACTATAAAAAATCAAAATTAACTTAACCAATCTTAACAATTAAAAATTAAAATTAA
Organism: Formosa sp. A9; assembly: GCF_051200825.1. Classification (GTDB taxonomy): domain Bacteria; phylum Bacteroidota; class Bacteroidia; order Flavobacteriales; family Flavobacteriaceae; genus Formosa. Next base: position 2,358,004 of record NZ_CP195158.1, on the reverse strand, counting down.
TTATGGAAAATAATGCTAAGAGTAGCGGATTAAAAATTGCTTTAGGAATTGCTTTAGTACTGTTTTTAGGTACAGCATTTTACACATTCGATTTGATGAAGCAGAAAAAAGAAACCGAAACTCAATTACGTGAAGAAAAACAATTGGTAATGAACGATTTGAGTAATATGGCCAAACAATACGATGTTGCCATTAGCGAAAACGAGATAGCCAATAATAACCTTATAGAGGCTAGAACCCGAATTCAAGGGTTAATGGACTCGTTACAAATTTCTGAAACTAACGTAAAAAGTTTATGGAAGTATAAGCAGAGATACTTATCATTACAAAAAGAAATGGATGCCTTAATGGCCGAAAACGATAAACTGAAAGTTGAAAATTCGTTATTGGCCTCGTCTTTAGATAGCACCCGTACCCGTCTGGAAGAGCGTACCGTGTTTACAGATTCGTTGTTAATGCAAAATACAGCTCTTGCTGAAGTTGTAGAAAATGCTGCTGTTTTAAACACTGTGGGCTTAAAAGGATTTGGAGTTATAGAACGTAGCTCTGGAAAATTAATACCTACAGAACGTGCACGACGCGTAGATAAAATTAGAGTATGTTTTACAGTTGCTAAAAATACCTTAGTGCAAGCTGGCGATCAAGAATTGTACATTCAGGTTATAGACCCAAAAAACAATATTCTTGGAGCAAACGAGCAAGTTGTATTTGGGGAGACAACCTTAAATTACAGCCTAGTTAGTCGCTTTAATTACGAAAATACGAGTTTAAATGTATGCGAATTTGTAGCTGCATCTGCCGATAATAAATTTGAAGACGGACGTTATGTTGTAAATGTATATAACGCCAAAGACTTAGTGTCTACTTCAGAATTTACACTTAAATAAAATAATAAACACAAACACTAACAAACTAAAAACCCAAAAAGCAGTTCACTTTTTGGGTTTTTTACTTTATATAAATACTTTAAAAGTTAAGATAATAAACTACCATTAATAATAACCTTATCTATATGGTTGTCGCCAAAAGCATAAGGTAGGTAATTATAGCTAGGTATTGTTTTGGTAATAATAACATTGGCCTTTTTACCACGCGTAATACTGCCGTACATATTACTTATTCCCATAGCATAAGCCCCGTTAATTGTAGCGGCATTAATGGCCTCTTCTGGAGTCATCTTCATTTTAATACATGCCGTACTTACTACAAAGTTCATATTGCCACTAGGAGTAGAACCAGGATTGTAATCTGTAGCGAGTGCTAGTGGTAAACCGGCATCTATAATTGCTCGCGCCGGGGTGTAAGGTATGCTTAAAAAATAAGAACAAGACGGCAGAGCAACGGGCATGGTGTTACTGCCTTTTAAGGCTGCAATGTCTTCTGGATTCATAACCTCAAGATGATCTACAGAAAGGGCATTGTATTTAACGCCCAAAGCGACACCGCCAAAGGCATTGAATTGATTAACATGTATTTTTGGTGTTAAGCCATGTTTTACGCCGGCTTGTAGAATACGTTCGGTATCGTCTAACGAAAAATATCCTTTTTCGCAAAATACATCAATATAATGGGCCAATTGTTCCTGTTCTATTTTAGGAAGCATGGTGTTAATAATTTCATCTACATATGCCGTTTTATCATCTTTAAAGGCTTTAGGTACGGCGTGGGCTCCTAAAAATGTTGCTTTAACAAATACATTAAAATCTTGTTTAATGCGTTTTATAACGCGTAGCATTTTTAATTCTGTTTCGGTAGTTAAGCCATAACCAGATTTGATTTCTATGGCGCCGGTTCCCATTTCCATAACAGCTTTTAAACGCGACACAGCTTGGTCGTATAATTCGTCTTCGGTGGCTTTGGCTAAGTTTTCGGCAGAATTTAATATACCGCCTCCACGATTGGCAATGTCTTCATAACTTAAGCCATTAATTCGGTCTACAAATTCTTGTTCTCGATTTCCTGCATATACCAAATGCGTGTGAGAATCGCACCAAGCTGGCATTACTATTTTTCCTGTAGCATCAATTACAGTTTCTGCTACAGTATCGCCCATATCTTTCATTTCGCCATATTCAACAATGGTATCGTGTTCTATTAAAAGATAAGCATTTTCTATAAGTGGAAGTTTTTTCATATCACTTCCCGTAACTTTAAGTACGTTAGTTGCCCTCGCTTGCAATAATTGCTTTATGTTAGTTATAAGTATAGACATCAATTTAGTTTTTTGGAAGCCTAAATTTATAAAAATATATTTACTTGACGCAGGCTGTTTTTGTAAGCATAGTTTTTGCGTAACAATTTATAGATGTACACACAGGAAAGTTTATGGTTTAGCGACAATTGCTTAAAACAGGCCTAACCTATAACAGCTAAAAAAACATTGAATTTGCAGAAAAAAACAATGGAGCTATTTTTAGTAACTTTTGGTGCGTTATTTTCTATCATGAATCCGTTAGGGACAGTGCCAATTTTTGTAGGATTGTCGCAGGATAACACGCGCAAAGAACGTGCTGTAATTGCATTTTGGACTTCGGTAAACGCATTTATTATTTTATTACTGGCTTTTTTTGCGGGTAAATATATTTTATCGTTTTTTGGCATTAGCATAAATGCTCTTAAAATAGCTGGCGGACTTATAATAGCATCTTCTGGGTTTGCACTGTTAACGGGAAAATTTGCAGAGCATAAAGGGATGAAGCGAAAGCGGGTAGAGGAAGACATTCAAAACCGAAACGAAATTAGCTTAACGCCTTTAGCCATTCCTATGCTTGCTGGGCCAGGAACCATTTCTTTACTTATAGCCTATAACCAAGAGTTTTCAGACCTTAGTGATATTTTTATCATTTTAGGAGCTATGCTATTTACGGTATTATGTATTTATTTCATTTTAAAAAGCGCCCATTTTATAGTTAAATTTTTGGGTGCCTCGGGTATAAATGCCTTGTCTCGTATTATCGGGTTTATTGTTATTGCTATAGGTATAGAATACATAATTTCGTCTGTGGTAGACATTATTACCCATATTTCCTTTAAATAGTAGGGCGTTCCCTTTATCAAGGTCGCGCTTTCCGCTGTATCTTTTTTATGGCCTTTTAAGCCATAAAAAAGGATGCCGCTGCAATCCCTAACGCCAATTAAAATTTAGCTTACGGTATAAAATGTGACGTTTCATAAAAATAAACGTTATTAGCGATAAGCTTCCGCAAATAGCAAAACCAATAAATAGTGGTAAGGCCGTATCGGTCATAAACTCACCTATAAAGGTAGCTATAGGTATGGCAACTAGGGTAGAAATAAACCCTGTAATAGCAGCGCCAATTCCTGCAATGTGGCCTATAGGTTCCATGGCAATGGCTCTTAAGTTTCCGAAAATAAATCCTAAGGTAAAAAACTGAGCCACCAAAAAAGGAATAAGCACAAACAAACTCGGGTTGGGTTTGTTCCAAAATAATATCACATAAAGCGTAGACACCAACGAAAATACACTTAAAGCCATAAACGCCAATCGTCGCATGCCAATGCGCACTACCAATGTACCATTTAGTAACGTTGATAACCCGATAGAACAAGCTAAACCAGCGAACACATAAGGGAACTTATCTCCAATACCATATTGATCTTCAAAAACATGCTGCGACGAACTTAAATACACCATGAAGGCTCCTGTAATAAATCCAGAAACAACAGTAAATACCATGGCTTCTTTATATTTTATAAGCTCTTTAAATCCATTGACATAAACTTGCTTGTTAAATGGAATTTTAAAGGCAGGGCGTAAGGTTTCGGGTTGTCTTTTCCAGAACCAAAAGGTTACTAAAACAGCAAAAAATAGTTGTGTATAAAAAATAGATTGCCAGTTTAAATGCATTAAAATAAACTGTCCTAAAGCAGGAGCAATTACAGGCACTAAAATAAAAAAGGCCGTTACAAAAGACATCATTCTGGCCATGTAATCGCCTTTGTGCGAATCTCTAATAATAGAAATACTTATTGTTCTTGGAGCCGAAAGTCCGATGCCCTGAAAAATACGCCCGATAAGCATCCATTCTAAAGAAGTAGAGAAAACACAAACAAAACTAGCTAGGATGAAAATACCAAAACCAGCATACATGATGGGTTTTCTTCCAAAAGAATCGGATAAGGGACCAAGAATTAACTGTCCGACACCAAATCCTAAAAAAATCATAGTAATAAGTAATTGTAAATCGGTGCTGTTTTGGTTGCCAATCGCCAAGCCTATTTCTGGAATGGCAGGTAGTAAAGCATCAATAGATAATGCTACTATAGACATTAACGAGGCCATTAATGCCACAAACTCGAATTGATATTTTTTTTCGGTGTCTTGCATCATGCAAAAATACTGTATACAATCTTTGCACGAGTTAAAAAATCGTTATAAAGATAATTATTCCCAACTTAGTAAAATTGAATAGTTAATGTTATTGTATTGGTAATGATTCGTTTAATTTTGTGTGTATCTGCTAACGTAAAAATTATAAACATAGAACAGCTAAATTGGAATTAAGCATTTTCGGATTCAGATTTCTTTTTTGAATTCTAAAAACAATCAATTTTGCCCTTTAAACCGTTAGATTATTTTAAATTTATTCAGAATAAAAAACTATGAAACACTATAAATCGCAGCAATTACAGCCAAAAAAAGCATCTAAAGTTAGTATGGTTCAGGCTTTTAAAACCATTATCTGGCCTAGACGTAATTTAGTGTTTATTGGCTTGCTTTTAATTGTGCTTAGTCGTTTAGCGAGTTTGGTTTTACCATGGAAAAGTAAAGTGTTATTAGACGATGTTATTCCTAATAAAGACTACAATCAATTGTATAGCTTGCTCGCCATTGTTGGCGCTGCTATTTTAGTTCAGGCGGTAACGTCGTTTTTACTTACCAAAATTTTAAGTGTACAAGCACAATATTTAATATCGGAATTGCGTGCCCAAGTACAGAAAAAAGTACTGTCGCTTCCAATTCGTTTTTTCGATAATACAAAATCTGGTGTATTGGTTTCTAGAATTATGACGGATGTAGAAGGCGTAAGAAATTTAATTGGTACCGGTTTGGTACAATTGGTAGGAGGCACCTTTACAGCCATAGTTTCACTAATTTTATTAATTCGTATAAGTCCATCAATGACACTGTTTGTACTGGTTCCTGTGGCCGTTTTTGGAATTTTGGCATTAAAAGCATTTAAATACATCAGACCTATTTTTAGAAAACGCGGCGTTATTAATGCCGAGGTTACTGGTAGGCTTACCGAAACTTTGTCAGGTGTTCGTGTTATTAAGGCATTTAATGCCGAAGAACAGGAAAATAAAGCTTTCGAAAATGGAGTAGATCGGTTATTTCAGAATGTGAAAAAGAGTTTAACGGCAACCGCAGCCATGACGAGCTCCTCGACGTTTTTATTAGGAATAGCCTCTACAGGTATTATGGGAATTGGCGGATATAAAATTATGCAAGGTGAATTAACCATAGGTGATTTTATGTTTTTCACGTTACTGTTAGGGTTTATGATTGCTCCCATTGTACAAATGAGTAATATAGGCAGTCAGTTAACTGAAGCCTTGGCTGGTTTAGATAGAACCGAAGAGCTTATGAATATGGAAGCCGAAGAACAAGCCGAAGAGCGAACAATTGTGCTTAAAAAGATGAAGGGCAATTTGGCCTTTAATAACGTGTCTTTTGCATACGAGTCAGGAAAAGATGTCTTACACAATATTAGTTTTGAAGCCCCTTCGGGATCGGTGGTCGCTTTAGTAGGAAGCTCTGGCTCGGGAAAATCGACTATTGCTGGTTTATCGGCAAGTTTTTTAAATCCGAATTCAGGAATAGTAACTATTGATGGCAATGATTTATCTAAAGTCTCACTAAAAAGTTTTCGACAACATTTAGGCGTTGTGTTACAAGACGAGTTTTTGTTTGAGGGCACCATTCGCGAAAATATTCTGTTTCCCCGGCCGCAGGCAAGCGAAACAGAATTGCAACATGCCGTAACTTCGGCTTATGTAGATGAATTTACTAACCGTTTCGACGATGGTTTAGATACCTTAATAGGCGAGCGGGGTGTTAAACTTTCTGGCGGACAACGACAACGTATAGCCATTGCAAGAGCCATTCTAGCAAATCCTAAGCTCATAATCTTAGACGAAGCAACATCTAATTTAGATACCGAAAGCGAAGGGTATATTCAAAAGAGTTTAAACCAGTTAACGAAAGACCGTACTACAATTGTAATTGCCCATAGATTAAGTACAATTCGTAAGGCCGATCAGATTTTGGTTATCGAGCAAGGAAAAATTGTTGAACGCGGCACGCACGATGCCTTAATTGAAGCTCAAGGGCGATATTTCGATTTGTATACCTATCAGGCCAAAATTTAATATCATATTTATCAATACACTAAAGCATTATGGCGGTTAAGATACAAGCCTCAAAAAAAAACATATTTCGATTAATAGTGTTCGTGGCAACCGTAGTTTCATTATTTTTTGTGCCCTGGATTATGCTAAAAGCCTGGTTGCGTCCTTTGCCAGACACCGTACAAGAGCAGGTTAATGAAGCGCTTAATTATGGGTTTGATGGCATAGTGGTTTATGTCGATCAAGCGGGGAAGACACCTGAATTTTACGCCGCTGGATATAAAAATAGTGAACAAAAAATACCTGCCGATCCTCATGCTTTGTTTAAAATCGCTAGTGTGGGAAAACTATATGTAGCTGTTTCGATTACCAAATTGGCATATAGTGGTCAAATAGATTTAAATAAAACTCTTGCCGATTATTTTCCAGAGCTTGTAGGGCGCATAGAACATGCAAATAGAATAACCATTAACATGCTAGTGCAACACCGTAGTGGTATACCTAATTATACCGATATCAACAATTATTGGGCAGCACCAAAAGACAACGATAAAGAACGCTTGGCTTTAGTGTTGGATTTGCCTGCAAATTTCGAACCGGGTACAGCTTACGAATATTGCAATACCAATTATTTGTTACTAGCTAAACTGATAGAACGCGTTACAGGCAAGAGTAAGTTTCAGTATATTAAAGAAGAAATTCTGAATCCGTTACAGCTTAAAAACACTTACGGTTCTATAAACGATGTTGATTTAGATGAGGTTATGAGTGGTTATTATGTAGGTTACGATCAAGATTTAAAAACCGATAATAATGCATCGATGCTAGCAACAGCCGAAGATTTGGGTGTGTTTATAAGGGCCTTAAATGCGGGAACGCTGTTTAAGGATAAAGCCGAACAAGATCTATATTCGTCTATTTACCGTTACGAGCACACGGGATTAATTCCGGGTTACCAAAGTATTGCGAAGTATTATAAAGATATAGATACGGTTGTTATACAATTTACAAATACAGTAAATTTTGATGGTTACAATTGGAGCTTGTCGGAATTAATATATAACAGAATTATAAAGATATTGCGCAAAAATGAATGAATGTAATTTCGTTTTTCGATTAAAAAAGCAAGTCTTTCTTTTAGTTTGATTTTTAGTAACTTGTAGAATGTATTTTTAAGTAATTGAAAATGATTCTGAAAATTAAACTTGTATTATTATTGTTTGTACTATGCCTTGAAGGGTTTGGTCAGGAAAAACGTAAAGATGATACAAACAAGAACAATGCTAAAATAGCGGTAATTTACAGCGATAGTGATACAAAATCAATTAGAAAAAATAAACCGGTCTATATTATAGATGGGCATTTGTTTGAGAATGAATCTGTTTTAACAACTCTTCTTCCGGATACTGTAGAAACCATAACTGTCGAAAAAAAAGAATTCAAGGTAAAAAATAAAGTTTATTATGGTAAAATATATATTAATACCAAAGCAGATTATACTCCAAATTTCACTACAATTAAAGCACTTATAAATAAACATCTTAAGCTTGAAGATGAATTACTTGTTTTTCAAATTGATGCGCAAGTCATTAATTTAGAGAGTGAAAATTATATCGTTGATGAAAATAGTATACTTAAAATAGAGGTTTCCAATATAAGAGTGACTGGCCTAACTTCAGAAATAAAATTAATAAAAATTATAACTAAAAAGGCAAGTAGTGATTTGAAAACAAACAGTATTCAAATTAGAGGTTTAGAAATGTAGATTACATATTTTCTGAAATATTTTATAACGGAATATTACCATGTTTGCGTTTTGGCAACTCTACGGTTTTATTTTCCAGCATGCTAAAGGCTTTCAATAATTTTCGGCGTGTGTTTTTAGGTAAAATCACTTCGTCTATAAAACCACGTTGCGCCGCTCGATACGGATTGGCAAAGGTGTTGGCATATTCGGTTTCTTTTTCGGCAAGTTTGGCTTCAGGATCATCGGCTTCTTTTATCTCTTTTCTAAAAATAATTTCACTTGCACCTTTAGCTCCCATAACGGCAATTTCGGCACTCGGCCAAGCAAAGTTCATGTCGGCACCAATATGTTTAGAGTTCATAACATCGTACGCACCGCCATAGGCTTTTCGGGTAATAAGGGTTACTCGTGGTACAGTGGCTTCGCTAAGAGCATATAATAGTTTAGCACCGTTAACTATAATGCCATTCCACTCTTGGTCGGTACCAGGTAAAAAACCGGGAACATCTACAAGAACGAGTAGCGGAATGTTAAAACTGTCGCAAAAGCGTGTAAATCGGGCGGCTTTTTTAGAACTATTTACATCTAATACACCGGCTAAAAACAAGGGTTGGTTGGCAATAATACCAATACTTCGGCCACCTAATCTGGCAAATCCTACGATTATGTTTTCTGCGTAATCTTTATGAATTTCAAAAAAAGAATCGCGATCAATTATACCATGGATTACAGCGTGCATATCGTACGGTTTATTGGTATTGTCTGGGATAATATCTGTTAATTCGTCTCGAATTTCATCGCTTAGGGTATACGGAACCTTATCGGTGGTTTTCGTGTTATTTTGTGGTAAATAACCGAGAAGTGATTTAATATCTTCTAGACAGGCAATATCGTCAGCAGAGGTGGTATGTGCGACACCAGATTTTGTGGCATGGGTAGTGGCACCTCCTAAATCTTCTGAAGTAACCGATTCGTTGGTTACGGTTTTAACAACATTTGGGCCTGTTACAAACATATAGCTAGTATGCTCTACCATCATTGTAAAATCGGTCATTGCAGGGGAGTATACAGCGCCACCTGCACAAGGCCCCATAATTGCCGAAATTTGTGGAATAACCCCAGAAGCTTTTACATTTCTAAAAAAAATATCGGCATATCCGCCTAACGATCTAACTCCCTCTTGAATGCGCGCTCCACCAGAATCGTTTAGTCCTATTAATGGTGCACCTACTTTTAGTGCCATATCCATTATTTTGCAAATCTTTTCGGCATGGGTTTCGGAAAGTGCTCCGCCAAAAACAGTAAAATCTTGAGCAAATACATACACCAATCTACTATTAATTGTGCCATAGCCCGTAATAACTCCATCGCCGTAATAGACTTCTTTATCCATATCGAAATCTGTTGTACGGTGGGTTACGAGTATGCCTATCTCTTCAAAAGAACCATCATCAAGTAAATACAATACGCGTTCTCTTGCTGTAAGTTTTTTCTTTAGATGTTGTTTTTCTATACGGTGTTTACCACCACCTAAATGGGCTTGCTCAATTTTATCGTTTAGTTGTTTTATTTTGGAATCCATAGACTGTTTTTTCGATTAGCTATTAGGTAGTCTTACTTGTTTTAAATCTAATTGATATTGTTTTAAGGCTAAGAGAGCCGCTAGCTTAGCTTCGGTTTCGGCTTCACTTTTTTGTAATTCGGGAGCGTAATACATGTTCACAAAATTGGTGTCGAATTTACCAGTACGGAACGCGTGGTGTTCAAAAACAAATTTACCAAAGCCTAAAGTAGTTTCTACGCCTTCAATTTTATATTGATTTATGGCATTAATCATGTTTAGAATGGCTTCTTCTCGCGTATTCCCATAAGTGATGAGTTTAGCCAGCATTGGGTCGTAATAAATAGGAACCTCCATGCCTTGCTTAAAGCCATTATCTACTCTAATGTTATTTCCCTCTGGCAATTGATAGCTCTTTAAAAGGCCTACACTTGGTAAAAAATTATTTGAAGGATCTTCGGCGTAAACACGTAATTCTACCGCATGGCCAGTAATATCTAAATCGGCTTGTATAAAAGGAATGTTTTCGCCTCTGGCAATTTTAATTTGAAGTTCTACCAGATCTAACCCTGTAATTAATTCGGTAACTGGGTGTTCTACCTGTAGTCGTGTATTCATTTCTAGAAAGTAGAAATTATTATCGTCGTCTAGAAGAAACTCCACTGTACCAGCGCCTATGTAATGGCAAGATTTGGCTACTAAAATGGCGGCTTCACCCATTTTGTCGCGTAACTCTGGTGTTAAAATAGAAGACGGCGCTTCTTCGATAACTTTTTGATGGCGGCGTTGTATGCTACATTCACGTTCGAATAAATGCACGGTATGGCCATGAGTGTCTGCTAAAATCTGAATTTCTATGTGTCGCGGCGAACTGATGTATTTTTCTATAAATACCGAACCATCGCCAAAAGCCGATGTTGCTTCGCTAATGGCACGTTTCATTTGCGCTTCTAGTTCTTTTTCGCTTTGTACAATGCGCATACCTTTGCCACCACCACCGGCAGAGGCTTTAATAAGTATAGGAAAACCAATAGATTTGGCAATTTGTTTGGCTTCATTAATATCGGTAATGGCTTGTTCTGTTCCTGGTACTAACGGAATATTGTAATGTTTAACTGCGTCTTTGGCGGCTAATTTACTGCCCATAGTTTTTATGGATTCCGATTTGGGACCAATAAAAATGAGGTTATTGTCTTCAACAGCTTGAGCAAATTCAGCATTTTCACTTAAAAAACCATATCCGGGATGTATAGCATCTGCTTGAAGATCTTTTGCTACTTTTATAATTTTATCGCCGAGTAAGTACGATTGATTAGATGGCGGATTGCCAATACAAACAGCTTCATCGGCAAAGGTTACGTGCGGAGCATTGCGATCGGCAGTAGAGAAAATAGCCACGGTTTTTATGCCCATTTTCTTTGCGGTTTTCATAATACGTAGTGCGATTTCACCACGATTGGCGACCAGTATTTTTTTCATAATAATTACTCAAATTCTATTAAAAGTTCACCTTTATCTACTGTTTCTCCTTTTTTTACACCTATAGATTTTATAACACCTTGTCTTGGCGAAACAATACTGTTTTCCATTTTCATGGCTTCAAGAACAATTAAGGTGTCGTTAAGGGCAATGCTATCGCCAACTTGAATGGGAATATCGAGTATAAGCCCCGGCATTGGCGCTTTTATAGCATCTATTTGTTTAGAGGATGCTAATTGAAACCCCATTTGTTTTATAAGCAGATCTATATGGTCGTTTATAGAAACATGATAGATGGTGTTATTGATTTTTACAGTGTATGATTTTTTAAGAAAATCTGATTGGCAAATTTCGGCTGTAAAAGATTTGTGGTTTTCTAAAATATGGAAGCAGTTGGTATCGGTTTCTACAGCATCTAAAGCGGTTAAATCGTCTGGATTTATGTTAAAATGATGCTGGTTATTAACCGATATTTTGTAAGGTTTACCCATGAGTAACTATTTTTATACACGTAAATATAAGAAATAAGATGGGGATTTCTGCACTCTTAAAACACAGAATATCTTACAGTTTAAATAGTTTTTTAAGGGTGTAATGTTTGGTTTTTATAAGATGTTGTACCGATCTTAAAAAGATAATTGCGGTAATTAGGGCATCGCCGGCAGCGGTATGTCTGTCGGACACATCGATGTCGTAATTTTCTGCAATTTCGTCTAGCGTGTATCTTTTCTTTTGATCTATTAAGTTAGATTTTATGCGCGTTTCTTTGTACACGTGCATGGTGTCTAAAACCTTATTCTTTAAAGGTGGGAGGTCTAAACGTTTTAAACCTTCATTAATCATGGTGATATCAAAAAAGGCATGATGCGCTACTAAAACCGCATCTTTTATATAATCTAAAAATAGGATTAGCGCTTCCTCTTCGGTGTAGGTTTTAAACTTTTCGTTTTTAATAATGCCGTGAATGGGTACGGTTTCGGCATTAAAGTATTCTTGTTTTATGTAAATTTCAAAAACATCTTTAATGTCGATATTGTTATCGTTTATTTTTAGCGCTCCAATACATAGCATGCGATCCGATGCGTAATTAAAGCCTGTGGTTTCTGTATCTAAAACTACAAAAGTAGTGTTGTGTATTTCTGTATTTTTAGGGTCGTTAAACAAGGCTTCATAACGGATCCAATAGTCTGGGTAAGACTTTTTTTCTGGATTTTTAAAAAGCCATTTTATCATATAAAATTCTTTAAGTTAAATTTTAGTTTAATAAGTTCTTGTACTCTAGCAATAGCTTTAAAACAACGTTTTAGTTTAAGTTTTTCTTCTTTAGAAAGTTCTGCCAAAGCAATAAAGCGACCATTGTCTCTATTTATAAGTCCGTGTTTGGTTCTAAATTTTAATAAGGCTTTAGAGGCGTATGCACAAGATAAAAACAGTTCTTTATCTTCGGGCATAAGTTCGGCAAGTTTTTCGAAGCGTTCTGCAGTATTGTTAATGTTTTTGGTTTGATAATGCAACGCTAATAAACGTCCAGCATCTGTAACAGGCATAATGGCACGTTTTTTAAGATCGAAAAAGTCTTTGTGTTCGCCATCTTGTTCTACTAAAAACTGTCTGAAGAATCCTAGAGGTGACGGACTCCTTAACGAGCTGGCTCCTAGTTTTGAAAGGAAAATAAGATTGTTTTTTGTTATTTCTAAAACATGGTTAGACAGTTGGTTTGTTAAGGCCGGATCGCCATAAGTGATATCGAAATCAAAGAAAATAGAACATAATAAAAGTTCGTCGTCTCCTGTTTCTTTGGTCCACTCTGTAAATTGAGTTTCCCATTCGTCTAGGCTTAAGCACCATCTTGGGTTTTTAGCCATCATTTCGCCTGGGCAGTAAGCAAAACCAATATTTTTTAAGCGCTTATTAACTTTTTTTGCCAAAGTTAAAAAGTAGCTTCTTACTTCCTCTAAATGGTCGGCATCTACAGTTTCAAAAATAATAGCGTTGTCTTGGTCTGTATGTAATAATTGTTCTTTACGGCCTTGACTACCTAGAGACATCCACGCAAATTTAACAGGTGGCGCTTGGTCCATTTTTTCGATACAACGTTCTATAACACGTTTGATGGTAGCGTCGTTAAGCTCGAAAATGATGTTGTTAATATGTGTAAGCGGAATGTTTTGCTGAATATAACCTTCTAAAAGAATGGTGATTTTTTCGCGAATGCGTTTCAGTTCTTTTGTAGAATTGGCTCGCTTAATCGCTTTCATTAGCACCGATGGGTTGGTGCCTTTCATTACAATAATATCGTGTTCGGAGAAAACCCCTAATATTTTACTGTTTGGTGTGCCGTCTTTAGTAACCACGATTTGATTGATTTTATGTTTCATCATCGTGATTTGGGCTTGTGCTATGGTAATGTTTTTCTTGTAGCATAATACCGGACTAATCATAATTTCCGATACGGCATCGTCTATAGAAAAGTCGCCTGTAGCCACATGGAGTCTTAAATCTTTATCGGTAATAATACCTATCGGGCAGTCTTTTTCTTCAATAATTATAGAACCTACATTGTGCGCGCTCATTAATTTAGCGGCTTCTTTTATAGAGGTGTCTTTTTTTGTTGTAATTACGTTTTTTATGAGTCTAACCGGTTGCATTTCGAATAATTCTTTCGAAAAGTCTAACCTGATTTCGTCTTCTAAAACTAACTTTTTTTGAAATTCGTTTGAAAATGGATTTTCGGTATTCGATGCAAAACTTTCAATAAGGTATTGGTTTACCTGTTTGTTTTGCTCTATAATAGGTTTAAAAATATCTATAGGAATACAATACAGAATAGTTTCTTCTTCTGTAATGGCAGTAATGGCGTAGTTTTCGTTTGCAAATAGCGGCCTAAGACCAAACACATCGCCTTCGTCAAACTTGTCTATAGTTTCTAACTTGTCGTTAATTACTTTTTTTAGTTTAACGGCGCCCTTATAGATCATGTAAAATTGATCGTGTAGGTTGGAGTTTGCGCTATAAATGGTGTTGTCTTTATCTAAATATTTAATTTTAACCTCTTTAGAGATGTCTAATAATTGATTTTTATTAAGCAAATCGAATGGTGGAAAATGCTTAATAAAATCGGCTACGCGTTCTGCAATCGTATTCTTCATACTTCTCATTTAAAATGATTTCGGGTAATAAAGATAATGCTTTGTTTGTAATTATTCTTTAAAATATGATTTCTCTTGATGACTTTTTATGGCTTTGCGTGCTAATATAAATCCGATGCCCAACGAAATAAAAGCACCAATCCATACACCAGGCACAAAATCTATAAACAAAAAGAAATCGTAACTCCCGTGGAAAATTATTGCCAAAAATAGTCCAGTTAAATTAAGTTTTGCCTTATTTTTTGAAAATTTTGCTTTTCCCATAAAATATCCCATTAAAACCCCAAAAGTCGCATGGGCTGGAACGGCTGTAAATGCTCGTAAAATGGCAGAACCGTAACCGCCTTCTAAGACGTAAAAAATATTTTCGGTAGCAGCAAACCCCATCGATACCATAACGGCATAGACTATGCCATCGAAAGGTTCGTTAAAAGCGTTGTTGGGTTGGGCAAAATATCTGGTAATAATATACTTACTAAATTCTTCGGTAAATCCAACCACACAGAATGCTTTTACAAATTGTTGGAGCACACTAGCACTGTTTAATGGCAATATAAAATCGAATATTAAATAAAATAGTGTGCTTATAAACACGCTTACAAAAGCACCTAGTAAAAAGTTATAAATTAAAAGGTGTTTAGGTTCTTTTTCGTATTTGTCTTTATAATAGATGTAAAGTATAATAACAAATATTGGCGCTAAGGCAAGAAGAAGTAGCTTCATAATTTATTTTAAAACGGGTTTAAGGTTCGGTTTTAAACTTAATTGAAACGTAGGGTATAGAATATTAGTTACAAAATGACTAATTAAAACAGCAAATGCAGCTCCGTTTATTTTGTATACAGGAATTAAGAAGTAACACAATACAATATTGCATATACAACCAATGGCAAAGCGGTAGACTTCGTGTTGTAAACTATTAGAACTAAGTAGATGCTTTTCGTAAAGCATACCAAAAAACACAAGTAAAGGTGCCCAACAAAAAATTTTAAGAGGTGTGTTACCTTCTACATATTGTTGGGTAAAATAGGTGTTTAAAATGGTGTTGCCAAAGAATGTGTAAAAAAGACCAATACCAATTCCTAAAACTAAAAGGAGTATATTAAGTTGTGCTAATTTTAAATAATAAGTCTTTTTCTGTTGCAGGTAAGATTCCGCTAAAGCGGGGTATAGCGCATTAATTATAGCGAAACCAATAGTCCAACTTAAGCCAATAACTAAAAATTGTATGCTGCCAAAAACTCCCACAGCATGATCGTTTAAAAAATACTTTAAAAATAATTCGTCTATACCTATGTAAAATACAACCAATGCATTTGATATAATAAGCGGAAAGGCAAATTTTAACAAGCGCTTAGCAAGTGTAAAGGAAATAGGCCATAATTCTGTTTTAAATGTTTGTATTTTTTTTAAAAATACAGCGTAAAAAACACCTTGAAACAAATAGTCGCAAGCTATAGTAAAGCTAAAAAAAATAACACCTAATTGGTTTTTTAATCCATAAAGCTGAAGTAAAAAAACGAGTAATAAGCTTAATGTTTTACTGTAGAAAATAAATTGTGCTTTTTTTGTAGTAATACAATACCATTCAAAAACATCGGTTAACCTAAATAAATAACTTAACAGAATAATAAAATAAATGGTTGATATCACGTTCGTACCAACAATATAAAAGTAAACTACTAGACCAATAAAAGTAATTCCCCAGCTAATTAGGCGCATGATTATGGCAGTACTTATAATGTTTTTTATTTGTTTAGGGTGTTTAACCATTTCTCTAATACAAATAGAAGATAGGCCTAAAAAGAAAACAGGAGCAAACATAACTAAGCTCGCTTCAACAAACTTCAATTTACCCATATCGACAGTCCCTAAAGCATTAAATATTTTAGGGATAATAATAATTGAAAAAATAAAATGAATTATTTTTTCCGAGGTAAACCAAAAAGTAGAGCTTAAATCTGTTTTGCTAAATGCAATTTGCATAGTTTAATAATCAAAACTCAAAGATAGAAAATGCAACCAGTTTTAACGAGGTTTATTATTTTTAATGTTTTTTAGTAAAATAATTTCAATGACCCCAGAATTTTTACGTCGCTATTACGTATTGCGTATAATTACTAATCCTAAAGCTTATGGTTTACCAGAAGGTTATGTCGCTTTAGATCAATTACAGGACACACTTAAAACAATAAGAAAGAAAAGCGACAAGGAAGATGATATTTTATATAGCAAATTAGAGTTGTACAGTCCTAAAACCATAAAGCGCGATTTAATTAAAATCAAAGCATATTTTAATGTAGATATTAAGCTTAAACGAAATTTAGGATATTATGTGGTAGAAGACAGTTTTAACGATAACCAACATTTAAAACAAGTTTTCGAGAAAACCGAATTGTATCTTTTAAATCACCATGCTTATGGTTGGAAAGATTATGTTACATCGGCAAGAACATCTTTAAGCGATTATGTAGATATTGTGGCACTTATTAATGCTATAGAGCACCAGCTTTTAATAGACTTGGAATATAAAGGTTGGTACGACGATAACAGGTTTCAAACCTTTAAGGGACTAGTGCAGCCCTTACACTTAAAAGAAATAAATAATGCGTGGTATTTAATGGCTTACAATACAGATATAGGTGTGTATGCTTTTTGTTTAGATACTCGGATAAGCCATTTTACAATAACCGAAAAAACACCAAAAACTCCAATAACATTTAATGAATCCGACTATTTTAAACATTCTATCGGGATTTTAAAAACCGATATGTTACCTGAGTGGATTCATTTAAAAGTAGCAAACCATCATTTTAAATATTTATTGGCAAATAAAATGCATCCTTCACAAGAAGTTATAGAGCTACCAAAGAAATTGGAAACTGAAGTGTTAGATTATTTAAGCGCAGATATGTGGGGCGAGCTTAAAATTTGTGTAGAACCTAATTACGAATTTTTAATGGAAATTCTTAAATATAATATTTGGATAAAAGTGATACATCCCAAGCATGTTAAGGAAGATGTTTTAAGACACCTAAGGTTAATGACAGCCTATTACGAATAGTTGTTCTGTTTTAACTTGTAAGATCACATTTTTTTATAACGGACACATTCTGTCTATTTCACGAATAGTTTTGTTTAAACTTTAAAATTTTGCATTTACTTATGAAATATGTTTTATTGGGAGTAATTATGTTACTTTCTGTATCATGCAACCAACCAGTTTCGCAAACACGTACTAAAAATTTCCCAAGGCAAAACCGTTTTGTAGAACATGTACCTAATAATAAAAATGTATGGGTTTTTATTATGGCAGGTCAATCCAATATGGCTGGTAGAGCCTTTGTAGAGCCACAAGATACTATAGAAAGCCCAAGAATATTAACTATTAACAAAAACAATCGGTTAGTATACGCTAAAGAGCCCCTACATTTTTACGAGCCATCTATGACTGGGCTGGATATGGGCTTAGCTTTCGGAAAAGAAATAATTAAAAATATTCCAGACTCTATATCCGTAATGCTTATTCCAACGGCTGTAGGGGGGAGCACAATCGATAAATGGTTAACTAATAAAGAACACAGACATGTAGAGTTGCTTAAAAATTTTGAAGACAAAGTAGCTCTGGGAAGTAGTTATGGTACTATAAAGGGCGTATTATGGCATCAAGGTGAAAGCGATACTAAGGATACTCTAGCAATAGTTGATTATGATAAAAAAATGAGTCAGCTATTTAAAACCTTCCGCAAGATTATAAACAACAAGCAATTACCTATTGTAGTTGGGGAAATTGGTGCGTTTTCTAACAATAAGGCTAACTGGAAACGACTCAATTCTAAAATACGCTCGTATTCCAAAACAGATGATTTTGTAGATGTAATTTTAACTTCAGATTTATCGGACCGTGGCGATTTACTGCATTTCGACTCTAAAAGTATCAGGATTTTAGGGGAACGATACGCTAAAAGTATGATGTTATTTTTAAGTCTATAAATTTTAGAACCATCCTGTTAACGATTAATCCTACAAAATTTCATCATACTTCATGGTGCTGAAAGGATCAGGAGGTGAAAAATATTCCTAAAAAATAACACTTATCAAAATTTGGGAAATGCACATCTTATCCTTGTAATATGAAAGAAAAAAAATGGATGAATTTTATAACGGACACATATTGACCGTTTGGCTTCTATTTTTGAAGTTAGGTTTTAAGCTGAAAACCACAAAGGTTTTCGGTTTAATTAATCAGAATTTTAAGGATAAATTATTAAATAAAATTTTTTGTATTATGAAAAAATTATGGAAAATAACTGCCATAAAAAGTGCTGGACAAGTAGCTGAAGGTATGTGGGTAGAGATTTTAAAACCTAGTAAAATGACTAAGCCAAGTCATACAGACATTAAACTGGCAATGACCGAAAAATACAATTTAATTGCTTTTCCTTCAAACTTTTCAATTTTTAAGATGGAATAATAAAATACCGCCTTAATTAGATAAAAAGAATTTTAGTGCCTGATTTATATAAACAAAATATTTTGTCATAATTAAAATAACTACCAATAAGGCGGTAAATAGCTAAGGAAGTGCCTGGAACAAGAGTTTTTTTCAAGTTTTATCTTTAGTTAATAAATCTTTGAGATGATATTTTTTAAAATTAAGCTTAATTAAATAATGACACATAGAGAAATTATCATACAAGGTGCAAGTAGCATCAATAATAAATTAGTTGATGCTATTATAAAAAAAGCCCAACAACTTAGTTTAGATTCGGAAATAATTAACCGTAGAATGCTTGTTGATTACTTAAATGAAGTACTTCAAGTTAATTTAAAGGAAGGACTTTACATTAAACAATTACTCAAAGAGGCTTATTCAAACGCCTCATACTCACCTAGTATTCAAAATGCCATCGTTAATAATATTCTTGATAATGATGGAAGAAACAGTGTTTTTAACCCTTTGCGGGTTGAACAACGAGTAGAAGCTTTAAATATTCAAAATCCGCAGATAGACTTAAATGATTTTGATCTTATTACACAAGAAACTGAAACAGTAAAAAAAGTTGATGGCACTTTTGAAATTCAGACTATCCAAAAAACAATTGACAGCTTACAACCTAAAAAGGAAATTTCTATTACAGGTGCATTTAAAGTTGAGGCAATAACAGAACACGCTTTCAACATTAAAGAAGAATATGCAAAAATTATCCAAACTCATGAAAAAGTAAAAGATATAAATTTAAACTTAGTCGATGATTTTGATAAAACCAGAAACAAATTAAAACTAATTCGAGAAGATTTATTAAGCCTATTAATTGATTTATTTGGAGATAAAATAAAAGCATCAGAACCAGAATTATTTGATGTTTCCAATATTAACTGGGGAAGTTTTGAAGATAGTTATGGCAAATTAGACACTTATTTTTCTGGCATCAATGACAATATTGCAATATTCAGAGAGTCACATCAACAACATTTGTCGGCAATAGCTCTCTCAGGAAAAAATGAGTTCAACAATTTTTTAAGCAAAACTTCAGCGTTAGCAAACGCAGGAAAATTAAACAAATCAAAATTAAAAGGCGCTGCGGGAGCTGCAGCAGTAGGATTTTTAGTTGAAGGAGGTATGTCTGTAATGAAATCTAGAAGTCAAGCTAAAAAAACAATTGCTCAGATAGAACTCGACATTGAAAAAATGAAAGAAGGCATGAGGAGTGATGTGCAATTAATTTTAGACGACATTTTAAAACTAGGTAGATTTTATACTGAATTAAAAGACAAATTAATTCCTCAATTAAAATTATTTAGCCAGAAAGCAATCAATAAGTTAGCTGATGATATTTCCCCATTATATGAGCAGATCATTTCTAATCAGGAAATAAAAGATTTAAGGGATAGCAATAAAAATTTAATGACAGAATTTCGAATAATTGAAGCCGAATTAATTGATAAAAACGGACAAGTTGAGTTTAACGATTCAAGACATCAAATACTAACAGAAGTCATTGATTTGAAGAAACCAGAATATAACTTTTTACTTGATTCCATGCCTGTTGAGCCAAATTTATTTTATAAAATAATATCCCCAACAAAATCTGTTAATTTATATAACGAAACGTTAATCGATTGGTATACTTACTGTAAACCTACTGTTGATGAATTTGAAAACACTCAAAAAGATATTGGTAGAGAAGCAGAACTAAAAGAAATAAATCTTAAAGATATTGACAGTTTAACAAATAGAAAACTAACTATTCAAGAAGAATTAAAACATAATTCTGAAAGAATAAGGACTATTTTCAGTGAAACAGGAAATAAAGGTATTTTAAAAGATTTATTAACTCATATCAAAGAATTCACGGTTTCTTCAAAAGGAGTTCTTGAACTAAATATTTCAAAAGAACTTATTTAATATGGAAAACCGCCTTATTACTCAGACAGAACTAACCAAAATGAGTTCTGCTAATTACAAAAATTTTTTAACTGAAAATATTCATAATTATTATGAGGAACTAATTGTTAACAATGCAGAAAACAAAGAACATGTAGTCAATTTACTTTTCAAAAAAATGGAAAATGACAAACGTTTTGATAAGATTGACAACAATACCAAAAAAACAATTGTACTAACAGGAATTTCTTGCTTGTCAGATTTTTTAAAAACCATTGACCTAAAACAAAAACAAAGCATTATTCAAAAAGAAAACAAGAAAATAACAAGCTTGTTTTTAAAGAATTACGAAGAGAAACTTTTAAGTTTAAAAGAAGAAATTAAGAAA
Organism: Formosa sp. A9; assembly: GCF_051200825.1. Lineage (GTDB taxonomy): Bacteria > Bacteroidota > Bacteroidia > Flavobacteriales > Flavobacteriaceae > Formosa. The sequence goes on along the minus strand of NZ_CP195158.1, from coordinate 2,336,920 downwards.
AATCAAGAAGATTTTTTAATACTTCAAAATAATGCTGATAATATGTCTTTGGGGCAATTGGCAAATACAATAAATGAATTTCATAACCCAAATACGACTACCGATGTAAGTGATCAAGATATTGATGATTTACTTAATGGCGGTTCATTAGAATTTTAAAATTATGATTACAGAAGAACTTATTAAGAATTACTTTTTAACAGAAGGAAAAACAATAAAGGCCTATCTTTTAGGAAATGAAGATAAATTGCTCACTACAGAAAATTACGATCATATAAAAGATATATTTAAAAGCAATAAAAGAGACACTAGGAGGTTTTTTTATCGCTTTAATTATTTTATAGCATTACTAATTCTATTACTAATATTAATTAGTATACCATCTAGTTTAAGTAACATACAAAATTTCTTAAATTTTTTGTTGTGTTTATTAATAGCCATTCCTTTTCTCATAAAACCTCTTGCCCATTTATTTGCTTTAAAAAACAAGAGAATTAAAAAGAATATTTATTTGTATAAAGAGCTATATGGAGAAAGTCATTTTAAACAAATGTTAAATATTCCAGAAATCTCAAAAATTGAAAATGAAATTTCATCGATTATCCCAAAAAATAAAGAAAGAAAGGATAAAGGAGTCTCTGCTGGCTTAATTGCTGCAATTGTATTTTTGATATTGATTTCATTTTTACCTGCACTGGTTTCAGGAATGAAGTATAAACAAGGATATACCAAAGCGGAAAGTGAAAAAACTATTGAAAAAAAATCAACACCTGAAAACAGGAAACAAAACAGTAATTTAATTAGTTCAGAGGACAGGAAAGGAGAAAGAAAAAAAGATGTAAAACCCAACACAAGCCCAACAACTAGTAAAGAAGAATCTAAGATAGAAACTACATCAAATTCTGATGAGTTAACTGCAGAAGACTTGGCGCAACTTGAAGTTGAACACGAATCTGATATGGCGGAGTATGGAGAAGAGTATATGACAAGTAAGAATGAAGAGAAAAATGATATATATGCAACAATAACAGGAACGGATATAGTTATTAGAAACAGTCATTCTACAACATCGAAAATAATAGGATCTTTTAAAGAAGCCGGAGAAAAGGTTGTTGTTATAGGCACTTATACTTCTGAAGAACAAACCGCTTTAATCAAAAATGACATTATTGTTAATGACAGTGATGGTGAAGACAGCATTTTACAAAAAGGAAAATCTGTTAAAATCATTGCAATTAATGAAGAAGCGCCTGTAAAAATTTTAATTAGTTTCAAAACTAAAGAAGGAAAACTAAAAGAAGGCATGGTGCCTGAAAATGCTATAGATTACATCAATGAATCTTGGTATAAAATAAAACGAGATAATGGAGTAGTAGGTTGGGTATTTGGTAAATTTATAAAAATGGAGTAGATAATAATTATAAAAACAAATGGTATTTTAGGATGTGCTTTTCAATGTTGTAAAGTTAAAATATTGATTTTGACTTTTAGGAACACTATATTATAAGCTTCGAGCAATAGCCTCCAAAACCTTTAAGTAGTAAGCTCGGTTAGAAGGTACAAAATAGCTGTTGTTTTCGCTGTCGGCTAAAAGTGATCGAAACGTTTCTATACTTACTAATTGTAAAGCTTCAACTTCTTCGGCTTGAGGAATTAAATTGCTTATAGGAACGTGTAATTCAGCTAAAAAGGTATGATGAAATTCGTTGTCCTGAATGCCAGAATCGTAACTTTGAAAGCATGGAAATACGCCTATTTTTTGTAAATCATTTTCAGAAAGTGTTAAGCTAAGCTCCTCTTGGGTTTCACGCAAAACAGCGGCTTCAATGGTTTCTCCTGCATCTACATGTCCTGCTACCGAAACATCCCACATGCCCGGGCAAATGGCTTTTTTATAACTACGCTGAGCTAATAAAATTTCACCTGTTTTGGTATATAGCCATAAGTGTGCCGTGTTGTGGTAATGGCCTTTTAAATGGATTTCCGATTTAGGAGCAACTTTACCTGTAGCTTGGCCTTCTTTGGTAACGATATCTATAAGTTCGTCCATAATACAATTAAAAAAGCCTCAGCATCCTGAGGCTTTATATTTTTATTGGTCTCAGTCGTTAGTTAAAACTATGCACTTTTAGTGCAAGACTTTCAGTTTCTATAAATTTTTTTTCGCCACGAATGCACGAATATTTGAAATAGTTTTTATAAAGAATATTAGTGTATTTGTGGCTAAGATAAATGCAAATAATCGGACTTTCAGTCTGTTTTCAAACCTATAGACTTCCAGTCTATAGTGGTTTATTTAAAATAACTAAACGTTTCCCCTTCTTTAATATTCAGTAACGATTCGTAAATCAGTTTAATAACGTTTTCTACATCGTCTCTGTGTACCATTTCTACAGTAGTGTGCATATAGCGTAGTGGTAACGATATTAGGGCAGAGGCTACACCGCCATTACTGTAAGCAAAGGCATCGGTATCTGTTCCTGTGGCTCTGGATAATGCCGATCTTTGAAACGGAATCTTTTTGGCTTCGGCAGTTTCTGTAATTAAATCTCTTAATTTTTGTTGTACCGCAGGCGCATAAGCTACCACAGGACCTAAGCCAATTTCTAAATGTCCTTCTTTCTTTTTATCAATCATTGGTGTGGTGGTGTCGTGCGTAACATCGGTAACAATGGCGACGTTTGGCTTAATGGTTTGCGTAATCATTTCGGCACCTCTAAGTCCTATTTCTTCTTGTACCGAATTGGTAATATATAAGCCAAACGGTAGTTTCTTTTTGTTTTCGTGAAGTAATCGTGCGACCTCGGCAATCATAAAACCGCCCATGCGGTTGTCTAGAGCGCGACAAACAAATTTATTACCATTTAAGATGTGAAATTCGTCTGGATAGGTAATAACACAGCCTACATGAATGCCCATTTTTTCTACTTCATCTTTATCTTTTGCACCAACATCTATGGTAATGTTTTCTGGTTTAGGAGTTTCTTCTTTAGATTTATCTCGGGTATGTATGGCTGGCCATCCAAAAACACCTTTTACGATACCGTTTTTGGTGTGGATGTTTACCAGTTTACTTGGTGCTATTTGGTGGTCGCTTCCACCGTTTCTAATAACATAAATCAATCCATTTTCCGAAATATAATTAACATACCAAGAAATTTCATCGGCATGTCCTTCAATCACAACTTTGTAAGGTGCATCTGGGTTTATAACCCCTACGGCCGTGCCATAGGTATCGGTAATAAATTCGTCTACATAAGGTTTTAAATATTCCATCCATAATTTTTGTCCGGTCCATTCGTAACCTGTAGGCGCTGCATTATTGAGGTATGATTCTAAAAATTCTAATGATTTTTTATTTAATATACTTTGTTTTGCCATGTGTTATAGTTTTGGATAAAAATAATAATATTAATAGTATTTTAAGGCGATAAGACTTGTAAATTATTAATTTTGGAATAGTTTTTGGCTTCCAAATAATTGTATGAAAATCCTACTGTACATTTTTATATTTTGTCCTGTGTTAGTGCTTGCTCAAATACACGAGAAGGCGCAAGATACTTTGCAGGATTATTACATTATTATGGAAGGCGATTCTATACCGCGTGCTTCAATAGATTTAGATGAGGTTTTAATTATTAATAAGATTGATTTTAAGGATAAAAAAGAGCGTATTCAGTATTTGATTTTACGCCGAAAAACCTTAAAAGTATATCCTTATGCTAAACTGGCAGCCGATCGCCTAGAGGCTTTAAATGAGCGTTTGGAACAGTTAGGTAAGAAGCGCGAACAAAAAAAATACACGAAGCAAGTTCAGAAATTTTTAGAAGAAGAATTTTCGGCCGAACTAAAAAAGCTTACACGTACCGAAGGACAAATTTTAGTAAAACTCATTCATAGGCAAACGGGTATTACTACATTCGATTTGATAAAAGATTTGCGAAGTGGTTGGCGTGCCTTTTGGTTTAACAATACGGCTAAACTGTTCGATATTTCTTTAAAAGAAGAATTTAATCCGATGGAAAGTAAAGAAGATTATTTTATAGAAGATATCTTGCAACGCAACTTTCAGAATGGTTTGTTAGAGCGTCAGCCTTCGGCATTGGATTTCGATTTTTTTGAAGCTGCTTCAAAATGGCAAAAACGATTAGAGGAAGATTAAAATGAGAATACAAACGCCACTCGAAGAAAAATGGAATACCATAACCCATGCCTTTGGCGCTATTTTAGGCGGTATTGGTTTGGTGCTTTTGTTACTGTTTAATAAACAAAGTTCTGTTTGGAGCCTGTTTAGTATTACAGTCTATGGCCTGTCGATAATTATTTTATTTACAGCTTCAGCGTTTTATCACGGTGTTAGCGCAAAAAAGCAAAAGCGGTATTTACGTATTTTAGACCATATTAGTATTTATTTACTAATCGCAGGTACGTATTCGCCTGTATTACTTATTGCCTTACAGCACAGTTTAGGCTGGCATTTGTTTTATACGGTCTGGGGTATTGCGGCTTTTGGGCTTGTATTAAAATTGTTTTTTACTGGACGCTTCGAAACATTTTCAACTTTATTGTACCTTGTTATGGGCTGGTTAATTGTTTTCGATTTTACAAATTTATCGCAATTTATAGGTAGCGAGGGAGTAACATTACTATTTGCGGGTGGTTTATTTTATACCGTTGGTATTATTTTTTATGCGGTCGAGCGCATCCCTTACAATCATGTTATTTGGCATTTGTTTGTACTCGCAGGAGCGATTTGCCATTTTTTAATGATTTTTTTATACGTAGTTTAATCTTTTATAACGTCTTTAAAATCTTCAAAAAAAGCTTCAAATAAACTCATGTTTTCGTTAAAAAACGTCATTACAATTTGCCACGAGTTTTTATTATGGATGGATACTTTTTCGTTTAAAGGCACGTAAATTCGGGAGATTTCTTTACCGTTTTCTAAAATAAATTCTTCTTCAAAAATGGCTTCAGGTAAATAATCGTCTTTTAAAATGGATTTAAGAGATTCTAATTTTTCCCAATATTTAATCCGGTTTTCTAAATCTTCTTCAACATCAAGAGCAACTAATGCGCTTTTGGTATCGAAATAAAATTTAAAGCTGAAGCCTTTAATTTTAGTGTTGTAGAGTAACCATTTTCTTGGAAACGATTTTCCGAAACTGGTCCAAAATAATTCGCGTAATTGTCTGGATTCTTCTTTGCTAAACATAATTTAAATGGCGTAAGCTATGGCAACTCCTGCAAAAATAGCAATAAGTTTAGTAAGATTAAATTTGTGACCTTCGCTGCTTTCAAACAGAATGGTTGTAGAAATATGAAAAAATATACCAATAACTATGGCATTAATGAAATAAATATAATCTTCAACCAGATGCACATGGTTAGAAATATAAGTGCCTAAAGGCGTCATGATGGTAAAAACCAATAAAAAACTCGCGATTTGTGAAGTGTTGTAATGCGATTGTATTAAAAACGAAGTGATTAAAGTTGCAATAGGTATTTTATGAATAAGCACGCCGTACACCATATCGTTGTGGTGGTGAATAGGAAAGCCTTCTAAAAAGCTGTGAATGCACAAGCTTATAAACAACAACCAAGGAAACTGATTTTGCTGGGTATGTATGTGTATGTGCCCGTGTTCTGCACCTTTGGATAAAAATTCAAGTATAATCTGAATTAAGATGCCAGACATAATAAAAAGTCCGGTGAGTTCAGGGTTTTTTAAATGGTCATATACCTCGGGTAAAAGTTCAAATAAGGTTAAAGCTAATAAAAAAGCACCGCTAAACGAGAGTAATAATTTGATGTTAAACCCAGGTTTATTTTTGCCAAAAAAAGCGAGCGCACTTCCTAAAATTACAGCCAGTATGGGGAGTAAATACGAATTCATTATTTAAATAATAAAACTAATCGGTCTGATGATTGAGCATCGAATTTTTGTAATTTATAATTGCCAAAAACTTCTAGCAGGTTTACGTTGGCTTCGTTAAAAAGTGTTTCGAAATCCGATAGGGTAAAGGCTCTTACACGTTCTTGAAATTGAAAGTTTTCACCTTGATATTCAAAAGAAATATCTTTAAAAATATAACCGTCTTGTGCATAGCGATTTAAATGAAAATCAATGCCTTCAACCTGTTTGGTTTCTTCGGGAACTAGGTTTTTAATAACGTAATCGGAGTTCATAAAATCGATAACTCCAATTCCATAATCGGTTAAATCGTCTCTAATAGCTTTTATGGTGTTTAGGTTGTCTTCGTCGTTATCGAAATAACCAAAACTTGTGAAAAGGTTAAAAACAGCATCGAACTTAGTGTTGAATGGCTTACACATATCGTGCACTTTAAATTGTAAAGTGTCGTTTTCAAATTGTTTGGCATAGGCTATACTGTTTTCAGACAAATCGGCACCAGTAACATGATAACCTAACGAATTTAAGTATACAGAATGTCTACCTCTTCCACAAGCTAAATCCAGTATTCTGCTGTCTTCAGAAATGTTTAAATAGTTGGTTAGCGTGTCCATGAAGGCTTGCGCTTCGTCGTCATTTCTGTCTTTGTATAAAATATGGTAAAACGGGGTGTCGAACCATGCGGTATACCAAGTTGTGTTATCTTTTATCATTACTAAACAATATAAGGCGTAAAAATACTGTATTTTTGTAATCTATTTAAAGTAAATAATGGAGAATAATTTTAAAATGGTAGCCAAAACCTTATTTGGCTTCGAAGAATTACTAGCTAAAGAATTAACCCAACTAGGGGCGCAAGATGTAGAACAAGGCGTTAGAAATGTAAGCTTTGTAGGCGATAAGGGCTTTATGTACAAGGCTAACTTGGGGCTTAGAACGGCCATTAAAATTTTGAAGCCTATAAAAACATTTCGTGTGGTTAGCGAACAAGATATTTACGACAATATTTATAAAATGCCTTGGCAGGACTATTTGAAGCCTACGGGAACCTTGGCGGTAGATGCTACCGTAAATTCTACGGTGTTTACGCATTCTTTATATATAGCACAAAAAACTAAAGATGCTATCGTAGATAAATTTAGAAATACTACAGGAGTGCGACCTAGTGTAGATTTAAAATTCCCCGATTTAAAAATTAATATTCATATCGACCGTCAAAAATGTACGGTCTCTTTAGATACTTCTGGCGATTCGTTGCATAAGCGTGGTTATAAAACGGCTACCAATATTGCGCCAATAAACGAGGTGTTAGCAGCCGGATTGATTATGCTTTCTGGTTGGGATGGACAAAGTGATTTTATGGACCCCATGTGTGGTAGTGGAACTATTTTAGCCGAAGCCGCAATGATTGCTTGTAATATTCCGCCTAACTTGATGCGTAAAGAATTTGCTTTTGAACGTTGGGCCGATTGGGATGTGGATTTGTTCGAGATCATTGAAGAATCGCTATTGAAAAAAACACGGGATTTCCATTATAAAATTATTGGCTACGATAAATCGCCTTCTGCAGTTACTAAAGCGAAAGAAAATATTAAAAATGCCCATTTAGATGAATTTATAAGTATTAAGCATGAAGATTTCTTTAAAACTCAAAAAGGCGGACAAGGAAAGCTACACATGTTGTTTAATCCGCCTTACGGCGAACGATTAAATATAGAAATGGAACAGTTTTATAAAGATATAGGCGATACGTTAAAACAAAATTATCCAGGTACAGACGCTTGGTTAATTACTTCTAATTTAGATGCCTTAAAGCATGTCGGTTTAAGACCATCCAGAAAAATTAAACTGTTTAACGCTAAATTAGAATCACGTTTAGTAAAATACGTGATGTATGAAGGTAGTAAAAAAGCCAAAAAGCAAGTGTAAACCACTTGTTTTTTGGCTTTAAAACTTGTTATAAATTCTATTTAAACGCGTCGAACTTAAATTTTTGTCCGCCAACCGAAACATCGGCCATAAGACCGCCTTTGGTTTGGGTGAAAACCGCTACGCCTTCAGAATATTTTGCGTTAAACGATTCGCCAGATTTAATGGCTGTTGCCGAAGCACCAGCATCAAATTTAAATTTACCTTTCATAAATTCATTAAGTTCGGTGTCTGTTTCAAAGAAAATAACTTCAATTATAGCTTCGCCTCCAGCTTGTAGACCAACGTTTACTTTTGCAAGGCTAGCCATACCCAGTTTTTTGCCGCCTTTTTTGTATAAAACGCCATTACCAGCAGCCCCGCCAACAATAAAACCGCCTTTACCAACATTTGGAAAAATAGCATATCCAGCAGCTTTATTAAAAAAGTCTTTTAAGTCTGGACTGGCTTCTAAAAGTGTGGCTTTTGCGGCATCGGCATCAGCTATTATTTTTTGATCTTTTTCGGATTGTGCATGTGTTGCAACAACCATAAATCCCATGGCAAGTACCATGATGAATTGTTTTACGTTATTCATGATTTTTAGTCTTTAATGTGTTGAAAATGGATTAATTAATCCATTAAAGTTAAACAAAAATCATGAACTTAACTTTTAAAGTATTCTTAAATTAATGTCGCATAGCTGGTCGAAACGCAGTGTATGTTTACTTGTCTTTTTTGTAAAGCGGAATTAAGTAAGAAATACTGTAGCCATATCCAAAACCAAATCCACCGCTATCGTAAGTTTTGTAAAAACCAGGAACGTATAGGTTTTCGAAATTGTTTGGTTGGTCTTGCGATAACATGCCTTTAAACTCGACATGCACACCTAAAAATAAGTTGTTCAGTACTTCGGCTTTTATACCGACTACAAGTTCTGCCCAGAGCGCAGATAAACCATCGAATTTGGTGCTGTCGTCTGATGAGAATTGGGGTTGCCAATATTGGTTTTCGGAATAAACAGCATAGCTATTAAGCGTTTGGCTAAAGGTACTGACCCCAACGCGTAGGCCACCGTAAATAAGATTTTCCATATCTAACCAATTTCGGTAGGCGTTATAATCTACTCCGGCTTTAAAATAACTTCCTTGGGTGGTCGCGTTATAAAAATCGTTACTTAAAGTGATTTCTTCGGCACCCAGACTTCCGGCAATATACCAAAATTTACTTAAGCGGTAATCGGCAACTAGCTCTAGGCCTTTATAATCATCTTCAAAAAGGCTGCGTATGGGTTTGCTTAAATCGATCCCGACACGTAAACCGTATTTTTGTTTGATTTTAATCGAGTCTTTTACCGTAGTTTTAATAGAATCTGTAGTGCTTATGGCTAACGAATCGGTTTGTGCAAAAAGCTGTCCGCTAAAACTAAGTAAAACAATTACAGTTTTAATGATATATTTTAAAATGTTGTTGCTGTTCATCTTCTACAGATTGGTTATCGTTTACGGCTCTTATTAATTGAATCCAATTATTGCTGTCTGGAACAAGGTTGATGCTTACGTTTTTAAAAATACTTTTGTAGCCACAGGCGCGCGATACGTATACGTTTTCGATATTGTATGTTATGGTAATAATATCTTCGTTACCTTCAACACTATCGTCGCTTGTGTCGTCTGGTGTTTCATTATCATCGTAAACATATTCTTTGTGTAACCTATATTGCGTAACAGAATCGGTGGTTTTTAAGGGGATGATTATAGAGTCTGTTGCCACGATAGTGTTCCCACTATCATTCTCCAGCGGGTTGTCATTACCTACACCTTGTATTCTTAAATTGGCGACTTGTTTTCGCGTGTCGTCGTTAGGGAAGGCTACATCGTAGAATCGGATAATTAATCTGGGTGTTGTGGGTTCGTCGTTAGAACAGATATCGTCTTTTTCGCATGCACTTAAGGCGCATAACATGAGTAAAAGTATTAGACTTGAGGTGTATTTCATACCAGCGTTTATCGTTTTTCTAAAAGTACAACATTTTCTACATGATGCGTTTGCGGAAACATATCTACTGCTTGTGTTTTTGTAACTTTATACATGCTGTCCATTAAAGCCAAATCGCGAGCTTGGGTAGCACTGTTACAACTAACATACACTATTTTTTCGGGAGCAACATTAAGTAACATGGCAACCACATCTTTATGCATACCGTCGCGAGGGGGATCGGTAATAATAACATCGGGATGGCCGTGGGTTTTTATAAAGGTTTTGTTGAAGACATTTTTCATATCGCCCACATAAAAATCTACATTATCTATATTATTAGCTTTTGCATTAGCTTTTGCTGCGGTAATGGCGTCTGGAACGGCTTCTACACCAACCACTTTTTTCGCCTTTTTAGCCACAAACTGGGCGATGGTTCCGGTTCCGGTATAGAGATCGTAAACTAACTCTTCGCCTGTTAAACCAGCAAATTCGCGTGTGATTTTATATAATTCGTAAGCTTGTTCGGAATTGGTTTGATAAAAGGACTTCGCATTAATTTTGAATTTTAAACCTTCCATATCTTCAAAAATATGATCGCGTCCTTTAAAACAAATAATTTCCTGATCGTAAATCGTGTCGTTTGCCTTTTCGTTAATCACGTAAAGTAAGGCGGTAATTTCAGGAAAGGTTTCAGCTAAATGATTTAATAACAATTCACGCTGTGCTTGCTCGTCTTTAAAAAACTGAATCAACACCATAATTTCGCCTGTTGAAGCTGTGCGAATCATTAACGTACGTAATAATCCGGTTTGATGTCTGGTATTAAAAAACTGAAGGCCGTTTTCTATGGCAAAACGCTTCACTTCGTTACGAATGGCATTCGACGGATCGGCTTGCAAATGACATTTTTTAACGTCTAAAATTTTATCCCACATGCCAGGAATATGGAATCCGAGTGCGTTTTTATCGCCTAATTCTTCATCCGATTGAATTTCTTCTAAGGTTAACCAACGGCTATCGCTAAACGAAAATTCCATTTTATTGCGGTAGAAATATTGTTTTTCCGAACCTAAAATAGGGGTGATTTCTGGTAACTCAATATGGCCTAATCGTTTTAAGTTATTTTCAACTTCTTTCTGTTTGTAAAACAACTGATATTTATAATCCATATCCTGCCATTTACAACCGCCACAAACGCCAAAATGCTCGCATACGGGCTCGGTACGCTTGTCCGATAATTTATGAAACACCGTCGCTTTACCTTCGTAATACGATTTACGTTTTTTAAAGGTTTGAATATCTACAACATCGCCAGGAACGGCATTTGGTAAAAATATAACGGCACCATCTGGCGATTTGGCAATGGTTTTTCCTTTTGCACCAGCATCTACCACTTCTATGTTGGTAAATACTTTCTTTTTATTTCTTCTAGACATGCCGCAAAAATACGGGTATTTTGGGTTTTGTATTGTATGTCTTTAAAAATTTTTTAAGCTTACAGATTAGAATTTTACTTAAACCTATAAAATCTGGGTGTAATATTTTAAAGAGCCTTTTATATTTAGTAATTTGCAATCCATTTATGGATGATTTCTCTCCATTTCTCGATTCCTTTTCAAGAGAGGCAAGCTAGGAATAGTCGATTATCAAATTAAAACATGAAAACAATTATGGCTGTTTTAGAACAATTAACGTCGCAACAAGCTATTAACTTAGAGCACGAATACGGCGCTCACAATTACCATCCGTTACCAGTAGTATTATCAAAAGGCGAAGGTGTTTACGTTTGGGATGTAGAAGGCAAAAAATACTACGATTTTTTATCGGCATACTCTGCTGTAAACCAAGGGCACTGTCATCCTAAAATTGTAGGAGCAATGGTAGCACAAGCGCAACAGTTAACCTTAACATCGCGTGCGTTCTACAACGATATGTTAGGGAAATACGAAAAATTTGCTTGTGATTATTTTGGTTTCGATAAGTTGTTACCAATGAATACGGGAGCCGAAGCAGTGGAAACCGCTTTAAAATTATGCCGTAAATGGGCTTACGAAGTAAAAGGTATTAACGAAAATGAAGCCGAAATTATAGTTTGTGAAAACAATTTTCACGGACGAACAACAACCATCATCTCGTTTTCTAACGACCCGATTGCGCGTAAAAATTTTGGTCCGTATACGAAAGGCTTTATAAAAATTGCATACGATAATTTAGAAGCTTTAGAAACGGCATTAAAAAATAATGCTAATGTGGCTGGTTTTTTAGTAGAACCAATTCAAGGTGAAGCCGGTGTTTATGTGCCTAGTGAGGGTTATTTAACGAAAGCCAAAGCCTTATGCGAAAAATATAATGTCTTGTTTATTGCAGACGAAGTGCAAACCGGTATTGCAAGAACCGGAAAATTATTGGCTGTCGATCACGAAAACGTAAAGCCAGATGTATTGATTCTTGGAAAAGCTTTAAGTGGAGGCGCTTATCCGGTAAGTGCGGTTTTAGCGAATAATAACATTATGGATGTTATTAAACCTGGTAACCACGGAAGTACCTTTGGAGGAAATCCGGTTGCAGCAGCGGTTGCTATTGCGGCATTAAACGTAGTAAAAGACGAAAATTTAGCCGAACGTGCCGAACAACTCGGACAGCTTTTTAGAGATAAATTAAACGAGTTTATAAAAACAAGTAATATTGCTAGTCTAGTAAGAGGAAAAGGATTGTTGAACGCTATTCTTATTAACGACGATGAAGACAGCGATACGGCTTGGAACATTTGTTTAGCCTTACGCGATAACGGTTTGTTGGCTAAACCAACCCATGGTAATATCATCCGTTTTGCACCGCCTTTAGTGATGACCGAGGAACAATTATTAGATTGTGTATCTATTATAATAAAAACCTTAAAACAGTTCGAGAATTAAATCACTCTGTTTTTAATCACATAAAAAGCGACTTATATAAAAAAATAAGTCGCTTTTTTTTATGCTAAGATTATAAGGCGTTAAACAGGTTGTTCAATATTCCATTGTTCTAAGATTTCACGTTGTTGCTCCATAATATTATCGATACCAACACTAGAAATATAATAGATAGAATAAATTAAATAGATTGCATTAATAATTAAAACCACCAAGGCTACGGTTTTAGCGGTATTCATACCTTGAATATTTTCGTAGTTTTCGGGATTTAAAGCAGCTTCTTTTAATTTCGAGTATGCCATGTAGTAGGCAATTCCAGCAAAAATTACACCCAGCCCAGAACCACAACAGCAAATAAAACCTACTGCGGTTAAGATATAAATGGGGGTAGTGTTTAGTTTAATTTTTTCCATTGGTTATTGGTTAGTTGATTAATTTAAAACTATAGCTGATAAGTATAATAGCAATATTAACTATAAACAGCCATTTCTTTATGTTTTCGTCGCCTTTAAAACGAACGAACAAGTTAAAGATAAGAAAAAATCCAAGAACGATTAAAGTATAAATTGCAGGATACATTACAAAGGCTTTTATAAATTCACCTTTAATTATAAATGCTAAAGCACGTTGCATACCACAACCTAAACAATCGAAACCCAAAAGTTTTTTGTTTAAGCAGGGTAACATAAAATCGTCTATAGAACCTGTTTTTAAAAGCATCATATACTTAAATAATATTATAAAGATGCGTTTAATTTTTTATAAAACGAAACTACTTTAATTAAAGTTGTAATTTTGAAACCGTAATTAGAAGTAAACACACATGAAAACAAAGCAAAGCGTAAATTATATTCTTATAGCTGTTGGAATTCTTATTGCCATGTATGCTAAAGTTGATGCTGGTCAGCATACCGCAGTTTTAATTTTAGGTATTTGTGTTTTAATGTTTGGCATTTTCAGGTTATCGCAATCTATACCAAGTAAAAACGAAAAAGACAACGATTTTAATACAGATAATGATGACAGCATTTAAAGCAGGCGATCGTGTATTGGTTTTAGACGAAGCAATTTCGGGTAAAGTTTTAAACACGCAAGGCGCGACAGTAACTATTGAAACAGAAGATGGTTTTGCTTTAAGTTTTGAAGCTCATGAACTGATACATCTTAAATCTAAAACAGATTTAAAAGAAAACTTGTTGCACAACGATATAAATTCAGCGTTATCGGAAAAAGAAGATTACAAGCCTAAAAAATCTGTTAGAACGAAACCTAAAGCGCGTTTTGAACCCACAATGGAAGTCGATTTACATATTCACCAATTAACAAAATCGACTAAAAATATGGGGAATTACGATATGCTAAGCTTACAATTAGATACAGCAAAGCATAAGTTAGAGTATGCCATGAAAAACAGGATACAAAAAATTGTATTCATTCACGGTGTTGGGGAAGGTGTGTTAAAAATGGAGTTAGAATATCTTTTTAACCGTTATGAAAATTTGAAATATTACGATGCCAATTATCAAAAATATGGTGTTGGTGCCACCGAGGTTTATATTTACCAAAACCCTAAATAATTAAGGGAATTCGGGAGTTACATATCTGTTTTTATTAGTTGAGCTATCATCTAAAATCCCTAAATCAAAATAATCTTGGCTAACACCAGGCAACTGGATATTGGTAAGTTCAATTTTCACTTCGTAGGTTTGTTTAATGGTGTGTTCTCTATATTTTGTGGCTTGTACAAGCGAATCAACTTCAGCAGTTAAATAATCGGCACCTAAAGTGCTAAACGTAATATCGTTTGTAGGGTTTTGGTCTTGCGATTTGCTTTCTTCATCTCTAGTTAAAATACCATCGCCATCATCGTCTGGATCTAAATAATCGGGTATGCCATCGCCATCGGTGTCTAACGAATCTACAAAACCAACACCAACAACATAATTAGGCGATTCGCTAGCTGTTTTTACATTATCACCATCGTCATCGTCGTCTAGATAGTCTGGAATACCATCGCCATCTGTATCTGTCGGCATCGTGCTTGGGTCGTTATCGCCATCAAGGTTTTTATCTTCAACTTCAGCAGGAATTCCGTCGTTGTCATCTTCAATTAAAGTAGTCGTAATGGTTGCAATACCGCCAGAGCTGGCCAAGTCGTTAGTTACGGTAACATCGGATGGAGGCACATCGTTACAGAAAAAGTTTTCGGGATTGGCATTATAAGATCGGTAGTTAAAAGTGTTTTTTGTGCCGTCTATAGTTGCAGTTATTATTTTAGTAAAGGTCGAGTCTACCACATAAAGCGAGTCTAATGTAATTACAGGATCTGTTATTTTTAATGATAAAGATTCGTAAGGATCTTCTTTAATATTAAAAAATACCAAATCGCCACAAGCCTCGAACGTATCGTCAAAATCAAATTCAACGGTTATTATATCGCCGTCATCGCAAGATGAAAGGATTAATAAACCAAGACAAGCAAGCATAGATAAATAACGCATAGACACCGATTTTTAGTTGCAAAAATAAATGATTTGATAAATTATAAGCTTGCAAATGACAAATTATTTTATTTGAAGTATTTTTGCCAGTATGAAAAAGGTGTATTTAGATCATGCTGCAACCACGCCAATGCGTGCAGAAGTTATAGATAAAATGTCCGATACCATGTGCCAGGTTTATGGCAATCCGTCCAGTTCGCATAGTTTTGGTAGGGTGGCAAAATCTTTGGTAGAGTCTGCTAGAAAAACAATAGCTAAACTCTTAAATGTTACGGCTGCAGAACTTGTTTTTACTTCTGGGGGTACAGAGGCCAATAATCTGGTGCTTATAAGTGCTGTTAGAGATTTGGGGGTACAACGTATTATTAGCTCTAGAATAGAGCATCATGCAGTATTACATACGATAGATTATTTAAAAGATTCTTTTAATATTGAAGTGGATTATGTGGATTTAAATGCTAACGGACAAGTAGATTTTCAGCATTTAGAGTCGCTATTGAAGGCATCCGATGTTAAAACTCTAGTTAGCTTAATGCACATTAATAATGAAGTAGGAACCATTTTAGATTTGCGCAAAACTGGTCAGCTTTGTAAAACGTATAATGCGCTGTTTCATTCCGACACCGTGCAGTCGGTAGGGCATTATGATTTAGACTTGCAAAATTTATCTGTTGATTTTATTTCTGTAAGTGCACATAAATTTCATGGCCCAAAAGGAGTAGGGGTCTTATATGCGAAAAAGCAATCGGGACTAAAAGCTATAATTCATGGCGGAGAACAGGAACGCGGACTAAGAGCAGGAACCGAAGCGGTGCATAATATTGTAGGTTTCGAAGAGGCTATAAAACAAGCTTATGCCAACTTAGATACCGATAAAAAATATATAAGTGAGTTAAAGTTGTATTTTGTTAATCAACTACAGCAGACAATACCACAGGTAAAGTTTAATGCTGAATCCGACGGCTTAGATGCAGCTTACACCATAGTAAATATCGCGTTGCCCTTGCCGGCCGAGAAAGCGTCAATAATATTGTTTCAACTGGACTTAAACGGCATTGCTTGTTCTCGTGGTAGTGCTTGCCAAAGCGGTAGCCAAAAAGGATCGCATGTTTTAGAACACATTTTAAGTCCAGACGATTTAAAAAGTGTATCGCTAAGGTTTTCGTTTAGTCGTTACAATACCAAAGAGGATATTGATTATACTGTAAGTTGTTTAAAACGTTTGGCTGAATCCGAAGCAAAAGTTAAACATTAACCGTGTATGGTTTGGCTTTTGCTTAAGTCTTTCATAATATCTGCTTCAAATTCTAGTAATTCTTGCCATTTTTTATCAACTTCTTCTCGGTTGCCATATTGTCTGGCAAATCCTAAAAACATAGTGTAGTGGTTGGCTTCGCTTACCATAAGTTTGCGGTAAAATTCAGCGAGGTCTTTATCTTCAAGTTCTTCAGAAAGCAATCTAAAACGCTCGCAGCTACGCGCTTCTATTAATGCTGCATATAACAGGCGGTGTACTAATTGCGTAGTTCGGCTTCCTCCTTTTGGAAAGAAAGTAGTTAATTTAATAACGTATTCATCTTTGCGATCCCGACCTAATACCCAGCCGTTTTCTAAAATTTTATCGTGTACCATTTTAAAATGGCTAATTTCCTCTTTTACCAAGGCTACCATTTCTTGAACCAATTCGGTGTATTCCGGAAAGCTTACAATTAAAGATATGGCTGTACTTGTTGCTTTTTGTTCGCAATAGGCATGATCTGTTAAAATGTCTTCAACATTTTTTTCTACAATATTTACCCATCTTGGGTCTGTTGGTAATTTTAAACCTAGCATAGCGTTATTGTTTTTCTAAAGTGAATGTTCCTGCTGTTGTTATGGTAAGCAAGTAAGTTAAGCAGGCCTTGTGTTCTGGCTTACAGTACTCGATATGTAATTTTAAATGCTCGGGATTTGGTAGATCTTTATCATCTAACCAAACACTTGTTAAAATATATTGGTCTAATGTGTTAGGTGGCGTCTTGGTATAAGTACTAATGAACGTTTTAGAAATAGTATCGTTAAAGAGTTTTTTTGTGTTACGGCTTACAACGACATCGGCTAGAGAATTCCTGTAATACGTTTTGTAGTTTAAGCTATCTTTCTTTTCCGAAATTAAATATGCCGATTCCATTTGCGTGTACTATTTTATTTTAATCGTAAACCCAGAGCTTAATACAGTATCTACAGTACGTTCTGTATAGTGTTCTGGAATGTAGGTAGTATGTTGGGAAAAACTGTCTAGTAGTTTATTCTCTTTTAAAATTTCAGTATGACTTTTATGCACGGTATTTCTGCCATCGCAACTAAAACATAGTGTTACGATTATCGCTAAAATGAAGGAAGGAATATGTTTGCAAAGTGTTTTATACATCTAAATCGAATATTTTTCGCAATACCTCTAAATTCGGATTTTTTTCGCACAACTTATCAAATTTTTCACGAGCCGTATAAGCGTATTGCTTTTCTTTTTCTTCGTTGATTTCGATATCTAATGAAACATCAAAATTATTTAAGCGTTTTCGTATAAAGTTAAGTAAATCGAACTGATTTCTGTCAACTTCAAGCTTATTGGTTTCGTTTGGGTAAACAACCTTTATAGTGGTTTTATCGCTAAGTTTTGGCGTATCTATAGATAATATTGAAGCCAAATTGAATTTACCCTCACCTTCAATTTTGCTTACAAATTCTTGCCAAGCTTGCTGCATGCTTTCTTCTGTAAAATCGTCTGTGGGTAAATTTACCTCGTCGTAAACCACTTCATTTTGCTTTATTTCGTGGTCTTTTTTTGCTTTTATACTTTTTAACGACAGTCCAGAGGTACGCTTATTTTGTTGCGACAGTACAATTTTAGGTACCGTTTGATTTTGAAATTTGCTAGCAGCTGGCTTAGCAGCAGTTGTAGCAGGCTCACTAACCATGCTTTGGGCTGGCTGGGTGTCGTGTTGCGAACTTGGTTGCGGTGGTGTAACAGCAATAGGTTCGATACCTTTTTTACGAAAATAAGAAGGTGGAATTATGAACCGTTTGCTATTTTTTTTTTCTCCATCAAAAGTGATAGAGGCAAGTTGCATTAAACAAAGTTCGACGAGTAACCGTTGGTTTTTACTGGTTTTGTATTTTAAGTCGCAGGCATTTGCTAGGTTGATACCCTCCATTAAAAACTGCTGACTGGTTTTGCTAGCCTGTGTAAGGTATTGTGTTTTGGTTTCTTCGCCAACCTCTAGCAATTCTACAGTTTCTGGAGTTTTACACACGAGTAAATCTCTAAAATGCGATGCTAAACCAGCAATGTAATGTTGCCCGTCAAATCCTTTAGCAAGTGTATTGTTAAACTGCAGTAATAACTGCGGAATGTTGTTTTCCAGAATAAAATCGGTGCTCTTAAAAAAAGTTTCGTAATCCAGAACGTTCAAGTTCTCTGTTACGGCCTGTCGGGTTAAATTTTTACCAGAAAAACTAACAACACGGTCAAAAATAGAAAGTGCATCACGCATAGCACCATCTGCTTTTTGAGCAATAATATGCAGGGCGTCGTCTTCGGCTGTAATGCCTTGTTCTTCGGCGATGTATTTTAAGTATTCTTTAGCGTCTGTAACCGTTATGCGTTTAAAGTCGAAAATTTGACAACGCGATAATATGGTTGGAATTATTTTATGCTTTTCGGTAGTTGCAAGTATGAAAATACAATGTTTAGGCGGTTCTTCTAATGTTTTTAAAAAGGCATTAAAAGCAGCCTGCGAAAGCATATGTACCTCGTCTATAATATAGACTTTATATTTGCCTTGTTGTGGCGGAATGCGTACTTGGTCGGTTAAGTTTCTAATGTCGTCTACCGAGTTGTTTGAAGCGGCATCCAGCTCAAAAATATTAAACGCAAAATCTTCATCGGGATTGGCATGACCTTCTTGATTAATCATTTTTGCCAAAATACGGGCACAACTGGTTTTACCAACACCTCGGGGTCCTGTAAATAATAGAGCTTGCGCCAAATGGTTGTGTTCTATGGCATTTAATAAGGTATTAGTAATGGCTTGTTGGCCCACAACATCTTTAAATGTTTGGGGTCTGTATTTTCTGGCCGATACTATAAAATGTTCCATATATAACCTTAGAAAGGCAAAGTTAAAAATTCAATTTAATTTTATAGAGCTACAACTCTAAAATTACGTGGAGTTATTAACAACTTAACAGCAGAAGTAGATTAAATTTTTAAAATATTTAAATGGGATTCGGTGGTAGTTTATTGTACTTTTGTGGCGAGTAAGTCGCTTTATCGCTGTTCTTGTTTAAAGAATGGAGGAAAGTCCGAACACCATAGTGCAACATAGTGGTTAATGGCCACCAGCCGTAAGGTTAGGAAAAGTGCAACAGAAAGAATGTACAGGTAATGCTGTAGTGAAATCGGGTAAACTCTATGTGGTGCAATGCCATGTATACCAATGCTTGAGAGCGGCACGTTCGATGTTGGAGGGTGGGCAGCTAAAGTGTGCTGGTAACAGTACATTAAGATAAATGATAAAGGCTGTTGTGCAAACAATAGTACAGAATTCGGCTTATAGATTTACTTAAAATAAACAAGCCCTTTTTTATTACTAAAAAAGGGCTTTGTTTGGTTATATAATGGTTGGTTAGTTGTGGTATTGGTTGGACGATTCTATTATTTCTTTTTCATTGTTTATATTTATTCTTTTAAGAATATGCAGTAAAAGCTTTAAATCTTTCCAAGGTTTTTGTCTTAGCGATGCCTAAATTACATAATTTATATTTATTTTAACAAATATTTAGATGGAAATTTTAATTTTTTTACATCAAGAATCGTTCTACGTCTAATTATGTCGATGTTTAGCAATTTAAATGATATGAAGATGTGTCTTTACAACTACTTTTAGACTGAAAGTCACAATTTTATAAAGGCGGTTTTATAGTATATTTTTGTCGGAACCGTTTATGTTGTGCTTAATTTTATGTCCCATTCCGTTGCTCACATATCCAGCAACGGCTTCTTTCTTTAAAGTGCCGTTTTCTAGGTATTCTAGTGTTATCGAGCAATCACCTGGAATTTTTATCCAAAAGGTTTTACTTTCATTGGGTTTTAAATCTGAAAGCTCTTCGGTTTTGCATCCTTGAATTTTAATTCCTGTAAGGTTGTTTTGGGTCGTGTTTGTAATGTTAATCCTGATGGTGTTCATTAAAAGCATAGCGATCCAGATAAATAGAAACATAACAGGGATATTAACGAGCATTAATCCGCCAGTACTAAGCAGCCTTTTACGGTTAATGACATCCGATTTAGATTTGAAAACAATGGCAAATAAGAGTATTACATTTACAATTGCTGCAAGCAGTATATATGCGTAACCTACAAATAACAGGGTATTGTTGGAAGTGAGAAAGTACATTCCGAAAATGAATGCACCAATAAGAAACGTTATTAATGTTGTTAATTTTCCTGTAGAAATATAGTTGTTGGCTTTCATTGTTTGCAGGTACTGTTAGTAAAAGATTAACTTAAGTTGCAACAATATAGCTATAAATAATCACTTAGCGAAGCCAATTGAAGTCGTAAAGCGATATTTTTTTAATGATGTTATTCGTTTACATCATACTCAAAAAAACTAAACATATTACCGCCATAACTTTTAGAAAAACTAAAATGTTCGAGATCCGATAAATCGGTGTGCTTAGAGTGTTCTACAATTAAAATACCGTCGTCTTCCAATAAATTGTTAGCAAATACTAATTCTGGAATTTTAGAAAACGCGTCGGTTTCAAAAGCATACGGTGGATCGGCAAAAATAATACTTGCCTTTAGTGTGGCTTGTTCCAAAAATTTAAACACATCGCTTTTAATGGTTTGTATGGGCATATTAAACGTTTCGGCAGTCTGGTTTATGTATTTAATACATCCAAAGTCTTGGTCTACACAAGTGATTTGTTCTGTACCTCTAGACGCAAATTCGTAACTGATACTTCCAGTGCCAGCAAAAAGATCGAGCACAGCAATTTCATCAAAATAATATCGGTTATTTAGTATGTTGAACAAGGCTTCTTTGGCCATATCTGTTGTTGGCCTAACAGGTAAGTTTTTAGGTGGTGTAAGCTTTCTTCCTTTATATAATCCTGAAATAATACGCATTAAAAACTGTTTAAAAGAACAAACTCGGCATGCTGTGTTTGTGGTTGTTGTTTAAAAGTAAAATTATTTTTTCGTTTACCAAAAGATATGTGTCTAACATATGTATAGGCAATTTCGTAAAGCTCGTCGTGTTTAAGTATTTGCCCTATAAATACAAGCTCAACGGTTTCTGGACTTAATTTAAGTTGTTCTATGGTAAAGAGTACGTAGTAAATAAAATCCTCTTTTGTAGTGTATTCGAATGTGTTAAAAAGTTGAAGTTGCCCATTATTAACACAAATAATGTCGAAATGGTTAATATCTATATGTAAATATAATTTTGGAAGCGGATTGTTCTTTTCGAGTTGTAATACCGATTCTATTAAAATAGTAGAATAGTGTTTGTAGGTGAAGCTTCCAAAATGATCGTAAATAAAATTATTAACATTTACGTAGGGCACATATACATTTACCGTATCGTTACTTTCTATGGTGTCGAAAGTAATGTAATCGGTTTTTAAAATTTTAGAATTGAATTTCAGATAATCGGCAAGATGGTTTTCGCTAAAAAGTGCTTTAGGAACTAAAGTAGACAGTTCGTTAACATGAATAATCTGTACGCTGCTAAACTCTTCTTGAAGCGCAGCTTCTATTTTAAATAGCGACTGTAAGTGCTGTACCAGCTGAAAAGGGGTTTCGTGTTTTTTAAAATCGATATGTTTTAAAGTAATTATTTCTAATTTAGATCGATCTAAAACACAAAAAGAAAGTCCACTCAAACTAATTTGAATGGACAATTCTAGGTATTTTGTAGTATGTTTTGTTTTACTCGTTGCTTCCAAAAGTTTTTGGCCAGTTTCCGTTTGTTTTAACTTCGTCTAAAGAACCTACTTGAATGCGGTCTCCGTTAACGCCGTCTACAGATACCACTTGGTTTTCTTGAATTACCAAATCGCGATCTTGGTCTGAAAGAATAACATCTTTTTTAACAGAAGCTTCAAAAACAGGAATTTTAACATCGCTTTGGTCTAGTGTTCCAGCTTTCATTTCTATTTTAGCTCCTGCAGGACCAATACCTTCTGGTAAATTCATCATGGTTTTGTAACGTGTAGAAGTCTTAAATAAAGAGTCTTTTACAGGAACAAATCCTAAGGTGTCTATAATAATAATATCTTTAGTCATTTCTACACCACCGTAACGCTTAGTAAGCTCTTCATCTATAATAGTAGAGTCTCTACGTTGTGTAATTGTGTATTCTGCAGTATCAATAAATTTAATTAAGTTTTCGAAATTTCCAGCAAACTTTCCAGTTACTTGGCGATGTGCTAATTGTGCATCTCTAATATCTATAAGTTTATCAATAACTTGCGTATAGCGTTTGTTTTTTATTTGGTTGAATTGGATAGGTTTGTATACCGAGTTAAATGTTTGGTATCCTAGAAAGACAATAAGTGCCCAAAGTGCAATAATTAAAACTGGTTTAAAACTAGAAGGTAAAAATTTGTCAATTAGCCAAACTAAACCAATTGTAAGCAGAATAGCCGCAACTGCAATAAGAATTATTGTAAACATAGTGTTTTTTGTTAATTAAATTTTATTAAAGGTCTTTCGCAAATCTACAATTTTTTTTTATTCGTAAAAACCTAAGTGAATAAAAATCATTTCTATCTTTGAATAAAACTTCGGTCGAAGCCTTACTAAATGAACGTATCTCAATTTTATTTCCTTATAAAACAGCAATTTCCGTTTACACCAACACCAAAACAGGATGTTGTTTTATTACAGTTATCAGAATTTATTTTTAACACAGACCCCAAAGCATTGTACGTGTTAAAGGGGTATGCAGGAACAGGTAAAACAACAATTGTTAGCACTTTAGTAAATAATTTATGGAAAATTAAAAAGAGTGCCGTACTTATGGCACCTACAGGACGCGCGGCTAAAGTAATATCTAATTATTCCAAAAAAGAAGCGTTTACAATACACCGAAAAATATATTTTCCTAAAAAAGAAAAATCTGGCGGTGTTAAATTCGTTTTACAACCCAATAAACATAAAAACACTATTTTTATTGTAGACGAATCGTCTATGATACCCGATACTCCAGGCGAATCTAAACTGTTCGAAAACGGTTCGTTGCTAGACGATTTAATGCATTATGTTTACGGCGGACATAATTGTAAACTTCTGCTTATTGGAGATACTGCCCAATTACCTCCTGTAAAATTAGATTTAAGTCCTGCTTTAGAGCCTAGAACCTTAGCGCTTAATTATAATAAAGAAGTGGTTCAGGTAGAACTAGACGAAGTGGTACGTCAAGAACAAGATTCAGGAATTTTATACAACGCCACACAGCTTCGCGAGAGTTTGTCCGATACCTTTTTCGATACGTTTAAGTTTCAGCTTAAAAATTTTAGCGATGTGGTACGATTGATTGACGGACAAGAAATTATGGACGCCATAAACGATGCTTACAGTACCTTAGGTAACGAAGAAACAGCTATAATAGTACGTAGTAATAAACGTGCCAATTTGTATAATCAGCAAATTCGTAGTCGCATTTTGTTCAACGAAAACGAACTTACCGCAGGCGATTATTTAATGGTGGTTAAGAATAATTATTTTTGGGTAAAACCATCATCCGAAGCAGGTTTTATAGCTAATGGAGATATTATTGAAGTTTTGGAAATTTTTGCTTTTAAAGAATTGTATGGTTTCCGTTTTGCCGAGGTTAAAGTGCGTATGGTAGATTATCCAAGAATGAAGCCTTTCGAAACGGTATTACTTTTAGATACCATTGCTGCCGAAACACCTTCGCTATCTTACGAAGATTCTAATAAATTGTACCAAAATGTAATGGAAGACTACCAAGAAGAAACGAGTAATTATAAAAAATTTATGAGCGTAAAAAAGAATACTTTTTTTAATGCGCTACAAGTTAAGTTTTCTTATGCCATTACTTGCCATAAGTCGCAAGGGGGGCAATGGCATACCGTTTTTGTAGAACAACCTTATTTACCAAACGGTATAGATGTCGATTATTTGCGTTGGTTGTATACGGCAGTTACTCGTGCCAAGGAAAAGTTGTATCTTATAGGCTTTAAAGACGATTTTTTTGAAACCGAATAAATTATAAATCATGTCTGCCGAAACTGTCATTAGTATTTGTTTAGGTGTGGGACTAGCCGCCTCGGTGGGGTTTAGGGTGTTCCTGCCTCTTTTTGCTTTGAGCTTGGCGGCGTATTTTAATATTTGGCCGCTAAATGAAGCTTGGCAATGGATTGGGAGTTTACCTACACTTACAGTATTAGGAGTCGCAACGGTGGTAGAAATTTTAGCCTATATAATACCCTTTGTAGATAATTTGTTAGATAGTATTGCTGTACCATTAGCAGCTATTGCAGGTACAGCCGTTATGGTTTCTACAGTAACCGATTTGAGTCCGGTTATAACTTGGGCCTTGGCCATTATAGCAGGTGGGGGCACGGCTGCGGCTATTGCTGGCACCGCTTCGGCTACACGATTAACCTCGTCTGCAACTACCGCAGGGATAGCAAATCCAATAGTTGCTACAGTCGAAACTACAAGTGCTGTTGTATTAGCTGTAGTTTCTATATTTTTGCCTGTTTTGGCTATTATACTGGTAATCGGTATTTTCTTTTTTATTGCTAAACTTTATAAAAAGTTTAAACCGCAATAGGCTTTAAAGTCTGTTATAAAACCCTATTTTTGGAACTGAATTAATTTTGTTTTTATGAAGATCATTTCTATGATTCCGGCGCGATATAGTGCTTCGCGCTTTCCTGGTAAACTCATGCAGGATTTAGAAGGGAAACCTGTTATCTTAAGAACTTACGAAGCTACCGTAGCTACTCAATTATTTGATGATGTTTTTGTTGTAACAGATAGCGAGGTTATTTACGATACTATTGTTAGCCATGGAGGGAAAGCCATAATGAGCCAAAAAGAGCACGAATGCGGAAGCGACAGAATTGCTGAAGCTGTAGAGCACTTAGATATCGATATTGTGGTTAACGTGCAAGGCGACGAACCTTTTACAGAGGCATCATCTTTGCAAAAGTTAATAGAAGTATTTAAAGATGATAAAGACAAGCAAATCGATTTAGCATCTTTAATGGTTCATATTACAGATCAAGACGAAATTAATAATCCCAACACCGTAAAAGTGATTGTAGATAATTTTAACTTTGCGCTGTATTTTTCTAGAAGCCCAATACCTTATCCGCGCGATAAAAATATAAACGTAAAATATTTTAAACACAAGGGCGTTTATGCCTTTAGAAAAGAAGCCATACTCGATTTTTACAATTTACCAATGAAACCTTTAGAAGCATCCGAAAAAATAGAATGTATTAGGTATTTAGAGTACGGTAAACGCATTAAAATGGTAGAAACGCATGTTGAAGGCGTAGAAATAGATACACCAGAAGATTTAGAACGTGCTAAAAAATTATGGAAATAGAGTACAGTAACATAAAAGTTATTGGCTTTGATGCCGACGATACACTTTGGGTTAACGAAACCTATTTTAGAGATGCTGAAGCCGAATTTGCAGATTTATTATCGCAGTTCGAGACCAAAAATAAAATAGATCAGGAGCTGTTTAAAATGGAACTGAAAAATTTACCCATGTATGGTTACGGTATTAAAGGTTTTGTGCTTTCTATGGTCGAAATGGCTCTCGAATTGTCTAACAATACAGTGGCGAATACGACCATTCAAGAGATTTTGAATATCGGTAAGCGCATGATTAATAAACCTGTAGAATTATTAGACGGCGTAGAAGATGTGCTTCAAACCTTATCGCAGTCCTACAGACTTATAGTGGCAACCAAAGGTGATTTGTTAGATCAAGAACGTAAATTGCAACAGTCGGGGTTATTGCAATATTTTCATCATATAGAAGTGCTAAGCGATAAAAAGGAAGAAAATTACTCTAAACTTTTAAATCATTTAGATATAAAACCGTCAGAATTTTTAATGATCGGTAATTCATTAAAATCAGATGTTCTGCCATTAATCAATATTAAAGCGCATGCTATACATGTGCCGTTTCACACCACCTGGTTACACGAACAAGTCACCGAAACCGAAACCAATGGTAAAGCCTATAAAACCATTTCGGCCTTACCAGAAGTTTTAAAACTTTTAAATTAATAACTAACTATTGATGTTTTTTAAACAGAATACATGAATTACAAAAATTTTCCAATGGTGTCTAAAGTGGTTTTTGGACGCGGTAGTTACAGTCAATTAGGAGAAATATTAGAGCCTAAACGCCTAAATGTTAATGCGCCTTTTATTTTTTTAGTTGATGATGTTTTCGAAAAAAACGATTGGATTACAAAACGCATACCTTTAGCATACGAAGATAAAATTATTTTTATTTCTGCTGCCGAAGAACCTAAAACCGAACAAGTAGATAGTTTGGTAGAGCATATAATATTAAATTTTAAAGAACGACCTTCAGGCATCATTGGTATTGGTGGTGGTACTGTGCTAGACATGGCAAAAGCAGTCGCTATTATGCTTACCAACCCCGGAGAGGCTAAGGATTATCAAGGTTGGGATTTGGTTAAAAATCCAGCTATATACCATGTTGGGGTGCCTACAATTTCTGGCACGGGGGCCGAAGTGTCCAGAACAACAGTACTTACTGGACCAGACAAAAAACTAGGCATAAATTCCGATTACACACCGTTCGATCAAGTGGTTTTAGATCCCGAATTAACTAAAGATGTTCCTAAAAACCAATGGTTTTACACGGGTATGGATTGTTACATTCATTGTATAGAATCGCTAACAGGTAGCTATTTAAACGTGTTTAGCCAAAGTTATGGAGAAAAAGCCTTAGAGTTGTGTAAAGACATTTTTTTACACGATACGCTTTCGCCAGAAGAATCGCAAGATAAATTAATGATGGCTTCTTGGCATGGCGGTATGAGTATTGCTTACTCTCAGGTAGGTGTTGCCCATGCTATGAGCTATGGTTTAGGCTATTTATTAGGCACAAAACACGGTATAGGAAATTGTATTGTTTTTAATCATTTAGAAGAGTTTTATCCAGAGGGCGTTGCCTTGTTTAAGGAAATGAAAGCTAAGCACAACATCGATTTGCCTACCGGTTTATGTAAAGCTTTAACCGATGAAGAATTCGATATTATGATAGATGTGGCCTTAAGTTTAGCGCCGCTTTGGGAGAATGCTTTAGGAAGTAACTGGAAAACTATTATGACTCGCGAAAAGCTTAGAAGCCTGTACGAGAAAATGTAAGCAGCATGTTAAAGTCGCTCTATAGATTTATATATTTTAAAGTGTTGAAGTGGAAGCTGATTGGAAGTTTTCCCGAGCATTTAAAAAAATATATCGTAATAGCCGTTCCACATACCAGTTGGCACGATTTTTACATTGGCTTATTAATTCGAAAAATTACCGAAACACCTATAAATTTTGTAGCAAAAAAGGAATTATTTAAATGGCCTTTTGGCATGTATTTTAGAAGTGTTGGTGGTGTGGCTTTAGACAGAACCTCAGGGCAAAATAAGGTTGAAGCTATTGCGCAATTATTTCGCGAGCGGGAAGAATTTCGATTAAATATTGCACCCGAAGGAACGCGCAAGAAAGTCGATGCGTGGAAAACTGGTTTTTATTATATTGCCAAGGCAGCAAAAGTGCCTATAGTAATGGTGACATTCGATTTTGGTAAAAAGCAAAATGTTATTTCAGAACCCTTTTATCCTACACAAGATATGGCAGCCGATTTTAAGGTAATGCACCATTTTTTTAGAGATGTAAAAGGGAAAATCCCAGAGTATAGTTTCGATGCCGATTAGTGCTACACTAACGTTAATCCGTTAATAGATAAAATTAAAGTCGAAATAAAAACTACGCGCCAAAAATCGGCTGGTTCTTTAAAAATAAATTGCCATAAACAAGGTGGTTACAGCTCCCATGCTAGCCCAAACAGAATAAATTATCGGCTAAAGTAAGTTTTTAAACTAAACCAATTGGGTGTGTTGTGCTTCAATACTATCGGCAATGGCATCCCAAAGTTGTAATCGCATATTCAAAGCTTCTTTGGCTATATTTAAAACTTCTTCCCATTTTAAACTATCGGTACCACATAGTTCCGAAATCATTTTAAGGGCAATTGGGCCGTGCTCGTCGCCGTCTAGTTCTATATGACGTTTTAGGTAGTAAGAAAGTTTACTGTAAGATGTGTTTTCGGTTTCGTTTTGATTTATGATTTCGAAAAACATGTCTGGAATAATGTCTTCCCTACCAAATGTAAAGGCCGATGCTATTAAGTGTGGTTTATTACTATCTATTACTTTGAAAGTGAATTCCATAAAATGGCGCACAGCTTTAGAGGTATTAACCAATTTAGCCGCTTTAAGGACTTCTATTTTATTTTCTATAAGCTGAATGAAAGTTGTTATAGGGGTGGTGTCTGCCTCAATTTGCTGCATGGCATCTATATACATTTCAAAATGGCTTTTGGCTTCACCTAGTTCGTTTACATCACTTTCTTCGCCATGAACAATTTCATTAATAAAACGGGCCAATTCTGGATGAGGTGCCGGTACCCAAGGCAACGATACTGTAGTAAATTGTAGTTGAAGCGCTTTTAGTAGCGACATAAAATCCCAAACAGCATAAACATGGCTTTCCATAAAAATTTTAATATCGTCTATTTGCGATAGGGTTTTATAGAGTTTATGGTCTTTTAGTTGTTGTCTTAAATTAGAGAGTTCGGTTTCTATGTATTGCAATTGTACCATAGTGTGTGGCAATTAATGAGATTTTAAAAATTCAGTTTGCAAAAGTACAAAAGCGAAAAGATATATTGATATTATGGGTTTAAATATATTTAAGAAGGAGTGTACTAAATTTAGGGTACAAAAAAAGGGATTGAAATCTTTCAATCCCTTTTTTTGTAAGTAGCTTACTAGTTTATGCGTCGTCTTCGGCAGATTCTTGCATAGTATGATACACGTTTTGCACATCGTCGTCTTCTTCAATTTTTTCGAGAAGTTTTTCTACATCTGCAGCCTGTTCTGCAGTAAGTTCTTTAGTAACTTGCGGAATGCGTTCAAAACCAGAAGATAGTATTTCTATGCCTCTAGATTCTAACTCGGACTGAATGGCTCCAAAGCTTTCAAACGGCGCATAAATTAATATGCCATCTTCGTCTGCAAATACTTCTTCGGCACCAAAGTCTATTAATTCTAATTCCAGTTCTTCTGGGTCTATACCTTCAGCATTTATTCTGAAGTTACAAGTGTGGTCAAACATAAAAACCACCGATCCCGAAGTTCCTAAACTTCCGTCGCATTTGTTAAAATAGCTGCGTACGTTGGCAACGGTACGTGTGTTGTTGTCTGTTGCGGTTTCTACCAAAATAGCAATTCCATGAGGGGCGTAGCCTTCAAAAAGCACTTCTTTGTAGTCGCCTAAACTTTTGTCGCTTGCACGTTTAATAGCTCGTTCTACATTGTCTTTTGGCATGTTTACAGCCTTGGCGTTCTGGATAACCGCTCTTAATCGCGCATTGCTATCTGGATCTGGACCACCTTCTTTAACGGCCATTACAATGTCTTTACCAATGCGAGTAAAGGCTTTACTCATGGCAGACCAACGTTTCATTTTGCGTGCTTTACGAAATTCAAAAGCTCTTCCCATGTTTTACTGTGTATTTTTTGTTTAGTTGGCTGCAAATTTATAAAAAATTACAACAACTTATTTGTAATTTAATCTTCTTCGGGTTCTACAATAGCTTCAATAGCTTTTGCTAGTTTAAAATCTTTTTCGGTTACCCCGCCTTCGCTGTGTGTACTTAGTGCTATGGTTAGTACATTGTAAGTATTGCTCCAATCGGGGTGGTGGTTTAGGGCTTCACATTCAAAAGCAATTCTGCTCATGGCACTAAAACAATCTTTAAAATTTTCGAATTCGAATTCTACATGAATGGCGTCGTCGTAATATTCCCAATCAGGAAATTGTAACAGTCGTTTTTCGATGTCTTGTTCTGATAATTTGCTCATAATGATTTGTTTTTTATATGCTATTAAAGTAGTGTTTTTTATATGCTATTAAAGTAGTGATTTTAAATTGTAAAATCAATCATACTTCTAATTCTCTTAAGATTTCTTGACTGTGAAGTTGTAAGTGTTTGGGTAACAGATTTTCTTTAGGTAAAACAGCTAAATATCTATCGTCGTTTGTTGTAAATACATGCTTGTATATGGGTGAAGTATGCCCAATGGTTTTAACGATGTCTTTTATAAATTCGTCGTGATGCACTAAATCTGTACTGCCTAGATGATAAATGCCGTATTTATTTCGGTTGATGATATAATGTATTTGTTGCGTAATTTTAGACTCGTTAGTAACGTTTAAAATCAGGTTTGGAAATACTTCTATTGGGGTTTTATCTATCAAATGTTGTTTAATGTCTTTAATGCGCGGAGATTGCGAACCAAAAACCATAGGCAGCCTTAAAATAACAATTTGTTTTTTTGGTAAGCGCATGAGCATATTCTCTATTTTTATTTTGAAATGCCCGTAAATACTATGGCTTAAAGTCTTATCTAATTCGTAGCTAGGGTACTGACTGTAAGCATCGAAAACATTGGCAGACGACATAAAGAACAAGCGCGTATTGTGTTTTAAAATATACTCTACCAGATGTGTGTGTGCAATGACTTGTGCCGAAAAATCGCCGCGAAGTGCAGAAATGATAATAGTGGGGCGAATGGCGTCTAGAATCTCAAAAACATCATCTTCTTCTACATTGTATTGAAAAAAATGTTTATTGTCTTCAAAAGTTTTCCGTGCTGTATTAAACGTACCATAGGTTTTAAAATAGGAGCAGAGCTCTTTATAAATGGCATTGCCTATAAAGCCGCTTGCTCCTAATATTAAAATTCTATGTTTATTTGCGTTCTCTTTCATTACAGTAAACTTTACGAGAAGCTAATATGGTATTTTACACTTTGTAAAATGGTAATTTTACCACAGTTGCCGGAATGGCTTTTTTGCGTATTTGAATGTAAATTTTACTATCAGGTGTAGCTAATGCTTTAGGTACGTATCCTAAACCAATACCAATACCTAACGAAGGCGACATTGTGCCCGAGGTTACTGTACCAATGGTGTTTCCGTCGCTATCTACAATATCGTAACCATGACGCGGTATACCACGTTCGTCTAATTTAAAAGCTACCAATTTGTTTTTTACCCCATTAGTTTTTTCGGCTAAAAGGGCTTCAGAATTGGTGAATTCTTTGGTGAATTTAGTAACCCAACCTAAACCAGCTTCAATTGGCGATGTTGTGTCGTTTATATCATTTCCGTATAAACAATACCCCATTTCTAAACGCAGGGTATCGCGAGCTGCTAATCCAATAGGTTTGGCACCTGCTTCAATAACCTTGTCCCAAATTTGTTGTACCTCGCTGTTTTTGCAGTAGATCTCGAATCCACCACTTCCTGTATATCCTGTTGCCGAAATAATAACATGGTCTATACCCGCAAAATCGCCGACTTCGAAATTGTAAAATGGAATGTTGGCAAGGTTATGGCTGGTTAATGGCTGCATGGCTTCAACCGCTTTAGGACCTTGAATGGCAAGTAACGAATAATCGTCGCTGAGGTTACGCATAGTGGCGTTAACATCGTTTTTAGAGCTAATCCAATTCCAATCTTTATCTATATTACTTGCATTTACCACAAGTAAATACGTTTCTTCTTTTATCTTGTAAATAATGAGGTCGTCTACTATACCGCCGTTATCGTTTGGTAAGTAGCTGTATTGCGCTTTACCTATGGTTAATTTCGAGGCATCGTTGCTGCTTACTTTTTGAATTAGAGCCAAAGCGTTTGGGCCTTCTATTAAGAATTCCCCCATGTGGCTGACATCAAAAACACCAACTCCTGTTCTTACTGTCTCGTGTTCTATGTTTACACCTTCGTATTGTACAGGCATATTAAACCCTGCAAAAGGAACCATTTTTGCGCCTAAAGCTTCGTGTGTCGCAGTTAAAGCTGTATTTTTCATTTAGTTTGTATTGAATGTTGCGCAAAAGTATTGAATTTTATCTGTTTTAAACGAAGCAGGTTTATAAAATAAGGTTAAAAGCAGTTTTAGTGTGTAACCTAAAGGTATTCCAATAATTTAAATTTTGGTAAAAAATAAAATCTCAGATTATAAGAAATCTGAGATTTTTATCGTTTTTGCTATTAGTTAAGAAGAAAGCGGTTAGTTTAGTTATTCTTTTCGCTTATTTATTTTATTACTACACGTTTTGAAGCTGTGCTTTGTCCAGAATTTACTTTAAGAATGTAAACACCTTTAGCCATTTTAGAGACATCGATGGCGTTGTTTACTAAGTTGTTGGTTTCGAACACCTTTAAACCCAAAATATTGTATAAAGCAACAGAATCTATAGTAGATCTAGTACCAGAAACTATAGATAGATTTGTTTTAGCTGGGTTTGGAAACACTTTTAACTGAGACGCAAATACATCTTTTACAGATAATGAAGAGCTTTCGTTGGTTAATGTTACAGAGTAAATAAAGGTTTCGTCTTCGCCAGCAGACCAAGCATATTCTTTATCATCTACAGGTGGAGTGTTGGGTCTGCCTATACCTCTAAAAAATAAAGCAATACTGGTTTCGTCTCCACTTTGAAACGTTACTTCGTAAAAGCGACGATCGGTATCGCCAGGGTAAGAACGCACTTCTTCTACAATATTATTCTCAGGTAATTCGGCTATCGCGATATTGTCGTAACCAAAGCCTGATTGCGGTTGTTCTGTCGATACCGTATAGTATGTTGGTGTATACCCATCTTTGTAACCAGAACCTCGTAAAACACGAACTTCTAACTGGCTTGGCTCTGATGCCCCATCACCCAAAGAGTTAATTCTGGCTTCGTAAGTTAACTTGTAATTTCGGTTAGGTATTACGGCAATTTCTTGATACATTAAATCCGACTCAAATTCATCAAATTTTACAGCTCTTTTAATGCCCTCCTTTTCTTCGTCGGTAAGCCCTGTTGTAGACGTTTCAGCTTGATCGCCCAAATCTTTGTTAATCCATTGCGAACAGGAACAGTCGCTTCCAGAATCTTTTGGAATTTGATTTAATTCGCCATTTTGAACAATAGGTTGTTCGTCTTGGGCATACATAGCTACAGTAGCTAATA
Organism: Formosa sp. A9; assembly: GCF_051200825.1. GTDB lineage: Bacteria > Bacteroidota > Bacteroidia > Flavobacteriales > Flavobacteriaceae > Formosa. The sequence continues at coordinate 2,303,321 of NZ_CP195158.1, read as the reverse complement.
AACACATAGAGAGTAAAGTTTTTTTCATAATAAATAGTTAATTGTTGTTATTAAAAATGATTCGTTTACTGGAAAACCAATCTGGTTAACCAAATATAATAAAAATAATTAGCCATTTACTATTTTTCTTATTAAAAAAAATAAATTAGCGTAATTTATTTTGTGTATTTGTGAGTTTGTGGCTTTGTTTGTTGATGAATTACCAATATGTTAACATTTTATTTGATGAGATATTACAAGGGGTGGAACCGAAATATGCTGAATAAGACCTTATAATTTTCTGTATAAGATCTTTCAAGTTGCACGGAATAAAAACCTAATGTTTGTAATATATTATCTTAACATGTATATTTGATTAACCACGAAACCAACCCAATAATGCCTGTTAATCAACACTCTAAAATTGTACTATGTTTTCACCTAATGGTGTGTATACTTTTTTTTACTGAAAAAGCCGGAGCCCAAATAAATTACGAATATGCTAAGAATAAAAGTTTTTATTTAGGGTCTTATGGTCGCGTTGGTGTAGGGTGGTCTTTCGATAATGGTGATGCTGTAGGAAGGAGTCTTAATTTACTCAACATGGGAAGTATAGGAGGTCGACTAGAAGAACAAGATTATTTAGAGTTAGTACCAAATCTTGTTTTTAAACCCAAAGAAGGCGATAGCACAGAAATACATGTGCAAATGCGACTTTCGGTGTATTCTACTAGTTTAACTTCAATCGGTAATTCTTCAACATCCAGTATTGGCGGATTAACATTTGCGTTGCCCGAATTATATGCCGAAGCTAGAAACATTAGAGGCAAAGGTTTAAATATTTGGATAGGTTCGCGTTTGTATCGTGGTGCCGATGCACATGTTGCCGATCATTTTTACTTTAACGACCACTCGGGGCAAGGCGTTGGGGTAGAGTATAAAAAATCCAGATTGGCAGCTATATTTGTCGCATCTACAGATACAACATCCACATTACCACCATATTTTTATTTGAATATCAAAACAGGAACCCCAAGTGCTGCCTTACGACAACGTACTGTTTTTATTGGAGAACATGATTTTGTAATTAACGAAAACAATGCAATAACAGCCATGGGCGAAGTCCATTATATGGGAAATGGCGACGAGGAAAACAACATTACCGAAGCAGGTGATGTAGAACACGCCGTAAACTTTCCGTCCGATAAAGGCTTTGTGTTGGGCGCAAGATACCATAGACGATTAGATAAGTTGAAAGCTGGATCGTTTAACGATTTTACTATACGATATGGTACAGGAATTGCCAATGGGGGCGATGGTGGACTCTCTAAAACCTGGTTAACTTTTGGTGCGCCAGATTCTACTTCGTTAAGTTTTAAAGGTGCCTATTCTTTAGCCGTGGTAAATAATACGGTTTTAAATATATCGGATTCGTACTCGGTAAATGCCTATGCAATTTTAACCAGTAGTAAAGGAGGTGCAGCATCAAACCATAGGGCGCCAACATATTTTGATCGCGAGGTGTTTAATAGAAAATTAGATTTTACAATTGGAGCTAGAAATGAATTTTTTATAAGTGATTTTTTTCATATTCTGGGCGAATTACATTATTCTCAACGTAAAGATGGCGAAAACCCTAATGCAAGAATGACCAAGCTAAGTGTAGCTCCCGTTTGGGTCCCCACAGGTAAACGCGATATTTGGGCGAGGCCCCATTTGCGGTTTATAATGTCTTTAGCACATTACAACGACTTTGCTAAAGAAAACCTGTATTCTCCATACTTACAATTTGCTGGCGAACAGCGTTGGGGCTATTATTTTGGATTTAAAGCAGAATGGTGGTTGTGGAATTAAGTTTCTTTAATCAATTTGAAAATAAAAAAGAGAAGGTTGGCTAAAAGTTAATTTTTCGTCAATCTGAATTTATTTTCAGATTCTCATAATTATTGAATTTCAATATGATGAGATTCTGTGTCAAGCACAGAATGACATACTGTTAGACTTTTTAGCCAACCTCCTTTTTATAATATAAGTGGTTCTAGCTTAACAAATGGGCTTTTAAATCGGAGTAAGAGTCTATTTTTATAGATTTTTTCTTTTTATCCATAACTGCAACAATTTGAGGTGGTAAATCGATATTTTCTCTTATGGCTTCTCCAACAACATCTAAAAATTTGGTTGGATGTGCTGTTTCTAAACAAACACAGTGCGCATTTGGATGTGTTTCTAAATAGGCTTTAGCACCTAAGTAGCCTACAGCACCATGCGGATCGGCCACATAACTAAACTCGTTATAAATTTCTTGCATAGCTTCAATAGTTGCTTTGTCTGAAAAACTATAAGACGATAAGTTTTCTTTTAGTGTGCCGAAGTTATTGTTATAAATTTCCTGAATTCTTACAAAGTTACTTGGGTTACCCACATCCATGGCATTCGATATGGTCTGAATTGAAGGTTTAGGGTTGTAAGTTTCGGTATCCAGAAAACGAGTTACCACGTTATTTTCGTTATTCGATGCTATAAAGTGAGAAACAGGTAGTCCCAATTGTTGTGCCATCATACCAGCACAAACATTTCCGAAATTTCCGCTAGGTACAGAAAACACAATATTTTCATATTTGTCATGAAGCGCTTTGTAGGCAAACATAAAATAAAAAAGCTGTGGTAACCAACGTGCTACATTTATAGAATTTGCAGAGGTTAATTTCATTTTTGAAATCAGATCGTCATCCAGAAATGCTTGTTTTACCATGTCTTGACAATCGTCGAAAGTGCCGTTTACCTCTAATGCGGTAATGTTCTTTTTTAAGGTTGTAAGTTGCTTTTCTTGAATATCGCTTACTTTTCCGCTTGGATATAAAATAACTACGTTTACACCTTCAACACCTAAAAAGCCATTGGCAACAGCACCGCCAGTATCTCCAGAAGTGGCTACTAAAACAGTAACATCTTCTTGTGCGTTTCCTTTAGAAAAATAACCTAAACAGCGTGCCATAAAACGGGCGCCAACGTCTTTAAAAGCCATGGTTGGGCCATGAAATAATTCTAAGAAAGATAGATTTTTATTGAGTTCTACTACTGGAAAATCGAACGATAAGGTATCTTCTATAATTTTTTTTAGATCGGCTTCTGGTATTTCTGGCGAGACAAATTGTTTAATCGCTTCAAATGCAATGTCTGTATGCGATAGTTTATCTATATTTTTAAAAAAATCGGGAGATAAAGGTGTAATCGATTCAGGGAAATATAAGCCTTTGTCTGGTGCGAGTCCGCGTATAACAGCATCTTTAAATGTGGTATCGGGAGCTTGTTGGTTTAAACTAAAATATTTCATAGCGTTGTTTGTTTTATTTTTGTCTAAGTCGTTATTTTTAAAGTTAGTTGTTTAAAATTTTCATGCCTTTAGCATTGATTTTCGATACATAAATATCGAACTGTATGTCTGTAGTTTGATACACCTCTTTTATCGCCATCTCTACAGCTTTAGCAGCGTCTAAGCCTTCGCATAGCGAAAATATTGAAGGGCCAGAACCTGAAATACCAGTACCTAATGCACCAGATTGTAAAGCTGCAGATTTAACCGCATTATAAAAAGGAATGAGTTTACTGCGATGTGGTTCCACTATAGCGTCGTGTAACGACCTTTTAATAAGCTGATAGTTATTGGTGTGCAAAGCATGAACCAGACTCCCTACGTTGGCCCATTGGGTAATGGCGTCGTTTAAGTTAACCTGTTTAGGTAAAATGGCGCGTGCCTCGGCTGTTTTAATTTCTATTTGAGGGTGGATTATAGTCGCGTATAAATTATCGGGTGTTGGTATTTCTAGAACTTCTACGTTAGGTTTTACACTTTTAACCAGAGTAAAACCACCAAATAGGGCAGGAGCAATATTATCGGCATGCTCGCTTTGGCTGGCCAAGGCTTCCCCTTTCATAGCAAAATACGTTAGCTGTGTTTTGTTGTAAGGTTTGCCTAGAAGTTCGTTAATAGCAAAAACACTTCCGGCAGCACTTGCAGAACTGCTACCTACGCCGCTTCCAGGTTTAATGTTTTTGTATATTTCTATTTCGAAACCACAATCGGGGTTGGCATCTTCAATTAAAGCTAAAGCAGATACTCCGGCTACATTTTTCTCGGCTTCAAAAGGTAAATCGTAACCTTCTATCTTAGTGATATGAATCCCTTTTTTAGAAGTTTTTCTCACGACCATGTCGTCGCCAATACTGTCTAAGCAAAATCCTAAAACATCAAAACCACACGATACGTTAGCTACAGTTGCGGGCGAAAATATTTTTATTTCGTTCATTAGTTATTATCGGGCAAGCTAAGCTGGTTAAGCTAGCTTGCCTCGTTTTAAATTAGTTGTTTCCTATTCGTATAATGTCTGCAAATAATCCAGAAGCGGTAACATCTGCTCCAGCTCCGGCACCTTTAATAATCATAGGTTGTTCTGGATAACGCTGGGTGTAGAACATTACGATGTTATCTTTACCTTCTAAATTATAAAACGGATGTCCTTCAGGAATTTCTTTTAATCCAACTTTAGCTTTTCCATTATTAAACTCGGCAACATATTTTAATTGCGAATTATTGGCTTTCGCCGAAGCGAATAAACTTTGGTAATGGGCTTCGTCTTTAATTAAAGTATCATAAAAATCGGCCACAGTATCGCTTTTTAAACCTGAATCGGATAAAAATGGTGTGTTTTCGATATCTTCTAGATTCATTTCGGTACCACTTTCACGTGCTAGAATTAGTATTTTTCTGGCTACATCTACACCACTTAAATCTATACGTGGGTCTGGTTCTGTATACCCTTCGGCGGCAGCCTGTTTTACCACGTCGTAAAATTTAGTGCTGTCGTTAAAATTATTAAATACAAAGTTTAAGCTCCCAGAAAGCACGGCTTGAATAGAGGTTACTTTATCGCCCGAAGCTATTAAATTGTTTAATGTATCTATTACCGGTAAACCAGCACCTACATTGGTTTCGAACAAATAAGGCGCATTGTATTTATACGAAAGGGTTTTAAGTTCTTTATATTTGTTGAAAGTGCTAGAGCAGGCTATTTTATTACAGGCTACTACGGCAATGCTGTGTTTTAAATAGCTAGAGTACAGGTCGGCAACGTCTTTGTTAGCCGTAACATCTACAAAAATGCTGTTACGTAGATTTAACGATTTTACGGTGTCTAAAAAGCCTTCTAGGCTGGCTGCTTGTCCGTCTTGCTCTAGTTGTTGTTTCCAGTCTTTAAGCGACAGACCATCTTCGTTGAAAAGCATTTTTCTGGAATTGGAAAGACCAACAACACGTAAATTGATTTTTAAATTGTCTTTTAAATATTTGCGTTGTTGTTTAATTTGTTCAACCAAACGTTCGCCTACATTTCCAACGCCTGTAATAAAGACGTTAAGCTGTTTTATGTTGCCTTCAAAAAAGACTTCGTGTAAAATGTTTAAGGCCTTTTTAACATCATTTTGAGCAATGACTGCTGAGATGTTTTTTTCGGATGCTCCCTGAGCTATAGCACGAATATTGATGTTGTTTTTTCCTAAGGCGCTAAACATTTTACCGCTAATGCCTTGGTGACTTTTCATGTTGTCTCCAATTAAAGCGATTATAGATAAGTTATCTTCAACTAAAATAGGATCTATTTTTTTTAAGGAAATTTCATTTTCAAATTCAGTATCTATAGCCGATTTCGCTAAGGCAGCATCTTTTTCGTCTATACCAAAACAAATAGAATGCTCTGAAGAGGCCTGCGTTATTAAAATGATATTGATTTTTTCTTGAGCTAAGGTTTGGAATAAACGTCTGGAAAACCCAGGAATACCCACCATACCATTACCTTGCAATGTAAGTAAGGCAACATTGCTAATGTTAGTAATACCCTTTGCGGTGTTTGTAGTATTACTATTGGTAGATATAATAGTGCCAACTGCCTCTGGCTCTAAGGTGTTTTTTATATGAATTGGAATTTGTAAACTTAAAACGGGTTGTACAGTTGGTGGGTACAGTACTTTTGCACCAAAATGCGATAGCTCCATGGCTTCTTGGTACGATAACTTATCTATAGGCATGGCCTGTTTTACCAACTTAGGATTGGCGGTGTACATACCACTAACATCGGTCCAAATTTCTAATTGCTCTACTTCTAGGGCAGCGGCTACAATGGCTGCGGTAAAGTCGGAGCCACCTCGGCCAAGTGTTGTGATTTCTCCTGTAATAGATTTTGAAATGAATCCTGGTAAAATAGTAATATCGAACGTGCTATCTTTAAAATAGTCTTTTATATGCCCGTTGGTAATGTTATAATTAACTTCGGCTTTGGTAAAATTAGAGTTGGTTGTAATTAATTCCTGGCTGTTTTTGCGTTCGGCATTTGCACCACGATCTTTAAGCGTTTCTGCTATAATATAAGACGAGAGCAGCTCTCCAAAACTCACCAGTTTATCCGATGTTTTTGGCGATAACTCATTAATGAGATAAATCCCGTCTAATAGGTTTTTTAATTCATTTAAAGTCGCTTCAACAGTTTTTAAAACTTCTGCGTTGTTGGTAGGAATCAATTCCTTAACAATATCTAAATGAATTGTTTTTGTGGTGTTAAAGGTATCTTTATAACTGCTGTTTTTGGTTTGTGCTAATTGGCCTGCTTCCAGTAATTTATCGGTAATGCCTCCAACAGCAGAAACCACGCATATTACTTTGTTTGTCTTAGCATAATTGGTTAGTATTGATACGACATTATTGATGTTTTTTGAGGATCCTACAGACGTACCTCCAAATTTTAATACTTTCATTTTTAGTTAGATTGTATAATTTAATAGCCTAATTTTTTTGAATTCGTAACCCGATATTGCAGGTTGTATGGACGGAAGATATATAATTAATTACCCCAAGGGGTAATAATACGTGTAATAGAAGTAATAATAATAGTTAACGCACCATAAAGAAATGGTGTTGAAATAGAATGGAAAATGCGCGTTGTTTTATACATTTTAAACTGCTATACTTCTCAAATGTATTACTTTTACAGTAATAAAAAAATGTATTGCGATTTTTTACAGATTATTCAACAATGAAGCGTAAACGTTTGTTTTAATCTATTTTATAGCTTTAAAACTGAAAAAATCATAATGAAAAAATCTAAAATTTTATAGATGAAAATATTTTCGAAAGCACAAATTTATGAAGGGGATAAAATTACCATTCAGAAACAAAATATAAGTTCCGCCGATTTAATGGAACGTGCTGGGCTAGCCATATTTAATTGGATAGATTCCCGTATGCAAGGAGCTCCTGTACCTATTCATGTATTTTGTGGCATTGGCAACAATGGTGGCGATGGTTTGGTGGTTGCCAGACATTTGGTTAATCATGGTTATCATGTAAAAACATACATTGTAGATTTTAGCGAAAAACGCTCTAAAGATTTTTTAATTAATTACGAGCGTTTAAAACAAAACACTAAAGACTGGCCAGTGTCTATTAAAAGTAAAGACGATTTCCCAGAAATAGGGCCAAACGATATTGTTGTAGATGCTATTTTTGGTGTAGGTTTAAACAGACCTATTGCCTCTTGGATTGTAGCCTTGTTTGCACTTTTAAAAGCCTCAACAGCATTAACCATTTCAATAGATATTCCTTCAGGTTTATTTACAGACAAATTACCAGAAGATGAATCTCAGGTATTGCATGCTAATTTAATACTGAGCTTTCAAACTCCTAAATTGGTGTTTTTTCTGCCAGATACGGCAAAATATATCGAACAGTGGGAAGTTTTAGATATTGGTATCGATCCAGAATATATTCAAGCTACCGAAACCGAAGCTTATGTTATTGGTAAGCACGAGGTATTGCAGTGGTACAAACCAAGAACAAAATTTTCGCATAAAGGACTTTTTGGACACGTATTATTAATAGGAGGAAGTTACGGTAAGATAGGGGCGGTGCAATTGGCTGCTAGAGCAGCGTTAACTTCTGGATCTGGTTTGGTAACCGCCTATGTGCCTAAATGTGGTTATTTGCCGCTTCAAACGGCGTTTCCAGAAGCCATGGTATTAACCGATACTAATGAAACTCATATAACCGCTATTCGTTTTACAACAGATTTTTCTGCGATAGGTGTTGGCATGGGGTTAGGAGTTGCTCAAGACACTATAGTGGCATTTGAAGCTTTTTTGAAAACCAATACTAAACCTTTGGTTATAGATGCTGACGGACTCAATATTTTGGCGCTTCAACCTAAATTGCTTAAACATCTTGTAAAGGACAGTATTTTAACACCGCACCCAAAAGAGTTGGAGCGATTGATTGGCGCTTGGGATGATGATTTTGACAAGCTAACAAAAGCTAAAGCGTTTGCTAAAAAATATCAGATTGTATTAGTGATAAAAGGCGCTAATACAACTGCAGTTTATAATAATAAGTTATATATAAATGTAACAGGAAATCCTGGATTGGCTACAGCTGGTACTGGCGATGTGCTAACGGGAATAATTACAGGACTTTTAGGTCAAGGGTATAATCCATTACAGGCAGCGTGCTTTGGTGTGTATTTGCATGGTAAATCGGCAGATATAGTTGTAGAGCAATTAGGGTATCAGAGTATGATTGCCAGCGATGTGATTAATGGTATAGGTGCTGCTTATATAGATCTTTTAACGCCAGCCGAGGTGCAGCAACAGCCAGCAAATCCTGAGAACAATAAATAGTGGTTTTATAAATTAAAATCTAATAAAAATTAAAAAAGCTAACGGTTTGGTTAGCTTTTTTAATTGTATAATTATCGGGTGTTTTATGATAGACTACCAATCATATCTTCTGGTTTTACCCAGTTATCGTAATCTTCAGCAGTCACATAGCCTAAATTAATAGCTTCTTCTTTTAAAGTTGTACCATTTTTGTGCGCTGTGTTTGCAATTTCGGCAGCTTTGTAGTATCCTATTTTGGTGTTTAAAGCGGTTACTAGCATAAGCGAATTGTTTAATAATTGCTTAATTACGGCGTGGTTAGGCTCTATGCCAGTAGCACAATGGATATCGAAACTTACACAGGCATCACCAAGTAATTGTGCTGATTCCAGTACGTTTACAGCCATAATAGGTTTAAAAACGTTTAATTCGTAATGACCTTGTGTGCCAGCCACACTAACAGCTACGTCGTTTCCTATAACTTGAGCACAAACCATGGTTAAGGCTTCGCATTGTGTAGGGTTAACTTTACCAGGCATAATAGAACTTCCAGGTTCGTTGGCCGGAATAATAATTTCGCCAATACCACTTCGTGGTCCAGAGGCCATCATTCTTACATCGTTAGCTATTTTGTTTAAAGAAACTGCCAATTGTTTTAGGGCACCATGTGTTTCTACCAAAGCATCGTGAGCTGCAAGTGCTTCAAATTTATTTTTAGCTGTAATAAAAGGAAGTCCAGTAAATTTAGCAATGTATTCGGCTACGCGCTTAGAGTATCCTTTTGGTGTGTTCAATCCGGTTCCAACAGCAGTTCCGCCTAAAGCCAATTCACTTAAATGTGGCAAGGTGTTTTCTAAAGCTTTAATACCGTGGTCTAATTGCGATACGTACCCAGAGAATTCTTGACCTAAAGTTAAAGGCGTAGCATCCATTAAATGGGTACGGCCAATTTTAACTACTTTTTTAAAGTCTTCAGATTTCTTTTTTAAAGTATCGCGTAATTGTTTTACTCCAGGTAAAGTGGTTTCCACAATTTTTTTGTAAGCGGCAATGTGCATTCCTGTAGGAAAAGTGTCGTTAGACGATTGCGACTTGTTTACATCGTCGTTAGGCTGAATGGTTTTTTCGCCTTCGCCAATAGTTTTTCCAGCAAGTTGGTGTGCTCTATTGGCAACAACTTCGTTAACATTCATATTACTTTGGGTACCCGATCCTGTTTGCCATATAACTAAAGGAAACTGATCGTCGTGCTTACCTTCAAGAATTTCGTCGCAAACTTGCGCAATGTAGTCGCGTTTTTCGATAGGAAGTACGCCCAATTCGCAGTTGGTGTAAGCTGCAGCTTTTTTTAAGTATGCAAAACCGTAAATAATTTCTAACGGCATAGATGCTGGTGCACCTATTTTAAAATTGTTTCGAGAACGCTCTGTTTGTGCGCCCCATAATTTGTCTGCAGGCACTTTTACTTCGCCCATGGTGTCTTTTTCTATCCTATAGTCCATTTTATTGTATTTTTAAAGAAAGCAAATTTAATGATTTTGATTCTTATTTTTTACCCGCTTCAAGGTTATTTTTATTAAAAATTTAAGATAAACTTAAGACTTCTAAATTGAAGATAATTATGAAATCTACTACCTTAGGTGTTCAAAAATAATTTGTTAAGATATTAATCAATATTAAAAAAATAATCAATTATGGCAACAATAAGATTAGGGGATGAAGCACCGAATTTTACGGCAAAATCTACCGAAGGAACAATACATTTTCACGACTGGTTAGGCGATAGCTGGGGTATTTTGTTTTCGCACCCTGCAGATTATACACCAGTGTGTACTACAGAATTAGGAACCGTAGCAAAGTACAAAGCAGAGTTCGATAAACGTAATGTAAAGGTTGTAGCCTTAAGTGTAGATGGTTTGGAGTCGCATAAAGGATGGGTGAACGATATTAACGAAACGCAAGATACCACAGTTAATTTTCCTATTATCGCCGATGATGATCGTAAAGTTTCGGAATTGTACGATATGATTCACCCCAACGCCGATAGTAATTTAACAGTACGTTCTGTATTTGTGATAGATCCAGATAAAAAAGTGAAGTTAATGATAACTTATCCCGCGTCTACAGGTAGAAACTTCGAGGAATTGTTGCGGGTAATAGACTCGCTACAATTAACCGCGTACCACAAAGTCGCTACGCCTGCAAATTGGAAAAATGGAGAGGATTGTGTGGTTGCGCCGAGTATAGAAACTAAAGATATTCCTGCGATATTTCCGAAAGGGCATAAAGAAATTAAGCCATATTTAAGAATGACACCACAACCAAACTTAAATTAATTGCAAATATTTAAAATCTGGTATTGTTTTAAAAAATCATTTATTTTATATTTGCGGAGATTAAATTAATAGAAAATACCAATTATGTTCGAGTTTGACCAATATTTAGGCTTTTTAGCGTTTTTAACCATCTTAACAATAGGATTTTGGTTAATGATTTTTTTAATAACGTTTGTTGTACCTTATTGGATTGGTGGATCGATCTTAGAACTTATTAAGGAAAAGCAAGAAGAGAAAAAAGCAAAAAGAGAAGCGCTTTAAATCTTACTTAAAAATAAATAACAAAAAAAGGAAGTTAAATTATTTAACTTCCTTTTTTTATGGTTAATACTAAGGAGTTATAATCTCCCTTTTATTTAAACATATCCATTCCAGGAATATCTGGCATACCATCTTTAGCCACTGCAGCTAATTCGGCTTCGTTAACTTGTGTAGCCTTGGCAATCGCTTTATTAAGCGTTAAAATTAAATAATCTTCTAATTGCTCTTTGTCTTCAAGAATACTATCGTCTATAGAAATAGATTTAATCTCGCGATTGGCAGTAAGTGTAATTTTTAGCAAGCCATCATTACTTTGTTCATCTATCAAAACTGTATTTAGGCGCTTTTTTGTGTCTTCTACTTTTTGTTGGGTTTCTTTTAATTTACCCATCATGCCCATAAGATCTCCAAACATATTTTTAAAATTTTAAATTCAACACAAAATTATTTAAATTTTATATTTTTGGGCGTTAAATTAAGAATAAATAAAAACGCATTTGAAAAAAGATATTCATCCGCCAATCGCAAAAAAAGTCCCAAAAAAATTAGTAGCACATAACGATGTACGAATAGATAACTATTTTTGGCTAAACGATAGGGATAACCCAGATGTTATAGATTATTTAAATGCTGAAAACGCATATACAAAGCATAAAATGAAACACACCGAACAGTTTCAACAAGATCTGTTCGAAGAAATGAAAGCCCGTATTAAAGAAGACGACGAGTCTGTTCCTTATAAATTAAACGGCTATTGGTATATTACCAAATACGAAACTGGTAAAGATTATCCAATTTACACCCGAAAAAAAGAGGTGCTCGAAGCGCAAGAAGAGGTGCTTTTCGATTGTAACGAAATGGCCAAAGGTTTTGCCTATTTTAAATTAGGCGGAATCGCAATAAGCTCAGATAACACTTTAGCCGTATTTTCGGTAGATACTGTAAGTCGTCGCCAATATACTTTACAGGTTAAAAATCTTGTTACGGGCAAAGTATACCCAGACAAAATTGAAAATACAACTGGTAGCGCTACTTGGGCAAACGACAATAAAACCATATTCTATACACGAAAGGATGAGGTAACTTTGCGTTCCCATAAAATTTTTAAACATAAACTACACAGTAATGTTGAAGACGAAGAGGTGTTTTACGAAGCAGACGAAACCTTCAATACGTTTGTGTATAAAACCAAGTCCAATAAATACATTGTTATTGGTTCTGCAAGTACTTTAACATCGGAGTATCGGTTTGTAAATGCCGATACACCAGATCAAGAATTTAAGGTGTTTCAAGAACGTATTCGCGAGTTAGATTATGCCATAGCACATTATGACGACAGTTTTTATATTATTACAAATGCCGATGGTGCTACAAATTTTAAAGTATTAAAAACTAACGAAACCCAAACCGAGAAAATATTTTGGGAAGATGTTTTGCCGCATCGCGCCCATGTTTTAATTGAAGATATAGAAATCTTTAACGACTATTTGGTAGTTAGCGAAAGGGAAAACGGTTTAAATAATATAAGAATAATGAGTTGGGATGGAAAAGAAGATTATTACTTACCATTCGACAGCGAAACATATACAGCCAGTACAGGAAACAATCCCGACTTTAACAGTGAATTCTTAAGATACAGTTACAATTCGTTAACCAACCCGAGTTCGGTAATCGATTATTATTTTAAAACCAAAGAGAAGGTTGTAAAAAAAGAACAGGAAGTTTTAGGTGGACAGTTTAACAAAGAAAACTATAGTTCTAAACGCGTTTGGGCTACAGCACGCGATGGTGTTAAGGTGCCTATTTCTATGGTGTATAAAAAAGATTTAGAACTTAATGGCGAAACACCGTTGTTATTGTATGCTTATGGATCGTATGGATCGACTATAGATCCCTATTTCTCTACCATACGCTTAAGTTTGCTAGATCGTGGCTTTATTTATGCCATTGCGCATATTCGAGGCGGGGAATATTTAGGACGCGACTGGTACGAAAACGGAAAGTTGTTAACTAAAATGAATACGTTTTACGATTTTATAGACTGCTCTAAATTTTTGATTTCCGAAGGCTATACATCCAATAAGCACTTATATGCCTATGGCGGATCGGCAGGAGGACTTTTAATGGGCGCAATAATTAATTTAAATCCAGAACTGTATAACGGCGTGCTGTCGGCTGTACCTTTTGTAGATGTCGTAACTACCATGTTAGACGATACCATACCATTAACTACGGGCGAGTACGACGAATGGGGGAATCCAAATAACGAGGAATATTACAATTATATGAAATCTTATTCGCCTTACGATAATGTTGAAGCTAAAGCATATCCTAACATGTTAGTAACCACAGGACTTCACGATTCTCAGGTGCAATATTGGGAGCCAGCAAAATGGGTAGCTAAGTTAAGAGATTTAAAAACAGACCAAAATTTATTGCTGTTTCATATCGATATGGATGCAGGGCATGGTGGCGCTTCCGGTCGTTTTGAGAGCCTAAAAGAAGTTGCTTTAGAGTATGCTTTCTTATTGGATTTGGAAGGAATTGCCAATAAGTAAAAAAAAATGCTTATTTTTGTCAGGTTTTAGTTATTTTACTAATCTAAAGTAGCTTTTAAATAGCATTTATGGAACACAAAAATCAAGTTTTTGATAACGTACTGGATTTAGTGGGAAATACTCCCTTAATTAAGCTAAATAAAATTACTTCTGAGTGTAGCTGCGAATTTTTCGCTAAAGTTGAAGCCTTCAACCCAGGACACTCCTCAAAAGATAGAATTGCACTATATATTATTGAACAAGCCGAAAAACAAGGTATTCTTAAACCTGGCGATACCATTATAGAAACGACCTCTGGTAACACAGGGTTTAGTTTAGCAATGGTAAGCGTAATAAAAGGTTACGATTGTATCTTGGCTGTGAGTTCTAAATCGTCTGCCGATAAAATAGACATGCTAAAAACTATGGGGGCAAAAGTATATGTATGCCCAGCCAATGTTAGTGCAGACGATCCTAGATCTTATTATCAGGTAGCTAAGCGCTTACACGACGAAATTAAAGGTTCTGTGTATATAAATCAGTATTTCAATCAATTAAATATAGATGCGCATTACAATTCTACAGGACCAGAAATCTGGAAGCAAACCGAAGGAAAAATAACTCACCTTGTGGCCTGTAGTGGTACAGGAGGTACGATTTCGGGAACTGCAAAATATTTAAAAGAAAAAAATCCTAATATAAAAATTATAGGTGTAGATGCTTTTGGGTCTGTACTTAAAAAATACCATGAAACTAAAGAATTCGACGAAAAAGAAATATATCCTTACCGAATAGAAGGTTTAGGAAAAAACTTAATACCGGCAGCTACAGATTTTGATATCATTGATGAGTTTGTAAAAGTAACAGACGAAGCCAGTGCACATACAGCAAGAGAGATAGCAAAGACAGAGGGTATGTTTGTAGGATATACTTCTGGGGCAGCTATGCAAGCGGTAAAGCAATTAGAAGCCGACGGTAAATTTTCTAAAAACGATATGGTTGTGGTTATCTTTCCAGACCACGGATCGCGCTATATGAGTAAAGTTTATAGCGATAAATGGATGAACGAACAAGGGTTCTTTGACAGTGTTAATGTAGAAGCTGCTCAAACAATTCAATACATAAAATAATAACTTGCTTAAATACAGGCACACAATTTTATACTAAGCTATAATACTGTGTGCTTTGTTATTAAGTTTGTTAACAATGCGTACTAATTTATTATGTTAGAAATTCATAATTAGTTAATTTTGCGCACATAATTAAGATTAATAGCTTACATGAAAGATTTATTTGAAAAAATATATAAGGATAAAGGACCTTTAGGAAAATGGGCGTCTCAAGCAGAAGGATATTTTGTGTTTCCTAAATTAGAAGGCCAAATATCTAACAGAATGACATTTCAAGGTAAAGACGTTATTACTTGGAGTATTAACGACTATTTAGGGTTAGCGAACCATCCAGAAGTAAGAAAAGTAGATGCTGAGGCTGGTGCACAATTTGGTTCGGCGTATCCAATGGGAGCAAGAATGATGTCTGGACATACAGATCTTCATGAAAAATTACAAAACGAATTGGCTTCATTTGTAAATAAAGAAGCTGCTTATTTATTGAATTTTGGTTACCAAGGTATGGTGTCTACTATAGATGCATTGGTGTCTAAAGACGATATTATTGTTTACGATGTAGACTCTCACGCTTGTATTATAGATGGAGTACGCTTACATATGGGTAAACGTTTTACCTACAAGCACAACGATATAGAAAGTTTAGAAAAGAATTTGGAGCGTGCCACTAAAATGGCTGAACAGACTGGTGGTGGTATTTTAGTGATTTCCGAAGGTGTGTTTGGTATGCGTGGTGAGCAAGGGAAATTAAAAGAAATAGTTGCGCTTAAAGAAAAATTTAATTTTAGATTTTTAGTAGATGATGCCCATGGCTTTGGAACGTTAGGTAAAACAGGAGCAGGAGCTGGCGAAGAGCAAGGTGTACAAGATGGTATTGATGTGTATTTCGCAACTTTTGCTAAGTCATTAGCCAGTACAGGTGCTTTTATTGCTGCCGATCAGGAAATTATAGATTATTTAAAATATAATTTACGTTCGCAAATGTTCGCTAAATCATTGCAAATGCAGTTGGTTGTAGGAGCTTTAAAGCGTTTGGAAATGCTTAAAACCAAGCCAGAACTTAAAGCTAAACTATGGGAAAATACCAACGCGTTACAATCTGGGCTTAAAGCTCGTGGTTTCGATATTGGTACAACACAAAGCTGTGTAACGCCAGTATATCTTAAAGGAAGTATTCCAGAGGCTATGGCCTTAGTGAAAGATTTACGTGAAAATCATGGAATATTTTGTTCTATAGTGGTTTATCCTGTAATTCCAAAAGGTTTAATTTTATTGCGTTTAATACCTACTGCGACTCATACTTTAGATGATGTTAACGAAACCTTAGATGCTTTCGATGCTATAAGATCTAGATTAGAAAACGGAACGTATAAACGTTTATCTGCTTCTGTTGCTGCGGCAATGGAGTAGTATAAATTTATTATATTGATAAAAAATAAAGGCAGGTTAATTACCTGCCTTTATTTTTTACTTTAAAAAGGGTTATTAGATTCGTGTTACATTAGCCTTTTATAATTCTCATAAAAATGAAAATAATTCAGAAAGAAATCACTTTACCGGCATATAAAAGAGGATTTCATATTATTACAGAAACTATAATTAAAGCTGTTCCAGAACTAAAAACATTTACTGTGGGTCAGTTGCAGGTTTTTATAAAGCATACATCGGCAAGCTTAACTATTAATGAAAATGCCGATCCGTCTGTGCGTACCGATTTCGAAAGCCATATTAATGTTATGGTTCCCGAAAATCAACCCTATTATGTGCATACTTACGAAGGTTCAGACGATATGCCAGCCCATATAAAATCGTCGTTAATGGGAGCTAGTGTACAAATTCCTATTACCAACGGGCGTTTAAATTTAGGAACCTGGCAAGGCATCTATTTATGTGAGCATCGTGATTATGGCGGTGCCAGAACAGTGGTGTTAACTGCTTTCGGAGCTTAAATGTTATTTCTGTTTAGAGGCGATTAGTTGTTCTAAAATAAATTCTACACCTTGCTCGTTGTTGCTTTTAGTTTCAAATCGAGCCACTTGTTTAACGTTTGGATGTGCATTTTCCATGGCATAACTGAAGTATGCGCGCTCAAGCATTTCTAAGTCGTTGTTATAATCGCCAAAGACCATGGTTTCGTTTTCCGTTACACCAAGAGCTTTTTGTACGTTTTGTAAAGCAAACCCTTTGTTGGCATCTTTGTGAGAAATGTCTAACCAGTTTTGTCCAGATACTTTCACTTGTAAATCCGACTCTAAGTGTTTAACATGCGGATAAATGTAAGTTTCGGAACTCGTAGGATGATAAATCGCAATTTTTAAAAATTCATCGTGATTAACCGTTGTTAAATCCTCTACAGTATCAAATTCGGTATAATATTCGCTTAGCAGCTTCGGAAAATTTAAATCCTTAGTTTCAATATACGCTTTGTTTTTACCGCAAAGTACAATAAACACATCGTTAATGGTTCTCAATAACGGAATAATAGCGTCTGTATTGTCTTTAGATAGCAGTGTTTTGGCTAACTCTAAGTTGCCACGTTTAGTAATACCTCCGTTTTCGGCAATAATTGTAATATCGTTTTTAATCTCGTTCAATTTTTCAACAATACTGTAATATTGTCTGCCACTAGCAGCTACAAAATGTATGTCGTTGGCTTTTAAGGCGTCGTATACATTGTAAAAATTAGGGCTAATTTCTCCATTTTCGTTTAACAGTGTACCATCCATGTCGGTAACTACTAGTTTAACATCAGATAAATTCATAAAGGCAATTTTATTGGTAAAAATACATTATTAATTGGTGTTGAGGTGTTAAGCCGACGTTATTTTTATGCTTAGATTGATTGATGGTGGAAAGCTTGTTTTTTTATGTTTTAAAGAGTGGGGTTGAACTCTTTTTATGATAAATAATATTAGGGATTAAAACTTGCCCAAAGAAGTAAATAAATACTATTTTTGATGATATGATGCAAGCCAATTATTATAAATACATGCTTCAGTTTAAAAGACCAAGCGGTACTTCGCGAGGTGTATTAACCAGTAAAGAAACCTGGTTTATTCACTTAGAGACAGATGGTAAAAAAGGAGTGGGTGAGTGTGGTATTTTAAGAAGTTTAAGTGTAGATGATCGCGACGATTACGAAGCTACTTTAGCATGGGTTTGTAAAAATATACATTTAGGCTTAGAGGTATTGCTTACAAAGCTTATCGAGTTTCCTAGTATTCAATTTGGTTTGGAAACCGCTTTTAAATCGTTATTAAGTGATTCTCCATTTCAATTATTTCCATCAGATTTCACGAACGGTAAAGCTTCAATCCCAATTAACGGACTTATTTGGATGGGAGACGAATTGTTTATGAAAACACAAATAGAGGAGAAGCTAAAATCGGGTTTCAATTGTATAAAAATGAAAATTGGAGCCATAGATTTTGATGCCGAATTGAAGCTGTTAAAATCTATTAGAGAATCCTTCTCTGCATCCGAAATAGAACTTCGGGTTGATGCCAATGGTGCTTTCACTTTTAATGAAGCTTTAGATAAACTGGAGCGTTTATCGGAATTCGATTTGCATTCTATAGAGCAGCCTATTAAGGCTGGGAATTTAGAGCAAATGGCTCGGCTTTGCGAGGCTACACCTCTAGATATTGCTTTAGATGAGGAACTTATAGGAGCCTTTACTACTGTCGCTAAGAATAAAATTATGAATATCGTAAAGCCTCAGTATATAATACTGAAGCCCAGTTTGATAGGTGGGTTTATCGGAAGTGATACTTGGATTGATTTAGCCAAAAATAACAATGTAGGTTGGTGGATTACTAGTGCTTTAGAAAGTAATGTAGGCTTAAATGCCATTGCACAATACACTTACCTGTTAAATAGTAAAATGCCGCAAGGTTTAGGTACAGGTGGTTTATATACCAATAATTTCGATTCGCCCTTGCAAGTAAAAAATGGTACCTTGCAGTATTGCAAAACAAATAAATGGAATTATAATTTTTAAAAATAGAGTATGTATATAAGTCAGGCGTATAAAGGATTACACGATTGGTGGCGATATATTGTGGGTGTTATTATTGCATTGGGAGGAATTTTTGCGTTTTCGATGCCGCACATGGTTGCTATTGCATTAAAAATGCTACGCGAAGGTATCGATGAATCTAAAATGAATGATGTTAATTATATCATGACTTTATTCGAGCCAAACCTTAATTTAGTGTTTGTGCTTTTGCCTTTTCTTGGAGGATTAATTTTTTTGCTGTTCGCTGTAAAATTATTGCATAAACTTCCTATTGTTAATTTAACAACCTCTAGAGTAAACATAGATTGGCGACGCGTGTTCTTTTCATTTTTCTTTTGGGGAATTATATCATCTGCTATGGTGTTAATAGATTATGCCTTGGCACCAGAAGATTATTTATATAATTTTCAGTTAAACAAATTTATAATTCTCGCAGTTATAGCTATTGTTCTGGTTCCTTTTCAAACCAGTTTCGAAGAATATATGTTTCGAGGGTATTTAATGCAAGGTATAGGGGTAATTGCCAAAAATAAATGGCTGCCTTTGGTGTTAACTTCTGTCATCTTTGGCGGATTGCACATTGCTAATCCGGAAGTCGAAAAATTGGGCTACATAATCATGGTGTACTATATTGGTACAGGACTATTTTTAGGAGTAATTACTTTAATGGATGAAGGTATGGAACTTGCCCTGGGGTTTCATGCTGCCAATAATTTATTTACAGCATTATTGGTAACCGCAGATTGGACGGCGTTTCAAACGGATTCTATTTTAAAAGATGTTGCCGATCCTGGTGTAGCAGGCCTAACCGATATTTTTATTCCTGTATTTGTAGTGTTTCCTATTTTGCTATTTATCTTTTCTAAAAAATACAAGTGGACCAACTGGAAAGAGAAATTAACAGGTCCCGTTTACAATTCTTATACAGAACCATCGCTTAATGCTATTAATAATAATACGATTGAATCTTTAAATTTAGATATTCATGATAACCAAGACCAAAATTCCGACATACGATAAAATTCATTTAAGATTTAAATTAAATGGACGCTATTACGATACCGAAGACTTAAAAGAAGTTGCCTATAGCTTTATAAAAGAAGGCGAACCTTTCGAGAAAACTTTGGGCGATTTTTTACAATTATGGTTAGATGCCAAAGATTATATTGAAGTGAGAACTTCTGGATCTGTAGGCGAACCCAAATGGATTAAAATAAAAAAACAGGCAATGGTAAATTCTGCCATAGCTACTGGTAATGCTTTTAAGTTGAAGCCAGGAGATCGCGTTTTACACTGTTTGCCTTCAAATTTTATTTCGGGAAGAATGATGTTGGTTCGGGCCATGATTTTAGGTCTGGAATTAGATGTTGTTCCGCCTAAGGCGACACCAGTTTTCGATTTAGATAAAACTTACGACTTTGGAGCGATGATTCCGTTGCAGGTAGAAAATATCTTACCGCAAATAAGCCATTTCAAAACACTTATTATTGGCGGGGCTGCCGTGTCTGAACCGTTGCTTAAAGCAATCTCTAAAGTGAAAACAAAATGTTATGCGACCTATGGTATGACGGAAACGGTTAGCCATATAGCGATAAAAGCTTTAAATGGGACAAAAGCTTCGGCTGTGTATAAAGCGTTGCCAAAAGTGAAATTAACACAAAACAACGAAGGCTGTTTAATTATAAATGCGCCACATTTATTGGAAGCGCCGTTGCAAACTAACGACGTGGTTAAGATGCATTCCGATACCGAATTTGAATTGTTGGGACGAATAGATAATGTAATAAATTCGGGTGGATTAAAATTGTTTCCAGAACAGATAGAAAATCAGTTGGCAACGAAATTACAAGATAGATTCTTTATCGCTTCAGAGTCAAACGATAGTTTGGGAGAACAATTGGTATTGGTTGTGGAAGGTGATGAAAAGGTTATTGATACTTCTGTTTTTCAAGATTTAAAAAAGAATGAAGTTCCTAAGCAAATTTATTTTGTGAAAGATTTTATTGAAACGCCAAACAGGAAAATTCAACGAAAAAAAACCATGGATTTGCTTAAAAATGGTAAATCTATTAGTTAAGGAACATGTATTTTAATTAACAGTAGTAATAAAAAAATCCGCAAACGCTTTATTTAATGCGTTTGCGGATTTTTTTTCTTCCTAAATTTTAAAAACAGTTTCGTTTGTTATTGTTGCATTTTAAAATAATAATCGGCAGAGTTTTTGCCTGATCCGTATATCAAGAAAAAAATACAAACAAGAAAGGTTAATGAGGCTAGAATAAAATTTCCCATTTGCATCTCGCCCGCAAAATTAATAGCTATAGCACCAATTAATATAGGAAGTTGTGCGAGTATAGCCCATCGTGTTAACAAACCAAACATAATTAATAATCCGCCAATAAAATGTGCAGGTGCCACATAATGTATAATAAACATGCTTCCTGCCCAGTTTTGGAGTGGCGATAAAAGATCTATTAATATTTGGCTACTAGACATAAAAAAGATGCCTTTAGTAAACAAAAATACACCTAAGCCAATACGTAACAAATCTAAAGGCAAATAGGTGTGTATATTAGCCCATTTATTAAGTGCTTTAATTGTGTCCATAACTTAAAAGTGTTGATTTATATGTATTTAAGTTACGAAATTTTGATGATTTTAAAAAGTTAAACTTGTATAACACCAAGGTTAAAAGGTTTCTCGATAGGCGCGTGATTTGCGGCTTCAATTCCGATAGAAATCCAAGTACGGGTGTCTAGCGGATCGATAACAGCATCGGTCCATAATCGTGCAGCGGCATAATAAGGCGAGACTTGGCTGTCGTAACGCGATTTAATCTCATTATACAAGCTGTCTTCTTGTTCTTTCGAAATAGTTTCTCCTTTGGCTTTTAATGATGCTATTTCTATCTGCAATAAAACTTTTGCAGCCGAATTACCGCTCATAACCGCCAATTCTGCACTTGGCCAAGCTACGATTAATCTAGGGTCGTAGGCCTTACCGCACATGGCATAATTTCCAGCGCCATAGCTGTTTCCTACAACAATAGTAAATTTAGGAACCACCGAGTTACTAACGGCATTTACCATTTTTGCACCGTCTTTTATAATGCCACTGTGTTCAGATTTAGAGCCTACCATAAAGCCTGTTACATCTTGAATAAAAACCAACGGAATTTTTTTCTGATTACAATTGGCTATAAATCGGGTGGCTTTATCTGCAGAATCGTTATAAATTACACCGCCAAATTGCATTTCGCCTTTTTTGGTTTTCACCAATTGCCTTTGGTTAGCAACAATGCCCACGGCCCAACCATCTATTCTGGCATAAGCTGTTATTATGGTTTTGCCGTAGCCTTCCTTGTATTCTTCGAATTCAGAGTTATCTACCAAACGTTCAATTATGGCTTTCATGTCGTATTGGTCGGCACGACTTTTAGGCAAAATTCCGTAAATATCTTCTTGCTTTTCTTTGGGTTTTACGGGTGTACTTCTGTTAAATCCGGCTTTGTCGAAATCTCCAATTTTATCGATAATAGATTTTATCTTGTCTAGAGCTGCTTTATCGTCTTTAGCTTTATAATCTGTAACGCCGCTAATCTCGCAATGTGTTGTAGCTCCGCCCAATGTTTCGTTGTCTATGGTTTCTCCAATTGCCGCTTTTACTAAATAACTTCCAGCAAGAAAAATACTTCCTGTTTTGTCTACAATTAAAGCTTCGTCGCTCATAATAGGCAAATAAGCACCGCCAGCAACACAACTTCCCATAACAGCTGCAATTTGGGTAATACCCATACTGCTCATTATGGCGTTGTTTCTAAATATGCGACCAAAATGTTCTTTATCTGGAAAAATTTCGTCTTGTAAAGGTAAGTATACGCCAGCGCTATCTACCAAGTAAATAATTGGTAATTTGTTTTCGATGGCAATTTCTTGGGCACGTAAATTTTTCTTACCGGTAATAGGAAACCATGCGCCAGCTTTAACCGTAGCATCGTTGGCAACAACAATACATTGCTTACCCGAAACGTACCCGATTTTTACCACGACACCACCAGAAGGGCATCCACCGTGTTCGGGATACATATCTTCTCCAGCAAAAGCACCAATTTCAATACTTTTTGCATTGCTGTCCAATAAATAATCTATGCGCTCGCGTGCTGTAAGTTTACCTTTACTGTGAAGTTTTTCAATACGTTTTTGTCCGCCACCAAGGCTAACTTTAGCAAAACGTTTTTTTAAATCTGAAACTAAAAGTTTATTGTAATCTTCGTTTTTATTGAAGTTGATATCCATGTATCCTAAATTTTCGCTAAAGTACAAAAGTTTCAAAATAGTTTAATGTATTGGTTTTATCAAATTAAATAACATGGAAATATATTCCTTGGAATATAAAATATTTTGTTGTATCTTTGATGTTATCAAAACAGAAAGCATGAAAAATATAATAGTATTTGCCGGAAGCAACAGTAAAACGTCTATAAACAAACAATTAGCGGTCTATGCGTCTACTTTATTAGAAAGTGTTTCGGTTACAGTTTTAGATTTAAACGATTTTCCGTTACCAGTTTTTAGTGTAGATATCGAGCGCGAGGAAGGTATTCCAAGCCTGGCGCAATCATTTTTTAATCATATAAAAAATACCGATGGCATCGTACTGTCGCTAGCCGAACATAATGGTGCGTATGCTACGGTGTTTAAGAATTTGTTCGACTGGATGTCTAGAATAGACGGTAAAGTTTGGCAAAATAAACCAATGTTACTTATGGCTACTTCTCCTGGAGCACGTGGCGGGCAATCTGTTTTAGATATAGCGAAAGGACGATTTCCGTTTAATGGTGGACATATAGTGGCTACATTTTCTTTGCCAAAATTTAACGATCATTTTAAATCGGGAGCCATTAGTGATGATGCGTTAGATGCCTTGTTGAAAGAAGCAGTAGATACCTTAAAAAACGAATTGTAGTTATGGAAATTAAATTGGATGAAAATGATAGTCAAGGCAGGTTTTATGTCGGAGATAAAGATAAGCCAGTCGCATTATTAAACTATTTCTATAAAACTGAAAACGTATTGGTAATAGCGCATACCGAAGTCGATTCGAGTTTACAAGGTCAGGGTGTAGGGAAGGCTTTAATTGAAGCTGTTGTGAATTTTGCTAAGCAAAACGATTTAAAAATTCAGCCTTTATGTACATACGCCTCGGCAGTACTTAACAAAAACAAAGCGTATAAATCTATTCTAATATAGTATGGGAGATATAGCCAAAGATATTACATCGCGTTTTAATAACCCCAAACTAAAAGCTTTGGTTAACATTTTATATACTGCAAATTGGGTAACGAGTTTACAAAACGAATTTTTTAAACCCTTTGGAATTTCTCCACAACAGTATAATATTTTACGCATTTTAAAGGGGGCGAATAAACCATTAAAAGTGCAAACAATAAAAAACAGGATGATAGATCGAGCGCCCAATGCCACAAGGTTAATGGATAAGTTGTGTGCTAAAAATTTAATAGAACGTATAGCCTGCCCAACCGATCGACGTGTGGTACACATAAATATTACCGATAAAGGGGTGGAGTTATTAGAACATATATCGGAAGATTTTAATGCCGATTTAATGAAAAATTTAACTGTTGAAGAAGCCGAGCAATTAAGCGATTTATTAGATAAAATAAGATAATCACATCTTATAGTGATTGATAGTGAAATTAAAACAACAAAACATGAAAACAGTACAACATAAAGCAGAAAGCAGAGGGTTTGCCAATCACGGATGGTTACAAGCCAATCATTCGTTTAGTTTTGCTAATTGGTATAACGAAGACCGCATTCATTTTGGTGCTTTACGCGTTTTGAACGACGATATTATTGCACCTAAAATGGGATTTGGAACCCATCCGCATCAGAATATGGAAATCATAACCATTCCATTAAAAGGTGTGTTAAAACACAGAGATTCTATGGGGAATACCTGGGAGTCTGTCTTGCCAAACGAGGTGCAGGTAATGTCAGCCGGAACAGGAGTGGAGCATTCCGAAATTAATGGTTCGGACGAAGAGCATTTAAACCTTTTTCAGATTTGGATAATACCAAATAAACAGAATGTGTCGCCGCGTTACGATCAGAAAACGTTTAATGCATCGGACAGAGAAAATATTTTACAAACCTTAGTGACTTCTATAGACGAGGATACCGAAGGTGCATTACAGATTCATCAAGACGCAAAAATTTCTAGGTTAGATTTAACAGAAAACAAAACGTTCGATTACGCTTTAAAAAGTGCTAATCATGGTGTGTATGTTATGCTAGTACACGGTAGTGCCACAGTGGCTAATGTTAGTTTAGAAACTCGCGATGCCGTTGGGGTTAGCGATACTCCAAGTTTTACAATAGAGGCAAAAACAGAGGCTTCATTCTTATTTATAGAAGTGCCGATGCAATTTTAAATTTTAAAATTAAGGAGATTAAAAAGCAATAAGGGGATATTAAAAATATCCCCTTATTGCTTTTTAATCGTATTGCTATTCGAGTTGTTTTGTAAATGTTTTTCGGCGTTTGTATGTTACCGAGTTTACATGTTTCCAGATTTGAACAGAAGCCAAATTGTTTTCTAATTCTGGTGTGCGAATACAATTTATAACATTATACTGTTTTAGGGTTTCGTAAAATTCGTTGAAAATAATGGCTGTAACGCCTTTGTTGTGATATTCTGGTGCAACCCCAATAAGATAGAAAGATACGGTTTCGCACCTTTTTTTAGCTTTTAATAAGTGTAAAAAACCAAAAGGGAATAGTTTACCTTTGGCTTTCTGTAGGGCCTCTGCAAAAGACGGCATAACTACGGCAAATGCGACCATATTGTTATCGCTGTCCATTACAAATTTTATAAACTCTGGATTTATAAACGAAATGAATTTTTTCTTGAAATACTCTTTTTGTAAATCTGTAATTTCTACAAACGACGATAAATCGGCGTAGCTCTTGTTAAAAAGATCGAACATTTGGTCTACATAAGGCATCAATTCCTCTGTTTTACTAAAATTTAATGGTTTTAGTTTGTATCGTTTTTTAACTAAATTCTGAATTCTTAAAAAGAAATCGGGATTTACATTTTTAAACGGAAATTTATTTTCTTGATACTCTTTTTCGACCGAAAATTGTAAGGTTTTTAAATGCTCTACATAGTAGGGGTAATTGTACCAAGTAACCATCGAGCCAATATGGTCGTAGCCCTCTGTTAAAACGCCAACTTTATCTAAATTCGAAAAGCCTATAGGGCCTTCCATATATTCTAATTGATGTTCTTTACCGATAGTGTTTACTTGGTTAAGTAGCGCTTTAGTTACTTCTATGTCGTTAATCATATCCAACCATCCAAAACGTACTTTGTTAATGCCTTTATTTAAGTCCAAATGATTAATAATTACAGCAACTCTGCCTACCA
Source organism: Formosa sp. A9 (assembly GCF_051200825.1). Lineage (GTDB taxonomy): Bacteria > Bacteroidota > Bacteroidia > Flavobacteriales > Flavobacteriaceae > Formosa. The sequence goes on along the minus strand of NZ_CP195158.1, from coordinate 2,276,914 downwards.
AAACGTTGTTTTTAAAGGCTAGAAAGAGTCGGGCATCGGCATCTTCAAAAATAGGATTTTTAGTTTTGTTGAAGGTTTCCATTTCTTCGCTAATAATTGGCGGCACCCAATACGGGGAGTCTTTGTAGAGTGTAAAAGGAAACTTAACAAATGTTTTTAAGTCTTTTTTATTTAAAACTTCTTTTATTGTAATCATATTAAAAATTAAAAAACAATCATGTTTAGTTTAATCTTCAGGTATTAAAAAATCACTAGAACTGTTGTTGTCTTCGAAGTCTTGGTTTTTGTTATTACGACGCTCTGCTTCTTGTTCGGCCGAAGTTCCGTTTTCTTCTGGATCTTGGTCTTTATGAAAATCTAATCTGTAAGATGCGCCAAAGTTAACATTAAATACCGAAGGTGTGTCTTTGGTGTTGAAAGTAATGGCAGTATCTAACTGCAAATTTTTACTTAACAGGTAGGCACCTCCTAATCTAAATAGGTCGTCGGCATAAAAATCGCTATTAATGGCCTGGTATTCTCCAAAAGCGACCCATTTTTCGTTGAATCCGTGGGTTAATGTAAAAATATATTGTTGCGAAAAGTCATCCGAACCAATACGATCTCCCATAAAGTTCATGACAAAAACCCATCCGTTCGAAAAATTATGCTGAGTAATAAGTACTACTTTAGCGCTAACACCTTCAACACCAGGAGCGGTGTAAGGGTTGTCTTCGGTATCGTAATTTGCACCTGCAAAAACAGAAACAGCAGGTATTAAACGACTCCATTTAAATTTTCTGTTCGCTTTCCAACTGTACAGATTGGGTTTTTCTTCAACCGCATTTTTATGTGGATCGTAAATTAAATACTTGGCGCCCAAGGTTAAGTTTTTAAAATTCGACCGTGTGTAATCTTGAGAGATTGCCGAGCGGTTATCGGAATATTTATCGCGTTGAAACGTTCCGTTAATCATAATTTCCAAGGGTTCCCAAAGTAAACCGTAACGTCCGGCAAAATCGACACCAAAGCCTTTAACATCGTATTCTAAAGGGGTGTGGTTTTCGCTTGTATAATACGGGCCAGCTTCTAACTGAACCACATTATGCCCTACGGCATAGGCACTTTGCGAAACACCAGGACGGTTAGAGTTTATAACATCGGTATATTGCGCTATGGTAAGGAGCGGAAGCGAAAAGAGTAAAAAACTTAAATAGGTTTTCATAGGGTTTCCAATTTGTGGTCTTAGCTGTCAAATATAGAGATTTTATATTTTTTTTATCAATTAACAATTCGTTTTAAAACATAAGAATTGTATTTTTGTCTAAAATAAATATTATGCTTCAATACGCTTCGGCGACAGGATTAATGAGAACGATATTAATACTTTTACTTATTTGGTTTGGCGGAAAAATACTGTTACGCATGTTTGCGCCAACTATTATGAAGTTTTTTGTGAAGAAAGCCGAGCAAAAGTTTGGAAGTCAGTTCAATCCAAATCAGCAGCGTAATTACAATAGCTCCAGGCCAGAAGGCGAGGTGGTTATTGATAAGATGCCAAAACAAGAAACTTCAAATAAAAACGTAGGTGAATATGTAGATTACGAAGAAATTGATTAATTTTCGCAATCATAGTTTAACACATATTCATGTCATTTACAATTAAGCGTCTTCTGCCGCATTTATTAGTTTTTATTGGTTTTATTGTTATATCCCTAGCTTATTTTAGTCCGGTTTTAAAGGGGAAAGAGATTTTTCAGAGTGATATCATGCACTATATCGGCATGTCTAAACAGCAAAAGGACTTTAAAGCCCAAACAGGCGAAGAAACGTATTGGACCAACAGTGCTTTTGGAGGAATGCCTACCTATCAGTTAGGGGCTAAATATCCGCATAACTATATTAAAAAATTAGATTTAACGCTTCGGTTTTTACCACGTCCAGCCGATTATTTATTCCTATATTTTATAGGGTTTTATATTTTACTGCTGAGTTTAAAATTAGATTATAAACTGGCTGTTGTTGGTGCTCTGGCCTTTGGATTTTCAACTTATCTTATAATAATTTTAGGTGTTGGCCATAACAGTAAAGCGCATGCTATAGCATATATGCCATTGGTTTTGAGTGGTATTGTTTTAACGTTTAGAAAAAAATACATTCTAGGCTTTTTGCTAACCACAGTAGCCATGGGCTTAGAGTTGGTTGCTAACCATTACCAAATGACGTATTATTTATTGCTATTAGTTTTGGTTTTAGGTATTGCTTACTTAGTAGATGCTTATAAAAAACAGCAGCTTCCTCATTTTTTTAAATCGGTTGGAATTTTATTTGTGGCTGTAATTTTGTCAATCGGATTAAATGCGACTAATATTCTGGCAACACAAGAGTACGTTAAAGAAAGTACACGTGGCCAAAGCGATTTAACCATAAATGCAGACGGTTCTACTAAAGAAATATCTACAGGTCTCGATAAAGATTATATTACAGAATATAGCTATGGTATTGTAGAGTCTTTAAACCTTTTTATTCCTAGACTGTTGGGCGGCGGTAGCCACGAAGATGTAGGTAAAGATTCTGAATATTATCAATTCAATTTAAAACGGGGCGCAACACCATTGCAAGCTAGAGAAATAGCTAAACAAACACCAACATATTGGGGAGATCAACCTATAGTTGAAGCGCCTGCTTATGTGGGGGCAGTTATTTTATTTTTATTTGTTTTGGGATTATTTCTTGTAAAAGGCCGATTAAAATGGTGGCTTGTAGGGGGCACAGTATTATCGCTCTTACTATCTTACGGAAAAAATTTCGAGGTCTTAACTAATTTATTCATAGACTTTGTACCCATGTACAATAAGTTTAGGGCGGTAAGTTCTATACAAGTAATTTTAGAATTATGTATACCGGTTTTAGGTGTTTTTGCTTTAGTGGAATTGTTTAAAAAGTCGAATGCCAGTGAAGATAAGTTGAAGGCTTTAAAGTATGCTACTGGAATAACAGCTGGATTGGCTTTGGTATTTTTACTGTTTAAAACGACATTATTCGATTTTGTTGGTGTAAATGATGGGTATTACGCCCAAAATTACGGTCACGATTTTATTGATGCTATTCGTGCCGATCGTGTAAGCATGTTTACCACCGATACTATTAGAACTTTAGTTTTAGTCTTGCTATCGGCAGGGGTGGTTTTTATGTTTTTAAAACAAAAACTATCCGAAACCTTAGTTACTATTGCTTTTGCCGCACTTATTTTATTCGATTTAATAGGGGTGGATAGACGTTATGTTAACAACGACGATTTTATGTCTGCCATGCAGATTAACAAACCTTATCAGCCCAATGCAGCAGATCTTCAAATTTTAAAAGATACAACACATTTTAGAGTGTTCGATGTTACTTCGGGAGCAGCTAGAGCGTCTTATTTCCATAATTCGCTTAACGGTTATCACGCTGCAAAATTAGGGCGTTATAATGAGGTGTTCGATTTTTATATTTCAAAAAACAATATCAATGTGCTTAATATGTTAAATACAAAATATATTATAGCGCAAAACGAGCAAGGCGATTATTTTCCTTACGAGAATACAGATGCCAATGGTAATGCGTGGTTTGTAGATCGTGTTGAATTGGTTGAAAACGCAAATGAAGAAATATTAAAATTAGATAGTTTAGACACTCAAAATGTAGCTGTTACAACGTCTAAAACTATCGCGAATTCTAAAAATGTAATAGACTCAACGGCAGCAATAAATGTAGTTGCTTACAAGCCTAATTATATTAAATATCAAACTAATAACCCTAATAAAGGTTTTGCTGTATTTTCAGAAATTTATTACGGTCAGGGGTGGAATGCGTATTTAGATAATGTATTAGTGCCACACGAGCGTGTAAATTATATTTTAAGAGGATTAGATGTGCCTGCAGGAAATCATACTATAGAATTTAAGTTTGAACCTAAGGTAATACAAACCGGTAGCAAAATAGCCTTAGCGAGTTCGTTGTTGGTTGGTGTTTTAATTGTTTTAGGGCTGTTTTTAGGTTTTAAAAATAAATCAGCATCACAACATGTAGGTGATGCAGAAGCTAACAATTAAGAAGTTACATTTTTTTATACCTAAACCACTATAGACTGGAAGTCTATAGGTTTGAAAACAGACTGAAAGTCCGATTATTTGTATTTATTTTAGCCACAAATACACGAATAATCTTTATAAAAACTATGTCAAATATTCGTGCATTCGTGGCGAAAAAATATTTATAGAAACTGAAAGTCTAGCACTAAAAGTGCATAGTTTCAACTAACGACTGAAACCAATGAAAAAAAACGTACTTATTGTAACCTATTACTGGCCGCCAGCTGGAGGGCCAGGGGTGCAACGTTGGCTTAAATTTGTAAAATATTTACCCGAATATAATATACATCCGATAGTGTATATTCCCGAAAACCCGAATTACCCTATATTAGATTCTAGTTTAGAACAAGAGATACCTAAGGATGTAACACTTTTAAAGCATCCTATAAAAGAGCCCTATAAATGGGCGGCGATGTTTTCTAAAAAAAAATCTGAAACCATAAGTAAGGGGATAATAACTGAAGCTAAAGCACAAACGGCTTTAGAGAAATTGATGTTGTATATCAGGGGGAACTTCTTTATTCCCGATGCACGGGTGCTATGGGTAAAACCTTCGGTGTCTTTTTTAAAAAATTATATCAGTAATCACGATGTCGATGCCGTAATTACTACAGGACCACCGCACAGTTTGCACTTAATTGGTTTGCAGTTAAAACAACTATTAGGTGTAAAGTGGTTCGCTGATTTTAGAGATCCTTGGACAACGATAGGTTATCATAAAGAGCTTAAGTTGACTGAAGCTTCTAAAAAAAAGCATAAGGACTTAGAGCGAGACATTTTACAGCATGCCGACGATATTATTGTAACCAGCCATGTTACTAAATCGGAATTTAAAGCCATTACTAAACAGCCTATTCATGTTATAACAAATGGTTACGACTATGTTAAGTTGAATGAAATGACATTAGATTCAAAATTTACAATGGCACATATTGGCTCGTTATTATCTAAACGAAACCCAAAAATGCTTTGGCGTGTATTGGAAGATTTAATAAACAGTCACAACGATTTTGCTTCCGATTTTCAATTGCATTTGGTAGGGCATGTAAGTCAAGATGTTCTTAACTCTATAGCGGGATTTAAACTGCAATCATTTTGTAAGAATTTTGGTTATGTAAATCACGAGCAGGCGGTAGCGTTTCAGCGGAAATCACAAGTATTGTTACTCATAGAAATTGATTCTCCCGATACTAAATGCATCATTCCGGGTAAGTTGTTCGAATATATGGTGTCTAATCGACCCATTTTAGCTTTAGGCCCAAAAGCATCAGATGTCGAGCAAATTATTAAAGAAACCAATACAGGTCATTATTTTTATTATAATGCTTATAACGAATTAAAGTCTCAGATTTACAGCTATTATTTAGCTTATAAAGCAGGGAATTTGCAATCGCATGGTATAGGTTTGCAAAAGTATAGTAGACAATCTTTAACAGCTTCATTAGCAGTACTGGTATAATGGGAGTTGTAATTAATCAATCAATAAAAAACACAATAATAACCTATTTTGGGTTTGGTTTAGGTGCTATAAATACCTTGTTTTTGTTTACTCGTTTTTTAAGCGATGAGTATTTTGGTTTAATTACCTTTATATTATCTACGGCCAATATTTTAATGCCGCTTATGGCATTTGGGGTTAATAATACAATTATTAAGTTTTATACAACATTTAAAACAAGAACTTCGCAAAACAGTTTTTTAACCTTAATGTTATTTTTACCATTGGTAATTATTGTGCCAATTGGTTTTATTGGAGTTATGGGGTTCGATGCCATAAGTAATTGGATTGCTAAAGGTAACCAGTTAGTAAAAAACTATGTTTGGCTTATTTATATTTCGGCTATTGCCTTTGCTTATTTCGAAGTGTTTTATGCTTGGGCTAAAGTGCAGCTTCAAACTGTTTTCGGTAATTTTATGAAAGAAGTTTTTCATAGGTTAGGCGTAATGTTGTTATTGTTTTTTCTGCATTTAAATATCATTTCCGTACATCAATTAATTGTTGGGATTGTTGTAATGTATATTATAAGAACTGTGGTTATGATGGGTTATGCCTTTAGTGTAAAAAGGCCAGTACTTAAGTTTTCGAAAATCAATAATCTTTCCAAGGTATTGAAATATACCTCTCTTATTATTTTAGCGGGTTCTGTAGCTAATATTATTTTAGAGATAGATAAATTTATGATTGGTCATTACAATTTATTAGAGCAGGTGGCTTATTATGGTGTTGCTATTTATATTGCAGCGGTTATTGGGGTTCCTTCTCGGTCTATGTATCAAATTACAAGTCCGTTAACGGCAAAATATTTGAACGAAAATAATAAGTACGAGCTACAAGTTTTATATAAAAAGTCTTCTTTAAATTTATTTATAATCAGCGGATTTATTTTTTTGCTAATTATTTTAAATATCAATCAGTTGTATGCTTTAATTCCAGAGCAGTTTAGTAGCGGAGTTTTGGTGGTGTTTCTTGTTGGTTTAACGAAACTGTTCGATAATCTTTTGGGTAATAACAATGCTATTTTATTCAATAGCGATTATTATAGAATGGTTTTGCTTCAAGGCGTTTTTTTGGCCGTAGTTTCGGTGTTTTTGAATATGTATTTTATTCCGATTTATGGTATAGATGGCGCAGCTTATGCTACATTTTTATCGGTTGTTGCTTACAATATTATAAAGATTGTTTTTGTGTATTTAAAATTTAAAATGCTGCCATTTACCACCGCATCCTTAAAGGTTTTTAGCCTGATTTTAGGTGTTGGATTATTGTTTTATTTCTGGGATTTTCCGTTTCATCCCGTATTAAATATAGCTTTAAAAAGTATATTTATAGGTTTAAGTTATGTGGGAATAGTATATGGTTTTAATTTCTCGGATGATGTATCCAAACTTATCAATCAGTTTTTAAAACGATTACCTTTCTAAAAAGAAAATCCTGCGAAACGCTTTGGGGCAAACTAGATCGCAGAATTTTCCCTTAATATTTTTATCTACGCCCTCTAGAACTAGATGAAGCACTTTCTCGGGATGATGATGTGCTTGTGTTTTGAGACGATAAATGCTCTCGCTTATTATATGTACGTGAACTATTGGTGTTTGGTTTTTTGTTTTGCGCTCTATTGGTGTTAAAGTTTCTGTTAGATGTGTTCTTGTTACGTTCGATGTTTTTTCTGCTACTGTAATCGGTTGCTGAATAACGATTGTTGGTGTTGTTTTTTGTGGATTTTGATCGCGTATTCGTATAATCACGTTTCGTGGCATTAGCGTAATCTCTTGAGGCGTTAAACTGTCTATATGTTTTATTCGTTGTGTTATTTTTAATATAGCGAACATCTCTGTTTACTGCAGGTCGTTTATTGTATTGGTAAGGTTTTATGTATGCACGCCTGTTCGCAACATAATTACGACGATATGGTTCGTAATGTATAACACAATAATTAGGTTTAGGAACACGATAATAATTATGCCAAGGTTTTACAACATAATATCTATTATACGTATTTACATAACCCGTGTAATGCGTTACCACATTATTGGTGTAGAAAATAGCCATGTTGCCAATATGAGATACCATGCCAAAGCCATTGTAATTAATAACTACATTTCCAATTCTGGAAATCCTGCCATAGAAATCGTAAAATAGAGGAATGCTCTGAACTTGAATTACAGCACCAAAGTGGTCGTATTGCACATAAGGATTGTAATTATAGCCTGTATTAAAACTGAAATTGAAGTTAGGTGTGCTAACAGATACATTACTATAATTATTAATAGACGGGATGTAGAAATCGAATTGCCCATCAGGAAAAACAGAAAACTCCACACCTTGTTCAAGAAAAATGAAAGATTTGGTGTTGTAATGGTAAGGGTTAGTTGTAATTGTATTAAAAATTTTGGTTTTAGCTGTAGTGCTTACAGCTAAACACAGACTTAATATAGTAAATAAAATTCTCATCAGACTTCGGTTTTAGGGTTAAACGGTAATTTTTAAGATCTAAACCATGCTGTTACAATCTTAAATCATGTACTTCATTATAGCGCTATTACGTACATGAACTAAAATTGCAAATAGTGTGCCGAAAAGAATTTAATATTGCGAATAAATGCTTAAATGCTGATTTTTAGTGATGAAAAATCATTTAATCAGCAGAATTATTGTCGAAAATGATTAGGGTGAGGTTTTAGTAAACGCTCATTTTTTTGAAGCAATTACAACAAAACAGAGTGTGATATAAGGTTGAGGATTATTTACGTAACCACTCATTAGTTTAGTTACGAGGTTAATTCACTTTTAAAAGATGTTTAACAAGTTGCGAAAACTATCTCTTAATATTCGGTTACTTTACCCCAATTTTCTCCAGTTTTAATGCGGTAAAGTTGCATTTCGGAAATGCCAAATTGTTTGGCAATCATCTTCATTCGGGTTCGGCGATTAGGGTCGTTAATTTTACGCTTAATTAATTTTACTTTCGTCTCGGTCAGTTTTGCAGTACGTGGTATTTTGCGTACCATATTTTTGTAAGCAGGATTGCTAAATTGGTGTAATTCTTTTTCTCGTTTAGTGGCCCATTTTAGGTTTTCAACGCGGTTATCGGTTTTATCGTAATTTAAATGAATAACACAAACGCCATCATTTTTATCTAAAAAATGTTCTGCTACAAGTTTATGCACATAACGACTGGTGTTTTTACCATTTTTTTTCTGGCGTAGCGGTAAATTTTGATAGCCATTTATGTAATATTTCTTTACAAGAAATTCTTCATCTTCTTTACAATTAATAATTCTACCGTAATTAGAGATCTTAAACTTCTCGTTATCTGCTATTTTATCGTCGAATTTTATTTCTTTCCATTTTTCATTCCAATAGTTTCGTATCATAATCAAACTGTTTTGCTAAGTATTTTGTAAAATGAATTATTACTAGTAGGTTATGAAAAGCAGTTTTGATGAGGGGGAGACACAAGTAAACCCTTGCGTTACGTGTAAAAATAGCTAATTATTTTATATTAAGGTGATAAGCCTTATGTTATTTTATATAATACGAATTAATTCTAGTTAAATTTTAGAAATTCGTTCCAGTTTGTAGTGTATTACAACTAGTAATATACAATTAATCTGACATTAAGTGGTTTAATATTGAAATTGCTGCATCTGCAACTTTTGTTCCTGGACCAAAAACGGCACTAGCTCCAGCATCAAACAAGAATTGATAATCCTGTTTCGGAATTACGCCTCCTACAATAACAATAATATCTGCTCTGTCGTAATCTTTTAAGGCATCAATTACTTGAGGAACCAATGTTTTATGTCCAGCAGCTAAAGATGATATGCCTAACACATGTACATCGTTTTCAATAGCTTGTTTGGCGACTTCTTGTGGGGTTTGAAATAACGGACTAATGTCCACATCAAAGCCAACATCGGCATAGCCTGTAGCAACAACCTTAGCGCCACGATCGTGGCCATCTTGTCCCATTTTAGCTATCATTATGCGAGGTCGTCTGCCTTCAATTTCAGCAAAAGTATTGGCTAGCTGTCTTGCAGTTTTAAAAGTATCGTCGTTTTTAATTTCTTTGCTATACACTCCCGAAATGGTTTTAATTTGCGCTTTGTATCTGCCAAACTCCTTTTCTAAGGCAGTACTTATTTCTCCTAAAGTAGCACGTTCTCTGGCAGCTTCGATAGCTAAAGCTAATAAATTTTCCGATTCGTTTTTTGCTGCATTGCTAAGGTTTTGAAGTGCTTTTTCAACGTTTTGCTGATTTCTTTTAGATTTAATATTGTTTAAGCGTTCAATTTGAGCATTTCTTACACTTTGGTTGTCTATCTCAAGTGTAGAAATTTCATCTTCTTTTTCTAATTGAAATTGATTTACGCCTACAATAATATCTTGGTTAGAGTCTATTCTAGCTTGCTTTCTTGCGGCAGCTTCCTCAATGCGCATTTTAGGAATTCCGGCTTCAATGGCTTTGGTCATGCCTCCTAAGGCTTCAATTTCTTGTAGGTGTTGCCAAGCTTTTTCTGCGATGTCTTGTGTTAGGGTTTCTACGTAATAGCTTCCCGCCCAAGGATCGACCGTTTTAGTAATTTGTGTTTCTTCTTGCAAATATATTTGTGTGTTTCTGGCAATTCTGGCCGAGAAATCTGTTGGTAAGGCTATGGCTTCGTCTAAAGCGTTAGTGTGTAAACTTTGTGTGCCTCCAAAAACGGCAGCAGCAGCTTCTATAGTTGTTCTAGCAACGTTGTTAAACGGATCTTGCTCAGTTAAACTCCAACCACTGGTTTGACAGTGTGTTCTTAAAACTAGTGATTTTTCGTTTTTGGGATTGAATTGTTTAACCAGTTTAGCCCAAAGCATACGTGCAGCTCTCATTTTTGCAATTTCCATAAAATGGTTCATGCCAATAGCCCAGAAAAATGAAAGGCGAGGGGCAAAGGTATCTATATCCATGCCAGCTTTAAGTCCTTCTTTAATATACTCTAAACCATCAGCTAGGGTGTAAGCTAATTCGATATCGCAAGTCGCACCGGCTTCTTGCATGTGGTATCCAGAAATACTGATACTATTAAATTTAGGCATGTGCTTGCTGGTAAATTTAAAGATATCTGAAATGATTCTCATGGACGGTTTAGGCGGATAAATATACGTGTTGCGAACCATGAATTCTTTTAAAATATCGTTTTGAATGGTTCCTGCCAGTTGTTGAGGTGAGACACCTTGTTCTTCGGCAGCTACGATATAAAATGCCATAATGGGTAAAACTGCACCATTCATGGTCATAGAAACACTCATTTTATCCAAAGGAATTTGGTCGAAAAGCAGTTTCATATCTTCAACCGAATCTATTGCAACGCCAGCCTTCCCAACATCGCCAATTACACGTTCATGGTCTGAATCGTAGCCTCTGTGTGTTGCCAAATCGAACGCTACCGACAAGCCTTTTTGTCCCGCAGCCAAATTACGTCTATAAAAAGCATTACTTTCTTCGGCGGTGCTAAATCCAGCATATTGCCTTATCGTCCAAGGACGTTTTACATACATTGTAGAATATGGGCCACGGAGGTATGGAGTAATGCCCGCAGCAAAATTTACATGAGGTGCTTGTGCAATATCTGCTTTAGAATAGTTGTGTTTTACAGGGATGTCTTCAGCAGTAAGAAAAAAAACATCACCCTTGCTGGAATTGTTTGCTTCAGCATTTGTATGTAGCGTTATATGTTGCAGATTTTTTCTACTCATGTTTTAAGCGTTCTTGTTCGTGAGTTTCGGCTAGACGTTTAGAAAGTATTGGTTCTATAAGTGTTTTTCTAGGATTGTTTTTAAGAAAAGGGTAGAGCTCTAAGTTGTCCTTCATGCTATCTTTGGTATTAGGGTATTTATTGGTGCCTAACAAAACTACCTTTCCTGTATTAAAATCGTCTTGTTCTTTTAAAGCGGATTCTTTAATTTTTTTCTGAATAATTCCTTCTTTTAATTGATTTAAAAAACCACCATTGGCTTCAATATCTTTAAATAACTGCAATGCTTTTTCTGCAAGTTGCTGTGTTAAGGATTCTATATAATAAGACCCGTCTGAAGGATTGTTAACCTTATCGAAATAACTTTCGTGTTTTAATATTAGCAGTTGGTTTCTGGCTATACGAGATCCAAACTCGTTTGTTTTGTGAAATATCGAGTCGTAAGCAGTATTACTAATGCTATTGGCGCCACCTAAAATGGCACTCATGCATTCTGTTGTGCTGCGTAACATGTTAGTATTATAGTCGTAAATAGTTTTATTACGGCTGGTTGGATATGCAACAATATGGCAATTGGTATTGTTTTGGTATTCACTTGCAAGTGTTTGCCATAATAGCCTTAAAGCACGTAATTTAGAGATTTCGAAAAAATAATTAGACCCAACAGCTACCTTAAATGTAAATAGGGTATTGGCCTGATTTTTAAAATAATTAAGGTACTCGTTAGCATGAGCTAAACCATAAGCTAACTGCTGTACACAGGTAGCGCCAGCATTTTGATATAACGACATGTTAACACTAACACTGCTTTTTAAATTTGAACAAGAATCTAGAATACGTTCTAAATTGGCGTGGTCGTTTTGTAGTGTAGTATACCAATTCCCCGATTCGGCTAAATGCCCAATTATGTCTGTTGAAACATAAAATGAAGCGTCATTTTTTAATGCAAATTCGTTTAGTTTCATTACAAAATCTGAAGATAGAAAGCCTAACTGAAAATAGATGTCTGTAGAAGCAAGATCGAGATCTTTTAAAAGCAAATCTATATTACATTGCTCTGTATTAATAGAAAAAGTAATGGCAGAGGCTCCTTTTTTTAACGCCGATTGCGCTTTGTTATTTGCGCTAGTTTCGTTGTTTACATAAATATGCTCGTTTATATTCCAAGTCGTTGCTTTGGTGTTTGGGGAATAGGTTTCTGTTTTTAAATCTTCAGAATTATAGAAAGGTTTAACATGAATCTGTTCTGGAGATTTCCATATAAGCGTATTATTGTAATCGGCACCTTTTAAATCGACTTGAATCTTTTGTTTCCAAGCCTTGGCCGTTACGGGATTAAATTCGCTAAACAAATCGTGTTTACTCATTAGTTTCTATTTTTAAGCTGTCTTCGTATTCTATAATATAAATATCTTCGTTTTCGCGTTTTAAATAATAGGTTTCTCTAGCAAATTTTTCAAGACCTTCTTCTGTACTTAATTTTTTTAAAGCCTTTTTGTCTTTGGTAATTTCGTTTATATAATATTCTTTTTCTTCGTGTAATTCGTCTATGTCTGAATTAAGTTCACGATGAATAAGATAAGAATTACTATCGAAAAACAACATCCATATTAAAAAACCGATACCTATAACTAGGTAACCATTTTTAAAATGTTTGAAGTATTTATTGTTTAGAAATGATATTTTCATAGAAGTTTCTCGTTTATGGTAGCACGTACTATATCTATGGCAACAGTATTGTATTTGTTTGTAGGTATAATAATATCTGCATATTCTTTCATAGGTTCTATAAACTGTTGATGCATGGGTTTTAGTGTGTTTTGGTACCGATTAAGAACCTCGTCTATATCCCGGCCACGTTCGGAAATATCGCGTTTCAATCGTCTAATTAAACGCTCGTCGCTATCGGCATGAACAAATATTTTAATATCGAATAACTCCCTAACTTCTGGGTGTGTAAAAACTAGAATGCCTTCAACAATCATTACTTTTCTGGGGTGGGTAAGTATGGTGTTTCCTGTACGGTTATGGTCTACAAACGAATATTCGGGTTGTTCTATACTTTGTCCAGCTTTAAGTTGCTTAAGGTGGGTGTATAATAAATCGAAATCGATAGATTTTGGATGATCGAAATTAATCTTTGTGCGTTCTTCAAAAGAAAGGTGCGAAGTGTCGTTATAATAAGAGTCTTGCGAAATAATACCGACTTCGTCTGTAGGAAGTTCGTTTAATATTTGATTTACAACCGTTGTTTTGCCACAACCAGTGCCACCTGTAAGTCCGATAATAAGCATGGGATTTGTATTTTAAAAACGTACAAATTTAAGATTAATTCTTTGGAATAATTTTAACTATTCCAACATTTTCTACACCAAGGTAAATATAACCGTCTGGTCCTTGTTGTATGGAACGTACACGCCCGATGTCTTTAAATAATTGTTCTTCGTGAGTGATTGCGTTGCCTTGTAATGTACAAAGATTTAAGTATTGAAATTTTAACGACCCAACCAATAGATGGTCTTGCCAGTCTGGATATTTTTGGCTAGTAACATAACACATGCCCGAAGGAGCTATAGAGGGTGTCCAATAATGCAAAGGTTGTTCCATGCCATCCATTTCGGTTTCGTCTGTTATTGGCGTGTCGTCGTAATTAATGCCGTAAGTAATAATAGGCCAACCGTAGTTTCTTCCAGCTTCAATTGCGTTAATTTCATCGCCACCTTGCGGACCGTGTTCGTGTGCCCAAATGATTCCTGTTTTAGGGTGAATTATCATGCCTTGCGGATTTCGATGCCCGTAGCTGTAAATAGCTGTTTTTGCATTAGGAGTATTTACAAACGGATTATCCGCGGGTATTTGGCCATCGTCATGCAATCTGTAAATCTTACCGCCATCCCGAGTTAAGTCTTGCGGATTTTCTTCGCGATTACCACGATCTCCAATAGTAAAATACAGGTAGTTGTTAGAGTCTAAAACAATGCGCGATCCAAAATGTTGTCCGCTGTTGGTGTTAGGTGTTGCTTTGTAGAGCAATTGTGTGTTTTGCAGGGTGTTGTCGATAAGCTTTGCTCTCATTATTGCGGTATTTGCACCAGGACCTTCACCTTTTGATGAGGCATAGGAAAAATATAACCAACCGTTAGACTCGTAATCTGGGTGCAGTGCAATATCTAATAAGCCACCTTGACCCAAAACAGTGATTGGAGGGAGGCCGTTAACAATAGTTTTTTTACCATTCATGACACGGATAAGCTCCCCAGATTTTTCTGTAATGAGTATACTATTGTCGGGTAAAAACACAAACCCCCAAGGTGTTTTTATATCTGGCACTACAATTTCGTAGGTGTATTCTGTTGTTTCTGATTGTTTATCTTGTGCACAAGACGATAATTGAATGCACAAAAAAACTGATAGTAAGCGTATTAAAGTTTTCATAATTACAGATAGAAAATATTTACTACAATTTACTTATAATTATTGTTTGTTTTAAAAGAAAAGCTATATATTTGCACCTCGATAATTTTTTCGGGGTGTAGCGTAGCCCGGTTATCGCGCCTGCTTTGGGAGCAGGAGGCCGCAGGTTCGAATCCTGCCACCCCGACTTTTTAAAATATAATACACTTCAAAACCTTGGTAATTGTTAAATTATCGAGGTTTTTTGTTTTTGTGGGTTTTGTGTTTATTAGAATTGGTTTAGTATTATCGCTTATTGCTCATAGTGTATTCAATTAATCGGTTCTTTGTATAATTGTTGTCCCCAATATTGTATGTCTCTTTCAGGTAATTTAGAATTGGTTTAGTATTATTCAGTACTTTGATTACTATCAAATTACATCTAACCTATATTTTTTTTGAGCAGTTCAATTGTTTTAAAATCATTTTTAATTCTCTGTATTCTTGTATTTAAAGTCTATTAAATCAACTTGTTTTAATACGACCCTCTGATATGATTATGTACACATGTTTTGTAAAACGTGTTAAGCTCATCGATAAGTTCTGCTGAGAGAGGATCTATATTACTAGCTTTTGCATTCGAATTAACTTGCTTAGGATTACTGGCTCCGGGTATAACTGAGCTAACAGCTTCATGGTCTAAAAGCCAGCGGAGTGCCATTTCGGTTATTGAAAGATTTGGAGGACATAGTTTTTTTAAATCGTTTGACAAGGCAATTCCTTTTTCAAATGGAAGCCCAGCAAAGGTTTCACCTGCATTAAACATCTCACCATTTTTGTTGAAGTTTCTGTGGTCATCACTATTAAAAATGGTGTTTTCGTTAAATTTTCCAGTTAATAATCCACTGGCTAAAGGCAAGCGTACAATTATTCCAACTCCTTTATTTTGAGCTTGCGGAAGCAATTCGGTTTTTAATTTTTGTCTGAAGATATTATAGATAACTTGTAAAGATTGGAGGTTTTCTTGCTCAAAACACAATAAACCTTCTTCAACACTCTCAACGCTTGCTCCAAAATGACGGATTTTACCTTCTTTTTGTAGTGCTCTAAGCCAATCGAAAATTTCACCTTTTTTTAGTTCTTCAATAGGAATACAATGGAGTTGTAATAAATCAATACAATCTAATCTTAACCTTTTTCTAGAAGCATCAACGCTATTTCTTAAAGCTGTTTCAGTGTATTTGTTAGGGAATACTTGAGCTCCGCGGCCAAATTTAGTGGCAATTTTTACATTTGATAATTTATTTTTTTCTAAAAATTCACCAATTAATTCCTCGCTTTTACCATCTCCGTAAACATCTGCTGTGTCAAAAAATGTTATACCATTATTCACTGCCTCATTTAAAATTTTAAAAGCGTCCTCTTTATTGATTTCTTTTCCCCAGTTTCCTCCTAATTGCCAACATCCTAAACCTACTTCACTTACTTCAAAACCATTGGTGCCTAATTGTCTTTTTTTCATGTTCTTTATTTAATTAATAATATATGAATTTAATTTATGATGGATAGAATTAGGAAATTGTAACTTAATTATCAGTTAAAGAAAATTTCCTAAAGCACTTAAATTTTCTTTTAAAGGTTAGCAAGTTAATAAATATTACAATCGGTTGCGTTTGGTTTTAGAGGAATATTTTAATTTAATATTGTTAAGCTTATGCTTTTTAATTTATCTGTAAACTAGTAAAAATTAAATTTTAGGAAAAAGACTATATTTGAATAATTCAAATTAATTTTAGATGAAAGAAAATACAGAGGTAACTATATATGATATAGCAAAGAAACTTAATTTGGCAACCTCTACGATATCTAGAGGACTTAAAGATCATCATTCCATAAGTAAAAAAACAATACAGAAAATTAAAAAAACAGCAGAAGAAATGGGGTACAGCCCTAATAATTTAGCTGCAAGTTTAAGGGGTAATAAAATGAAAACTATTGGAGTTCTAATTCCTACAGTTACTCAGCCATTTTTATCCTCATTAATTAGTGGTATTGAAATTACAGCACAAAAGGCTGGATATACAGTCGTAATTATGCAATCTCACGATTCGTATAAAGAAGAAGTAAATTTAACAAAATCGCTATACAATAATAGAGTGAGCGGGGTTATTTGCTCTCTGGCTATGGAAACAAAAGATACAGCTCACTTTAAGATATTTACAGATAATAATACACCTCTGGTTTTTGTAGACAGAGTTCCTAAACATTTTGAAACCTTTCATGTTGTGATAGACAATTTTAGTGCGGGTTATAAAGCTACAAAACATTTGATAGATCAAGGGTGTAAAAGAATAGCACATATAACTGCTGGTTATGAGTACAGTATTTTTTACGAACGTAAAAATGGATATATTCAAGCCTTAAAAGATCATGGATTACCCGTATTAGAAGAATTAATAGTTAAAGTAGACGAAATTACTTATGATGAAGCAGAGAAGGTGAGCAAAAAGTTGTTAAATCTAAAAAATCCACCTGATGGCATTTTTGCACCAGGTGATATTTTAGGTGTTAGTGCTTTACAATTTGCAAAAAAAAGAGGCATTAAAGTACCTGAAGATTTAGCAATTATAGGCTTTAATAACGACCCTATTTCTTTGATTATCGATCCTTCTTTGTCTACCATTTCTCATCCAGCATCTAAAATGGGGCAGGCATCTGCAGAGATTATTCTTAAATATTTAAAGGCTTCAAAGAAGAATGATGAAATTGAAAAACAAATTACTTTTTTAAACACAGAAGTACTGGCAAGAGAGTCATCTAACAAAAAGCAAATTAAATAGTTTTCTTTCGATATAATTTTTAGACCTGCTTTTTATAGCTTGATAAATAACAGGTTAGTCTTATTACAATTCAATTTTAAAAGGCGAAGCAGGTAAATCTTCTTTATTATACAAGTTTGGGTTGTTGGGGTTATCTGCCCAAGCATATTTTATGTATTTAGGGTTTTCTATTTTATCACTCCAAACCACAATGTGATTATCTACAATTTTAGCATGAGCCCAAACATATTTTTTGTCGGCTCCGGCGATTGCAAATTCTTGTAAGGCATCACCTTGTTTTATTTTTAGGCCACTTCCTAGGTGCGTAAAGAAGATGTTTACTTTGTTGCCTTCAATGGTATGATTTTTATAAATTGGTCCTGAATACACCATATTTTCATGATAAGCTAAGGCCAACCCAGCAAGCGCCATGCGTTCGCCTACATCTTTTTTGTTATCGGGATGAATGTCGTTCCATTCACCTAAATCAATATTTACGGTCATTGCTGTGTTGGGTGTTTCTAGTGCTTGCAATTGTTTGTTTCTTAAAATAGCCCAACTACTCTCGGAAGGCGAATAGTTTACCTCCATAAAATTGGGCAATTGCGCATAAATAAAGGGGAGTTTAGGTTTGTTAAACACCGCTCGCCAGTTCGTAATGAGATTTACAAGATAGTCTTTATAGTGTTCGGGTTGCCACGAATTACTCTCTCCTTGATACCAAAGCGCACCTTTTATATTGTAGTTTGTAATTGGTGCGACCATGGCATTATAAAGGCTAGTGGGTTCGTTTTGAGGGTTGATATTTCGGTATGTGGCAGCTTCTTTTTCAGAAATGTTAGTGGCCTTATCATTTTCAAAAACAGCACCGACTTTATAATTCCAATAGCCTTTTAAATCTAAAGTATCTTGTTTTGTAGTTAAATAATATGGTTTATCTGGTACAAAACCGCCTTTGCCAGAATAATTAATGACACGAATGGCGATGGTGTTTTTACCAGGTTTTAAAACTGTTTCAGCTAAGTGATACCGTCTTTGCGGATATTGATAGGTTGTGTTAGCAACTTTTTCGCCGTTAATATACAATTCGTCGGCATCGACTATGCGTCCAAGAAATATTTTTGACGGGATGCCTGTCATGGTTTTGGGAACAGTGATTGTTTTTCGATACCAAACGATGCCGTTTAAATCTCTAATACCTTGATCTTCCCAATAGCCAGGGATATTGATATTTCTCCAGTTTTTTGAGTTGAAATCAGTTGCATACCAAGGTTTAGATGCTGTTAGCCCTTTGTCTACAGATAAGTCTATTGGCTGTTTTTTAGATTTGAAAAAAGCCATTTGTTCCTCAACGAACGTGCTGTCTTTGTTTTCTGTAATAATTTTTAAAATATCTGGAAATTGTTTAAAACCACTTTCAGGCGTCCAGGCTTCTATGGGGGTGCCTCCAACGCTAGCGTTTATTAAACCAATAGGAATGTGGTGTTTATCATGAATTTTTTTTGCAAAAAAATAGGCAACGGCCGAAAAGGATCGGATTTCGCTGGGGATGGCTTTTTGCCAAGACCCGCCTTCCAAATCGTTTTTTGACCCTGTTAAACTCGTGGTCGTAGGAATTTTGAAATGACGAATATCAGGCGTATTCGCATGTTCGATAACGTCGGCATAAGTAACATCATGAATATCGAGTTGATGCACCATATTGGACTGCCCAGAACAAAGCCATACATCACCAACTAAAATGTCCTTAATCGCAATAGTATTTTTCTCTCCAGCGATTTCCATATTGTATGGACCTCCTGCCTTCATTTTCTTTAGAGTAACAAACCATTTTCCAGTTTCGTTGGCTTTTGTTTTGTAAGTTTTGTTTTTGAAATTTATTTTGATCGCTTCATTTGGAGCCGACCAACCCCAGATATTGATGTCCTCATTCCGTTGTAAAACCATACCATCACTAATTATTTTAGGTAATACAACCTGACAAAATGAAGGCGTTGTAATTAAAAGAATAAGTAAAACTAAGTAAGCTTGAAGTTTTTTCATTTTTAAAATCATTTTATAGTAATTAGCGTAGTTTGTATGTCTGGGGCGCCAAGGTCCATACTTTTTTGAATTGGACTAGAACCACCAATATAAATTTTAAAATCTCCAGGTTCAATGGTTTTTGAACCATCCAGCTGAACCATTTCAAAATCTTTTGGCGTTAATTCAAATGTTAAGCTTGTCGATTCATTAGGTTTTAAATGCACTCTTTGTGTGCGTATTAATTGGTAATTGGGCACACTTATTGAAGCTTCTAAATCTGAAATATACACTTGTGTCACTTCATCCGAAGCGACCTGTCCTGTATTGGTTAGTGTTATTTTTACTGTAATATTTTCGGTTTCTGAAATGGTATTAGAAGTTGTTTCAATGTCAGAATACGTAAAATCAGTATAACTTAAACCGAATCCGAAAGGGTAAAGTGGCTCTTCCGTCATGTACCTGTATGTTCTTCCTTGCATTGAATAATCGTCGTAAGCAGGTAATTGCTCTAAAGATTTAGGGAAGGTGATAGGTAGTCTACCTGAAGGTGAGGTCTTTCCAAAAAGAATATCGGCAACCGCAGTACCGCCTTCTTCGCCAGGATACCAAACTAATAACACTGCATCTGCTAGTTTGTGGACTTCAGCTAAATTCATCGGGCTACCACCCGTAATAATAGCTACAATTGGTTTTTTATTTTCAGGATCTTTATCGGCGGCTATTCGCAATTTTCTTAAATAGTCCATTTGACTTTTAGGCAGGTTATAATCGAGTCTGTCGCCTGCAGTTTCCGATGCAATAGATTCGCCTTCTTCACCTTCTAACAAGCTAGATAATCCTAAAACAGCAAAGGTAACATCGCTGTTTCCTGCGTTGCCACTGGCCCAGTCTATTGGGTTTTTAGACGGTTCGTTCAACATACAACCCAAACGATATTGCAGCTGACTTGCAGGATCTATAGCATGAGCGATGCCTTCTAAAATAGTTACTAGGTTTGGATTAACACCATAATAATTGCCAAGCAAAATATCGGTACTTGCAGCGTTCGGGCCTGTAATAAAATATTTAGATAAATCGTTTTTAAGTGGTAAAACGCCGTTGTTTTTTAAAAGTACGATGCTTTTTTGAGCTACTTCTTTAGCTAGTGATCTATGTGCATTGCTGTTAACGACTTCTATGGGAATAGCATTGTATGGATTCGCTTCAGCTGGGTTAAACATGCCCAATTTAAATCGGGTGCGTAGTAATTTTGCTAACTGTATATCGATGTCGGCTTCAGTAAGTAAACCTTGATCCAATGCTTCTTTTAAGTATTGATAGGTGCTTCCACAATTTAAGCTCACTCCCGATTTAACGGCCAAAGCCGCAGCAGCTTCAGGTGTAGAAACTATACCATGCCCGCCATTATTTGGTTGATTATAAAAATCTTCCAGAGCTCCGCAATCGGTAACAATATGACCTTTGAAATTCCAATCGTTCAGTAAAACATCCGAAATTAAATAGTTGTTAGCGCAACATGGTTCGCCATTGGTGCTATTGTAAGCACACATAACAGATTCTACTTGGGCATCGACTAAGGCTTTGAATGCGGGAAGATAGGTTTCCCATAAATCTTTTTGAGAAGCCGTAGCATTAAACTCGTGTCTTAGCTTTTCGGGACCACTATGTACGGCATAATGCTTGGCACAGGCGGCTGTTTTTAAGTATTCGGGATGGTCTCCTTGTAAACCTTTTACAAATGAAGCACCCAAAATACTTGTAAGGTAAGGGTCTTCACCATAAGTCTCTTGACCTCGCCCCCAGCGTGGATCTCTAAAAATATTCACATTGGGTGTCCAAAATGTTAGTCCGCTATAGCGTTTGTAGTAGCCCTTTTTTATAGCAGCATTGTGTAAGGCTCGTGCTTCGTCCGAAATGGCATTAGAAACCCTAAAAGCTAAATCGGCATCAAACGTTGCGCCTAAGCCAATGGCTTGCGGAAAAACGGTGGCAACGCTAGATCGACCAACACCGTGAAGTGCCTCGTTCCAATAATCATAAGGTGGAATATGTAAACGTTCAACACCATTGGTTGCATTCATCATTTGGTCAATTTTTTCTTCAATGGTTAATCTCGAGATTAAATCTTGAATTCTTTGAGCCTGTGATAAATCAATGTTTTGGAAGGGAAGTAGGTCTGTAATTGTGTGTGATGTGTTTATTTTATCTGTTTCTTGTTTCTTTTCTTCAGATTTCTCACAGGAGGCGAATAGAATCAACAACAGATTCGACAACAATAAAGATATTATAGCTTTTTTCATTAGTTAGGCAGTGTTAGTTTTATGTACGATTTATTGTTAATTTACAATTTCAAATATTTTACACAATCGGTTGCAATTTATAATAAATTTGATATCTTCGCAATTATTAAGTGAATATATTATGAATTTAATAGTGTTGGTGAATTTAAAAACCTCGTTTGTAATTTAGAAATTTATGTTAAAAAAAGTTTTTTTGTTGGTTTTGTTTTGTATTTGCATAAATACCAGTGCCAATAATGGATATAAACTGTGGTTGCAGTATAAATTAGTAGAAAACGAAGCGCTCAGAGCAAATTATGTGTCTAATCTGAAAGCTATTCATGCTTTTGGAGATTCTGAAACTATCAATATGGCTATGAACGAATTGGATCTTGGGTTTTCTGGATTGTTAGGAACGCCCTTGAAACATTCTAAAACAATAAACAATAAAACATTGGTTTTTGGATCGGAAAGCTTTTTAAGCACTCAGTTGAAAAGTAAACTCCAATCCGATTTAAACAAAATTAACAGCGAAGGATTTGTTATTAAATCTGTACAGGTTGCTGGGAATCAAAATATAGTCATAACAGGGAAAACAGATGTCGGTGTTTTATACGGTGTTTATCATTTTTTACGATTATTACAAACCAATCAGTCTATTGAAAATTTAAATATTGTTGATTCTCCTAAAATCGATATTCGAGTATTAAATCACTGGGATAATTTAGATAGAACGGTCGAGCGCGGTTATGCAGGCTTTTCAATTTGGGATTGGCACCGACTACCGGGGTATATCGATAAAAGGTATATCGATTACGCGAGAGCCAATGCCTCTATAGGTATTAACGGAACGGTGTTAACCAATGTAAATGCGAACGCGTATATCCTATCCGAAGCATATATAGAAAAAGTGAAAGCCCTTGCAGATGTGTTTAGACCTTACGGCATTAAAGTGTATTTAACCGCACGATTTTCAGCACCTATAGAACTTGGTGGCTTAAAAACGGCAGATCCGTTAGATAAAGAAGTCATACAATGGTGGAAAGATAAGACAGCTGAAATTTATAAAGCGATTCCAGATTTTGGAGGCTTTTTAGTGAAGGCTAATTCCGAAGGGCAACCGGGGCCGCAAAATTATGGTCGAAATCATGTTGATGGCGCTAATATGCTAGCAGAAGTTGTTGCACCTTATAACGGTATTGTCATGTGGAGGGCATTTGTTTATTCTGAACACGATCCAGAAGATAGAGCCAAGCAGGCCTATGATGAATTTGTGCCTTACGACGGACAATTTAAAGACAATGTTTTGGTACAAGTGAAGAATGGTGCGATAGATTTTCAACCAAGAGAACCCTTTCATCCTATGTTTGGGGCGATGCCAAAAACACCTTTAATGATGGAGTTTCAGATAACTCAGGAGTACCTTGGTTTTAGTACCCACACTGTTTTTCTGCCAGAATTGTTTAAAGAAGTTTTAGAAGAAGATACCTGGCAAAAAGGCAAAGGATCTACCGTAGCGAAAGTTGTAGACGGCACCTTGAGCAATAAAAAATTAACGGGTATAGCTGGTGTAGCAAATATTGGAAACGATATAAATTGGACAGGAAATACCATGTTGCAAGCCAATTGGTATGGCTATGGTCGTTTGGCGTGGAATCCGTATCTGGAACCAAAAACCATTGCAGATGAATGGTTAAGATGTACATTTTCTAATAACTCCAATTTTATAAATCCGGTTGAACAGATGCTGCTAGACTCTAGAGAAGCGGTTGTGAATTACATGACGCCTCTAGGTTTGCATCATATTATGGATACGGGACATCATTACGGACCAGGGCCTTGGGTAAGCGATTTGTCGAGACCAGAATGGAACCCGAAGTATTATCATAAAGCGGATAAGTTGGGTGTTGGTTTCGATCGTTCTAAATCAGGAAGCCATGCTACCGGGCAATATAAAAGCGAAGTCGCTAATGTGTTTGACAATGTCGAGACTTGTCCCGAAAAATATTTATTGTGGTTCCATCATCTTCCTTGGGATTATAAGTTGAAAAACGGAAAATCGCTTTGGGATGGTATGGCGCTTAAATACCAAGAAGGCGTTAATCAGGTTGCTGATATGAATGCGACTTGGAGTAAGATGAAGCCTTATGTAGATGCAGAACGTTACCATGAGATTAGTATGTTTTTGAAAATCCAGTTGAACGAGGCGAAGTGGTGGCGAGATGCTTGTTTACTTTACTTTCAACAATTTTCTGGTGAAGATTTGCCAGCAGGCGTGGAAAGCCCTGCACATACCTTAGAATACTATCAATCATTAAAATTCCCTTACGCACCAGGAAACTAACCAATTTTGAAAATGACAACGCAGTTACATATTAAAAATCTATTGGTTGCACTAATTGTGTTTGTGGGGTTTACCTGCCAATTTTATGCAGCAAATCCAGAGCAGTATGTGGTTTCCAAAGCTTCAGCTGCAAACTATCCTTTGGCAACAAAAGGCGAGGTAAACTCAATTTTAGTTAGTAAATCTGACTATTCTGGAGTTTTAAAAGTGGTCAATCATTTAAAAGCAGATTTAAAAACAGTTACAGGTGCAGCCCCTTCAATTTTAAATGAAACGCATACTAATTCTAAAAACTTGGTGATTGTTGGAACTTATGGTAAAAGTGAATTTATAGAAGCTCTCATAAAAAGTGGAAAAATTGAAGAATCACTGTTAAAAGATAAACGTGAAAAGTTTGTTGTCGTATCCGTAAACAATCCTTTACCGGGAATTGACAAAGCTTTAGTTATTGTGGGTAGTGATAAACGTGGAACGATTTATGGTATTTACGATTTGTCTTATCAAATCGGGGTGAGCCCGTGGCATTTTTGGGCAGATGTTCCTGCTGTACAACAGACCGAACTGCATGTACTTCCTGGAATTCATACCCAAAACGAACCGAAAATAAAGTACCGCGGTATTTTTATAAACGATGAAGCACCTGCGTTATCGGGATGGGTAACCGAACATTATGGGGCTTTTAATTCAGATTTTTATGAAAAGGTTTTTGAGCTGATATTAAGATTGAAAGGTAATTACCTGTGGCCAGCCATGTGGGGACGCATGTTTTATGTTGAAGATGAAAAAAATGCCGAATTGGCCGATGAATACGGCATTGTAATGGGGACATCTCATCACGAGCCGTTAACCCGAGCCCATGCCGAATGGGAAAAATTTGGATCTGGAGATTGGAATTTCAATACCAACCCAGAAGGTTTAATCGATTTTTGGACTAAAGGGATGCAACGAATGGGAACCAAAGAATCTTTGGTAACGATTGGTATGCGAGGCGATGGCGACGAACCCATGACAGAGGGAACAGCCATAGAACTTTTAGAAAATATAGTAAAAACCCAAAGAGACATTATAGAAAATGTAACAGGAAAACCGGCAGAAGAAACACCTCAGATTTGGGCATTGTATAAAGAAGTTCAGGATTATTATGAAAAGGGGATGAGGGTGCCAGATGATGTAACATTGTTGCTGTGCGATGATAATTGGGGAAATTTGAGAACCTTACCAAGTTTAAATGCCAAACCAAGACAAGGCGGTTATGGTATTTATTATCATTTCGATTATGTTGGCGGCCCTAGAAGTTATAAATGGATTAATACTACACAAATAGAACGTGTTTGGGAGCAAATGCATTTGGCGTATAAACATGAGGTAGATGAGGTGTGGATTGTTAATGTTGGAGATATAAAACCAATGGAATTTCCAACGGAGTTTTTTCTAGATTTTGCTTGGGATCCAGAAGCCTGGCATCCGGATAATTTGACCGATTATTATGATTTATGGGTTAAAAAAGTTTTCGGAGACCATCAAACCAAAGCGATTGCCGATCTTTTACGTAAATCGACCAAATATATTGCAGTCAGAAAGCCAGAGTTACTAGACGCTTCAACATTTAGTTTGCAACATTATAGCGAAGCAGATTCAATCGTTTCTAATTATCAAGAATTGGAAAATAAGGCAGTTGCAATTAAAGAAACCTTGCCAGAACAGTATCAAGATGCATATTATCAATTGGTGCTTTATCCAATTTTAGCGACTTCAAATTTGAATAAAATGTATGTGTCTGCAGCTAAAAATAAACTGTTTAGTAGTCAAGGTCGTGCTTCAACAAATTTCTACGCCAAACAGGTGGATAGTATGTTTCAGGTGGACGAAAGTCTTACCAAATATTATCATCACACTTTGGCTAATGGCAAGTGGAACCACATGATGGCACAAACACATATTGGCTATACGACGTGGCAAGATCCGAATGAGAATATAAAACCAGAAGTTTCCACCATTCCATTGCCAAATGCTGCGGATATGGGAATTTCCTTAGCTGAATCAGAAGCTTGGTGGCCAAATAGTAAAGACATTGCGGTGTTACCAGAATTTGATAATCTAAATAATCAAACTTATTATATAGATGTTTTCAACAGAGGGAAATCAAGTTTTGAGTTCATTATTGAATCCGATGAAAACTGGTTGCATATTTCAGAAAAACAAGGAAACATTAAAACCCAAAAGCGTATTTATTTCAATGTAAATTGGAAAAAAATACTTTTAGGAACACACGAAACAGCTGTTGTGATTTCTGGAGCAGGTAAAAAAATACCTGTAAAAATAAAAGCTAATCATTTAAATACTTCCGAAATAAAAGGTTTTGTAGAAAATAATGGGGTCATTAGTATTTCTGCCGAAAACTTTACAGAAAAAACAGAACCGAAGCAATTTTCATGGAAGGTGATTCCTAATCTTGGGAAAACAGGATCGGCTGTTATGTCTTTGCCAGTGGAAGCAGGTCGCGTTTCATTATCAAAAAAATCACCTAAACTATCGTATCCAATTAATCTGAAATCTGAAGGAAGAGTAAAAGTACATCTGTATTTTTCGCCAACCATAAATTATGCTGCAAGATCGGGCAAGTTGTTTGGCTTGTCTTTTAATGATGAAGAACCAATTGAAATAAACTACGATTCAGATCCTAATATTTTCAACTATAACGGGAAAGTTCCTAAGCAGTGGGAACAAAATGTAGCCGATAATATCAAGGTGATTACTAAAGAATTTGATATTGATAAAAGTGGTAACCACACTTTAAATTATTACCGAATCGATGAAGGACTAATACTTCAAAAAATCATTATTGAAACGGAAGATTCTGCCTTGAAAGGCTCCTATTTTGGTCCGCCGGAAAGTAAAAAAGCAAACAATAACTAAACGATAAATTGACTATGACAAAACAGCTAACTAAGTATTTGTTAATACTACTGATCCCTTCTTTGGTGTGTGTTTCGTGTAAGAACGTCGAAGAAAAAGAGAATCAAAAAACAGTAACGTCTTTAAAGGAAGCTTATAAAAGTGACTTTTATATGGGTGCTGCGATAAATGAGTCGCAAATAGAAGAACAGGATTCTTTAAATACGGCAATTATTTCAAACGATTTCAATAGCATTACAGCCGAAAATATTATGAAATCCATGTTTGTACATCCCGAAAAATCGGTTTATAACTTCAACCAGACCGATAAGTTTTTAGCTTTTGGAGAGAAATACAATATGTTTATTCATGGTCATACTTTGGTGTGGCATAGTCAATTATGGCCTTGGATTGCCGAGATTCAGGATAGTACTCAAATGGCGAATACTTTAGAAGATCATATTAAAACCATTGTTTCGAGATATAAAGGTAGAATTGACTCTTGGGATGTGGTTAATGAAGCTTTAAATGAAGATGGCACTTTAAGAGAATCGGTGTTTTTAGAAGTCATGGGTGCTTCTTATTTGCCTTTAAGTTTTAAATGGGCCGCAGTAGCCGATCCGAATACCGATTTGTATTATAACGATTATAATATGACCAATCCAGATAAACGCAACGGTGCCATAAAATTGATTAAAAATATTCAAAATCAAGGTGTGAAAATTGATGGTGTTGGTATGCAAGGGCACTGGCATTTGGACACGCCAAGTATAGAAGAAATTGAAGCTAGTATTGTAGCGTATTCTGAATTGGGAATAAAAGTAGCGATTACGGAGTTGGATATTAACTTATTACCAAGACCAGAAAATTTGCAAGGCGCCGAAGTGAATCAAGAGTTTGAGGAGTCTGAAGCGATGAATCCGTATCCAGATAAGCTTCCGGATGCTATTCAGAATAAATTAGCGGAACGTTACAAGTCTATATTTGAGTTGTTCTTAAAACATCGGGATAAAATTAGTAGAGTTACTTTTTGGGGTGTAGAAGACGGGCAGTCTTGGTTGAACGATTGGCCAATAGATGGCAGAACCAATTATCCGCTATTATTTGATAGAAATCTGAAACCTAAAAAGGCTTATGATAGTATATTAAGCTTAAAAGCGAATTAATTCTTAAACAGTTTTAAGATGAAAACGGATACACAAAAATTATCGGTAATAGAAAAGGTAGGCTATAGTTTAGGCGATTTGGCTGCCAACTTGGTGTTTCAAACATTAATTACCTATTTGGCTTATTTTTATACCGATATTTATGGTTTAGAGACCAATCACGCTTCTGTTATTATGTTGGTTGTTGGGCTTGTTGCGGCTTTTGGGTTCAATCCCATAATTGGCGCTCTGGCCGACCGAACCCATTCCAAATGGGGGAAATTTAGACCTTGGATTTTATTTACAGCTGTCCCTTTAGGAGTTGTTGCGCTTTTAGCATTTAGCACACCAGATTTTGCCTATAAAGGAAAAGTCATTTATGCTGTTGTTACTTACAGTTTACTGTTATTATTGTATGCAGCTAATAATTTGCCGTATTCCGCATTAAGTGGCGTAATTACAGGCAATATGGCCGATAGAAATAGCTTGTCTGCTTATCGATTTGTAGCGGTTATGTTTGCGCAATTTTTTGTTCAGGTTTTTATGTTGCCAATCATTGAATCTGTTGGAGATGGTGATAAAGCAGTTGGGATAGAAATCGTGATGACTTGGTTAGCTGTTATTGGTACGGTTATGTTGCTAATCACTTTTTTAACGACAAGAGAACGCATTATTCCGAAGCCCGAGCAAGAATCTAGTTTAAAAGACGACTTGTCCGATTTGTTTAAAAACAGACCATGGATTATAGTTTTAACAGTCACCACGCTAATTTTTGTGACGCTTGCCATGAAAGGCGGTTCGTATGTGTATTATTTTGAAAATTATGTATCTAAAGAAGCACTGGTCAAATTTATAAAACCAATATTAGATTTTCTTAGCCAAATTGGGATGAACTTTTTTGGAGAAAATCCCGTGTCGTCTGGTTTTGGTTTGTTTAATGCTGGCGGTATTATTTTTATGATTTTCGGCATCATGTTGTCTAAAAAATTAGCCGACAAATATGGAAAACGCGATGTGTTTGGCATTGCACTTTTTTTGTCAACTATATTCATAATCATCTTTTATTTCTTTTCAGCAGAAAGCATTGGGCTTATTTTCTTATCGCAAATTTTTCATGGTTTTTTCTATGGAATAACTATTCCGTTGCTGTGGGCTATGGTTGCCGATGTGGCAGATTTTTCAGAATGGAGAAATAATAGACGCGCAACGGCCATTATATTTTCGGCCATGATGGTAGGTTTAAAAGGCGGTTTGAGTATTGGGAGTGCTTTATTAACATGGATTTTAGGGAAATATGGTTATGTAACCAAAGAATCTGTTGCAAATGCACAAGACATTATACAGCCCGAGCAAGCCATTTACGGAACAAAATTGTTGGTAAGTATTTATCCCGCCATACCATTTTTATTGGTAGTAGGCTTGTTATTCTTTTATGAAATAAACAAGAAAATGGAAGTTGACATTGAAGCAGACCTTAAAGAGAGAAGACAATCATTATAAAGCGAATTATTAATCTTAAATACAATTATAGATTATGCCAGAAGATATTATGAACAAATTAGAAATAGAGAAATTAATTAAAAATGAAATCTCTAAACCCTTAGTTACACATATGTATACTGCAGATCCTTCTGCTCATGTGTTTAACGACAAAATTTACATTTATCCGTCTCACGACATAGATGCAGGAATAGTCTTTAACGATAATGGCGATCATTTTGGGATGGAAGATTATCATGTACTATCTATGGACGATATCGATTCTGAAGCTGTAGATAATGGAGTGGCTTTACATGTAGATGATGTACCTTGGGCAGATAAGCAAATGTGGGCACCCGATGCGGCCTACAAAGACGGGAAATATTATTTTGTGTTTCCTGCCAAAAATAAAGCAGGAATTTTCCAACTCGGAATAGCGATTAGCGATTCGCCTACAGGACCATTTATACCAGAAGCAAAACCTATAAGGGGGAGTTATAGTATAGATCCAGCTTTTTTTGAAGACGAGGATGGTCGTTATTATATGTATTTTGGTGGCATTTGGGGTGGACAATTACAAAAATATAGAAATAACATCTACAGGGAAACCTATCAATTACCGAAACCAAACGAACCAGCACTTGGGCCAATAGTGGCTAAAATGACAGATGATTTGTTAGAATTTTCTGAAGAGCCTCATGAAATATTTATTTTGGATGAAAAAGGCAATCGGTTGTTAGAAGGTGATAATGAAAGACGTTTTTTTGAGGGGGCTTGGATGCATAAATATGATGGTAAGTACTATTTTTCGTACTCTACTGGAGATTCTCATTACGTATGTTATGGCATTGGAGATAACCCATACGGTCCTTTTCACTATAAAGGCAGAATTTTAAATCCAGTTATAGGGTGGACAACCCATCATTCTATTTGTCAATACAAAGGAAAATGGTATTTGTTTTATCACGACTCCAGTTTGTCAAAGGGTGTAACACATTTACGCTCAGTGAAGTTTGTTGAATTGACTTATGATGATGAGGGTTTAATCCACACCATAGATCCTTATTGTTCAGAAAAAAAATAATTAAAGCTGTCAAACCGCAGTAATATATTTCATTCTGGTACACATACTTCATTGGTTTGAGTGACCAGGACTTTATAAAACGATATTAAATCATAATAATCTAAAAAGTGTTAAATGTTAATATATGCTAAAAAAATAATACACAACCGATTGTGTGAGTGGTTATTTTGTGTATATTTATCATATCGAAAATTATTTAATGGTTTTATTGTGATTTATTCATTAATTAATATTTAAAAAAACTAACTTATGCTTAACAAATTACTAACTATTGTCAAACGAAGAAATAGAAAATATCTTCTTTTTCTTTTATTTATGAACATGAGCTTTGGTCTATTTGCACAGACTAAAGAAGTGTCGGGTACCGTATCTGATGCTACGGGTTTAATGCCAGGTGTAACCGTTTTAATTAAAGGAACCGATAAAGGAACTGTTACAGATTTTGATGGGAATTTTAGTTTGCCATATGATGCTGATAACGCTGTTTTATCGTTTAGTTATGTGGGCTATGCAGCGCAAGAAATCCCGATTAATGGTCGCGCAGAAATTAATGTTATACTAGAACAAAGTACAGAAGCTTTAGATGAAGTTGTTGTAATTGGTTACGGAACTCAAACCAAGGAGTCTGTAACAGGGTCGGTAGTTTCTATTGGAGGAGACGATTTGGTAGAAATTCCAACAGCCAACTTTCAACAAGCGCTTCAAGGGCGTGCTGCTGGTGTAAATATTTCAACTACAAGCACAAGACCAGGGGCCGCGCCACAAATACGAATTAGAGGTGTGCGTTCACTTTCTGCAACCAACGATCCATTAATTGTTCTTAACGGGATACCATTTTCGGGAGGTCTTAACGATATCAATCCTAATGATATTGAAAGTTTAGATATTCTAAAAGATGCATCTGCTACGGCTATTTATGGTTCTAGGGGAGCTAATGGGGTGGTTTTAATTACAACGAAGTCGGGAGCAAAGGGGCAAAAGGCTTCAATTTCTTACAACACTTATTATGGTGTAAAAGAAGTTTTTGCTAAATATCCAATGATGAACGCTGCCCAACTGATACAATTACGCGCCGATGTTGCTGCTAATAATGGTGGTGTGCCTCTTTTTGGATTAAATGGGGATGAAGCCTTGTCTAACGATACAGATTGGCAAGATTTATTGTACGGATCGGGGATGCAAACGGCACATGATATCAATGTGCAAGGAGGCTCTGAAAAAGGAACTTACAACGTGGGGCTTGGATATTTTAAAGAAACATCTGTATTGCCTGGCGATTCTTTTGATCGTTATTCCATTCGGGTGCAAATTGATCAGGAAGTTGGAAAACATTTACGTTTTGGAGTTAATTCGGTAACCAATTTCAATAACACAAGCAGTCTTGTAGGGGTTGGAAGCGTTTTAGATGCCTCGCCTTTACTAAGTCCTTTTGATGCCAATGGGAATTATTTAGAATCTGTTCGCCTTCAAACCGAGGCAGACGATTTATGGATCGCAACCAGAGATGAAATAAATAGAGTAGGTGATGGTCGAGCCAATGAACAATTAGATTTTGGTACCTATAATAATATTTATGGCGAATTGAGTATCCCGTGGGTAGAGGGTTTAAAATACCGACTTAATGTAGGTTTAAATTTCCGTTCTAGTCGCGATGGTAACTTTACAGGGCAAGGTGTTTTTAACTACAACCCAAACAATCCATCTACTGCTAGTTATGATAGTTCCATATTCAGAGATTATGTTATAGAAAACCAATTGATTTTTGATAGAACCTTTGCAGAAAAACACAAAGTTAATTTTGTGGGATTATTTTCATCGCAAAACACGACAAGTGATAATGTAGGTTTGGCAGCTCAAAACATTCCAGACGAGCAGTCTTTATGGTATAATATAGATTCAGCATTGTCTGAAGATATTACAAGATACGAAACGGGATATTGGGAGTCTGGTTTACTATCATTAATGGGGCGTGTTATGTACCAGTACGACAGCCGTTACTTGTTAACAGCTACAATACGTTCCGATGGATCTTCAAGACTTGCATCTGGTCATAAGTGGGTTACTTATCCAGCGGTATCTTTAGGGTGGAATATCGGTAATGAAGCTTTTATGAATAATGTAGATTGGGTTAACCTAATTAAATTACGTGCTGGTTATGGAGAAACATCTAACCAAGCCATTGCTCCTTATTCTACTCAGGGGAGATTAGGTGTGGTGAACTACAATTTTGGAGATACTTTTGCGCCAGGATATTATGTAAACCAACTTCCAAATCCTAATTTAGGTTGGGAATTCTCAGAAACTTACAACTTTGGTTTAGATTTCGGTTTCTTTTATAATCGATTATCTGGTAGTATAGAATACTACTTAACCAAAACAAATGATATTCTTTACGGGCTAGGATTGCCAGAAACAGCAGGTGTTGGTAGCGTAACAAGCAATATTGGTAGTACCGAAAACAAAGGTCTTGAAATCTCTCTAAACGCTAATATTATTGATAACCCTGATGGTTTTTCTTGGGATTTTGGATTTAACTTGTATACTAATAAAAACGAAATTACATCGTTAGCCACTGGCGAAACCGAAAATGTAAACCAACTTTGGTTTGTAGGATCTCCAATCAATGTTATTTACGATTATGAAAAATTAGGGCTTTGGAATCAAAATGACCCTGGTTTTGAATATTTAAATCAGTTCGAGCCAGGAGGAAATGAAGGTATGGTTAGAGTACGCTATACTGGCGATTATAATGAAGATGGATCGCCTACAAGAGCCATCGGTCCAGATGATAGGGTAATAATCGATCCTACACCAGATTTTCAAGGTGGTTTCAACACAAGATTTGCATACAAAAATTTTGATTTAAGTATGATTGGTTCTTTTCAAAAAGGAGGAACGCTTGTTAGTACACTATATTCAGGTAATGGATATCTAAATTTGTTAACAGGTAGACGAAACAATGTCGATGTAGACTATTGGACACCAACAAATACTGGAGCTAAATACCCTGCACCGGGAGGTATACAAAGTGGCGATAACCAAAAATACGCAAGTACTTTAGGATATTTTGATGGTAGCTTCTTAAAAGTGCGTACCATCACTTTGGGGTACAATTTTAACCAAGATGGTTTTAAAGATTCTGTGTTCGAAAGATTGCGTCTTTATGCTACAGTTACAAATCCATTGGTGTTATTTTCAGATTTTCACGACGAATCTGGTATGGATCCAGAAACAAACTCTGGAGTTAATAACGATGGAACACGCCAAAACGTTGCAGTAAACACGACTAATATATCTGCGGGAATTCCAACTATTGGAACGAATGTTCCGACTACAAGAAATTTTATTCTAGGATTAAACATAACATTTTAAATTAATTTATAATGAGAAAGATTAAAATAATATATACATCTATGGTAGCAATGCTTTCCTTATCTTTGCTATTAGGGTCTTGTTCTGATGATATATTAGAAGAAGAACCAAGAGGCGTTTTTACTCCAGAATTTTTTACTACTGAATTAGGGGTACAAGGCGGATTAACTTATCTGTATGAAAATTTAAGAACAATATATGGTTTTGCGTATTTTATGAGTACGTCGGAAACTGGGACAGATGAATATGCGCCAGCGCAAAGTGCTAATAATAACTTTTTCGACTTAGATTTTGCTGGTCAGGGTAATTTAAGTTCAGAAAGTGGGTACGTAATTGGTAGACCTTGGGGGGCGGCTTTCCCTGCGATTAACACAGCAAGCGGAATTATTGAAAATGCTGAAGCTGTAGGACTAGACCAATCCTTAATTGCTGAAGCGCGATTTTTTAGAGCATTTTACTACTTTTTATTGGTACAAACCTATGGAGGTGTACCATTAGATTTAGGTTCTGGAGAATTGAAATTTAACCAATCAGCCGTTAGAACGTCTGTTCGTAATACCGTGCCTGAGGTTTATGCAAATGCCATCATTCCAGATTTGGTTCAAGCTATTAACGATTTACCAGATAACCCAAGATTAACAGGTACCGTTACTAAAAATGTAGCTAGATTATTTTTGGCCAAAGCCTATTTAACCTATGCTTGGTGGTTAGAAAATCCTAATAATATTCCGACTTATCCAGAAGCTCCTAGAACAGATCCTGCAGGTAATAGTGCGTCTTATTATTTTCAACAAGCCTACGATATGTCAGTTGCAGGAATCGAAAACCCAGGGCCGTATGCTTTACTAGAATATTTTTACGATGTGCATGAAGGAAGTAACGATCGCCATCAGGAAATGATGTTGTATGCAGATCATACCGAAGCCAGCGAAATTTATAATGGTGGTTCGCCTATAAATGGATTTGCAAATCCAGACGATCAACGTGGCGGAAATACAGCGGCATGGATGGTAACGTCTAATTATACCACTATTAGTGTTGACGGTGTTTCTGCTGTTCAACGTGAAGCAGCACAAAGTTTAGGTAGACCATGGACGCGTATGGCACCTACTATCAATGTGTTTACAGAAACATTTGCAGAGAAACAATTAGACTCGCGTTTCGACGGTACTTTTGTTACGAGTTATCGCGGCAATTGGGATAAAGGTGGAGGAGAAGAGGCAACCATAACAGGAGCCAATGGTATGCCAATTGCTCCAGGCGATGCTGTGATTTCATTTTTAGATGATTACAATCCTGCTGTAGATTATAGTGTAAATGGCGGTAATATTGGTGGAGGCCAATTGCCTGGTCGTGCAGATTATGTGATTAATTTAAACGAAATTAATAAAAGATTCTATCCTGGTTTGTGGAAAATTGGTACGTATCGTACCGATAACGCCGGTGGTTTAGGGTCTCCAAATGGATCGATTACCCGTCCTTTCCCAATCGCTAAATATTCTGAATTTTATTTAGTAGCTGCCGAAGCTGCTGTAAAAGGTGCTAGCGGTCGTTATTCTGCTAGAGAATTAGTTAATGTAATTCGTGCACGTGCTGGTAAATGGCGTTTTGATAATGGCGAACAACAAGAACGTATGGAAGACAATAGCGAAGCTATGATGAATGCAACACCTGCGGTAATTGACATCAATTATATTTTGGCCGAGCGTTCTAGAGAGTATTTTGGCGAAGGCTACCGTTGGTACGATTTAGTACGTACGCAAAAATGGAACGAACTAGCAGGTTCGTACGAAATTGCAGGTGATGCCGCGACAGACCATGAACCTGTGGTAATTACGAGAGATATTCAACCATTCAATTATTTAAGACCAATACCTAGAACGCAAATCGATGCGCTAGATATGTCGGATGGAGAAAAGGGGGCGTATCAAAACCCAGGTTATCAATAAAATTTGAATTAGTTGGCTGTACTAACCAAGTAATCCAATAAACTTCAAACTAATTTTAAAATTTTAAACTATGCTTAAAAATATTAAATTCATTAGTAAATGTTTTGCAATTATTGCTGTATTACTACTAGCAGTAAGTTGTGACGATGATGAAGCATTTTCGGAGGTATCCATAGACAATGTAACATCCGAAAATTTTTATCCTGGCCAAGATGTCATTCTAACAGGAACCAATTTTGATACTGTTTTATTCACTTTTTTAGAGAAGAATCAAGTGCCATTTCAACTAGAGGGTAATTCAATTACAATTACATTACCGGAATCAACACCTATAGGAGATGCATTACTTACTTTGGTAATGGCAGATGGTTATACGGTTACCACGATGCTCGAAGTGGCATCTAGACCGTATCCAATCATTCAGGCTATATCTCCAAATATAGCATCAGGAGGAGAAAATGTAACCATTGTAGGAACATCTTTAGATAATCTGAATTCTGTTACTATAGGTGGTGTTGAAGCAAATGTGGTTTCTTCCTCGGCTACCGAATTAGTAGTAACCGTGCCTTCAGGATTGCCGCAAAATATTCCTACCGAGTTTAAGGTGGTAACCAATGGAGGAGAAGCCATGCCAGCTTTACCGTTTTATGTAGGAACTAATTTAATTTTAAACGGTACTTTAGAATTGGGTAGCGGCGATGATTTTGATAATTGGGAAAAATGGAATGGTGGAGACGGCATGACTGCTACTACAGCCGATGGTGAAGCCTATTTTGGACGAACTCTTCGTGCCGCTGCAGCGGGTGGTGATGCTTGGAGAACACAATTTGTTAGTAGTCCTGCAAATACAGAAGTAGGTTCGGAATATACCGTGTTTATGTACGTAAAAGCACAGTCGGGAACTCCGGGAGATGGTGGAAATATTAGATTCTCTACAAATCCAGATGCTTTATATAGCGGTAATTATGATATTACGGCAGAATGGCAACAAATCGAATGGTCGTTTGTAGCCAATGCACCGCAAACCCGAGTGGTATTAGATTTAGGAGTGGTATCTGACGCAGTATATTATGTTGATAATATCGCATTAATTCAAACAGGCACACCGCCACCGCCACCAGTAAATATAAATGGTAGTTTTGAAGAGTCTGAACTAGGAGAAGCAACCGATATAGTAGGTTGGGGCGGATTATCCGGAACGCTTATTAGTGGCGAGATAACAGATGCTCATAGCCATGACGGTGACAAAAGTGTTAAAATTACCATTAATGATATTGGGGCAAATGCCTGGGATATCCAACCAACGTCAAGCATGACTGTAGAAAATGGAAAAACCTATCACCTAAGTGTTTGGTTTAAAGGACAGGGTATTACAAATCTGAAAATAGCCATAGATCAAGGTGGTGATCCGGGATGGGCAGAATGGGCTGCACCTGAACAAGGTTTTCTTGATAACGAATGGACAGAGGTTTCTTATGATTTCACTGTAGATACTACTAATAGTGGCGAGAATAACGCAAGATTTGCTATAAGTATGAGTTACGAAGGAAACGTTGGTGGTGTCGTTTATATCGATGATTTAGAGGTTAGTCTTGTAGAATAAAACACGAGTAATCTTAACTAAAAGTAAAATCAACTTGTTTGTCATATTGAGTTGTATTTTGTTTGTTTAATTAGGGAAAATCGCTCATTACATAACTTGCGATGAGCGATTTTTATTTTGCATAATTCTAACAGAAATTCTGTGTTTAAAACTGAAAATAAATTATGAAAATTAAAAAGATAGTTGTGTTACTATGTATTGCAAGCTTCATGGCATGTAGCACAGATGATTCTGGAGTTACAGTAGGAGGGCCTACGCCACCAGATGATGACGAAAATGTTGAAGAAGAAAATACACCAGAGTACTTAAAGGGTATACCTAGTTTTCCTATTGGAAACATAGTTTCTGCATCTAAATTGAATTCGAATTCAGCTGAGAATACTAATTTCAAACACGTATTATTGAATGATTACAATAGTATGTCTGCTGAAAATGATATGAAAATGGCCAATTTTTTTATTGGCCCCGATAATTTTGATTTTAGCGATGGCGATGCGATTGTCGCATACGCGAAAGCTAACGGACTTCGCGTTCACGGACATACCTTGGTGTGGCATCCAGATTATGCTGTGCCCAATTGGCTCTTAAACTTTAGTGGAACGGATGCCGAATTTGAAGCGCATATCGAACATTATGTTAAAACGACCGTTGCTCATTTTGCTCAGGCTAAAGACGAAAATGGAAATGCTATAGTTGAAGCCTGGGATGTTGTAAACGAATATATTGATGATAGCGCAGGAATTAGATCGAGTATATTCACCCAAAGAATGGGGAGTGATTACATTAAGAAAATTTTTACCTGGGCTCGAGAAGCAGACCCTAACGTAAAACTTTTTTACAACGACTATAACGTGGTTATTCAATCCAAGCGCCAAGCCATACTAAATATGGTTAACGAATTTATTTCGGAAAACATTCCTATTGATGGCGTTGGTTTGCAAATGCATTTAAATTATAATTGGCCATCAGACTCGGATATCGCGTCAGCTTTAAATGACGTTGCTAATACTGGGCTTTTAGTTCATGTTTCAGAATTAGATGTAAGAGCAAATCCTAATAACGATATTACAACTTTAACCAATGAACGCGCACAGCTTCAGGCCGATCAATTTCAAAGAGTATCTTATCACTATACAGAAAATGTACCAGCGAGTCAACAGTATGGTATAACCATTTGGGGATTTAGAGATCAAGATAGTTGGAGATATGATGGTGGTAAAGATTGGCCGCTTATGTATGATAATTCGTTTACTAAAAAGCCAGCCTATACAGGTTTTGCAGATGGTTTGAGGGAGCAAGCTCCGTAAGCCAGAATACGAGTTAATGATATTATTAGTTTTTAGCAATTTAGGAAGTATTCAAATTAGATAAATATTTTAATCATGGACCGATTTCAACTACTTCTTGATAAGAATTATAACATCAGGTTAAAATTAGTTGTCGCTTTTATTTTTTTAATTATTACCGTAGTCAAGGGGCAAACTAACCAGAAAAGTGATATAAAAGCGAGTCCTGTATTTTCAAAAGTCACTTATCAAGGTAATGATGAAGTATATAATAAGTTCCCTTTAAGATCGAACGAGTTTTACTCCCCAATTCTACAAGGGTGTTACCCGGATCCAGCCATTACAAAGAAAGGAGATGATTATTATATGGTCTGTTCTTCTTTTGCAATGTTTCCTGGCGTACCTATTTTTCATTCTAAGGATTTAGTGAATTGGACTGATTTAGGAGGTGTATTAAATAATGTTTCTGATTTTAATCCTAAGAATACTGGAATTAGTGAGGGCGTTTATGCTCCTGGAATTACATACAACCCGTATAATGATACTTTTTACGTTATTGTTACAGTTTTTTCTGAAGGCCTTGGTAATATTGTTGTTAAAACAAAAGACCCTCAAAAAGGCTGGGGGCGTCCTATTAAGTTAGATTTTGGAGGAATTGATCCTTCTATTTTTTTTGATGATAATGGAAAGGCCTATGTAGTACATAATGATGCACCAGACAAAGGCAAGGAATTATATAATGGTCATCGCGTAATTAAGATATGGGATTATGATTTGGAAAATGATAGGGTTATTCCTGGTACAGATAAAATTATTGTAAATGGAGGAACTGATATTAGT
Source organism: Formosa sp. A9 (assembly GCF_051200825.1). Classification (GTDB taxonomy): domain Bacteria; phylum Bacteroidota; class Bacteroidia; order Flavobacteriales; family Flavobacteriaceae; genus Formosa. Next base: position 2,237,053 of record NZ_CP195158.1, on the reverse strand, counting down.
AAAAAGCCCATTTGGATTGAAGCTCCACATCTTTATAAAAGGAATAACAAGTATTATTTAATGTGTGCAGAGGGTGGAACAGGGGGAAATCATAGTGAAGTTATTTTTATTAGTGACCATCCAAGAGGGCCATTTCTTCCTGCTCCTAATAATCCTATTTTAACGCAAAGACATTTGCCAATAGAGCGAGAGAATAAGGTGGATTGGGCAGGACATGCCGATATTGTAGAAGGTCCTAATGGTCAAAATTACGGCGTGTTTTTGGCTGTACGACCAAACGAAAAACATCGTGTTAATACAGGGCGAGAAACGTTTATCTTACCAGTAGATTGGTCTGGTATTTTTCCAGTTTTTGAAAACGGGTTACAGCCTTTAGAGCCTAAATTAGCTATGCCTGTAGGTGTAGAAAATCAAGTTGGAAAAAATGATTTTTTTCCCAGTGGTAATTTTACTTTTACTGATGATTTTACTGCAAAACAACTTGATTACCGTTGGATTGGACTAAGGGGACCTAGAGAGGAATTTGTAAATAAAACTACTAACGGATTAAAAATTACACCATTCGATACAAATATTAAGGAAGTTAAACCAACGTCAACTTTATTTTATAGGCAGCAGCATAACACGTTTTCTTTTTCTACCACTTTAAATTATAAACCTAAATCAGAACACGATTTAGCTGGGGTGGTAGCATTACAAAATGAAGGTAGTAACTATGTGTTTGGTGTTACTAGGTATAATAATAAGTACTTTTTTGTATTACAAAAAAATAGTTGGCCAAATCGTCAAGGAAAAATCATTTCTACCATTGTTGCTAGTAAAGAAATAGAATTGAATAAACCGATAAAGCTTCAAATTAAGGCTGAAGGAGATAATTATGAGTTTAATTATGCCATTAATGGAGCTGGCTATACAAACTTGGGAGGGATAGTTTCAGGAGATATACTGTCTACCGACGTTGCAGGTGGTTTTACAGGATGTTTATTAGGCCTTTATGCAACTTCGGCAAATGACGCGTTACCTGTAAAAGAATAATTTTAAAATTCTAATATGAATTTTAATATACCCAAATGAGTTCGATATAGAGAAGTAGTATTGTAATCTAACCTGTTATTTTATAAAGGGAGAGAGAATTTTGATTTTATACGTTACGGTTTAATAGGTAAACTTTGTTTAACCTGTACCCATATTTAAGAATTAGATATTTTAATAAAAATTAAAGATTGACATTTAACAAAGAAGAAAGAATAGGAGTATTCTCAGTAGCTAAAATTTTTGTTGAAGATTTTGAGTGGATATTCCGTGAACAACCAATAAATGATTTTGGAATTGATGCATTTGTTGAAATAACCAAAAAACGATATCTAAATGGAGATATATTTCCTACAGGAAGAATAATTGGAATTCAAATAAAGTCTGGAGAAAGCTTTTTTAATGAAGAAAATAAAGAGAATTATGTCTTTAGAGGTAGTAAAAAGCATTCAGACTATTGGTTAAGTCATTCGATCCCTATTATAATTGTGATATATAATAAATTTACTAATCGGGCTTATTGGCAAGAAATAAATAAATCGACAGTTATATTAACCAAAAAAGCTTTCAAACTGAATATTCCAAAAATTAACTTATTGAATACTGAAGCTGAAGGAAGGCTTAAAAGAATTGGTTATTTTAAGAATAAGTATGAATATAAACTGTGGCAATTAAGGAGTGCATCTGAACTTATAAAATCAGTTATAAGACAGAAACATTTTCTGTACATTGAATTGTCAGAATGTCATTGGGTTGATAATTATCAAGTGAGTGTTTTAATTACTCAAGTGGATGATGAAAATATAGCTAAAGTATATCATTGCAGTTTTCAATGTTATTACTCATTTTATCTTCCAGTAACGAAAAGCATAGTTGAGGGAATTAAAGATATAATTCCTTGGGTTAACTTGATTTGTAATGATATTCCATTTACAGATGAGTTTTTTTTAGAAAATGTAATTGCTGACAGAAAAGAATTTATGAAAGTTTTGGGGATTAATAAGGGATTATTAGATGAAACATTAATTTATAGTATGGCCTGTCAAATGACTGGTGAGTATTACTTTAAATTAGAGGTAAGTCCTAATGAACTTGCTTTTAACTTTCTAGCGTTAAATGAATTCTTAAATAAAGAACCAAAAGTTGAGCAAAGACTTTTTTTATAAAAACTATGTCTAACAATAACGTATAAATGTTGTGCAAAATGTGAAAACATGAAAAATTCTGAACCTTTTTTCCTAAGATTTGATTTTTTCTACTCAAACATGGCTTTGATTTTGTCTTTAATCTCATCATCGCTAACCTTCAAAATCGTTTCTAGTAAATCAGTTGAAGTAGGCTTTGCATTAGGGTATGCGTGTTGTTCTAAAAACATACGCAAAGCCATGTTCAATCGTTCTTCGCCCAGTAATTCACTCAATTCAACAAAAACAATAGCACCTTTAGAATAGGAAATAAACGCATTGTTTTTTGTAGCTTTCAATAACGATAAGTTATCAGTAAAACCTTTTTCAGCATCATATATTTGTTTATGTATGGCCACACGTTCTAGCATTTTTGCCTTGCCGTACATGTTTTTATATAGCATCATTTCGGTATACATAGCCAAGCTTTCAGTCAGCATGGCATAACCTTCTCGGTAATCTGGATCAATCTGGTTGGTTCCCCACCAAAAATGCGCTACTTCATGCCCAGCCAATTCATTAATAACATCTTGATTATGGTTGCCCGCTAGGTTGGCATGAAACGTCATATGCTCTGTCATAAATATAACACCAGGATAAGCGGTGCCTGCAAAACCTTGTGTAAACGATGACACTTCGGCAAATTGAATAGACGAAAACGGATAAGGCCCAAAATATTTAGTACAATAATCTAATGACAGCTTCGTGTTCTCAATAAGGTGATCTACATTATTTTTATGCAATGGATGATATAAAACCTCAATAGAAACATCGTTGTGTTGTGTTTTTTTTACCTCATAAGCAGCTGATGAAACCGCAAACCTAAAAGGAATGGCGTCTGCTTTATACTCATAGTAATTTCTATTAGCGTCTTGCCACTGCGATTTTAACGCGCCAGTACCAACAGCAATTTGATTATTACCGGTTGAAATTTGCATGTCCAAAGAAATAAAGTCGTCTATATGAGTCTTTACTGCATCAAATGGTTTCATGGCAGTGGCTTCGCCCAAAGCATGTTGTTTTCTAATTGTCTTGTCTGAAATTTCCTGACTAGCATCATACCCAAATTGAGGATAATAACGACTTATTCGCATAAAAGAGCCATCCTTTACAATCGCATTAAAAGGATTATGACCATTTACAGCCTCCCATTTGTAAGCCAAATGAAAGGTGAGTTTTGCCGAGTCTTGGGCTTGTAATGCCTGTTTTAATGGTATTTCTGAAATAGCCCTGTCTAGCGTTATGGTATCATTTTTATAACTAAATAAAAGCGCTTGTATCTCAAAGTCTTCAGGCACATGTATTAGTACAGAATCTATAGCGTGCTTGTGCTGATTTACCAACCAATACGAGCCTTTTATCTGGTAAGCTTGGTCTTCAGGAAACAGATCTATTTCAGTATTAACTTTTTTTATGGTTGGCTGCGGAAGGTTTTGGTATGCTCTATAATGCTTTTCGTAAGCAACGCGCGCTAATATGTCAGCGTCTTTATCTTTGGAAACATAACCATCTAAAAACAAATAGCCACTCACCATACCTATACATACACAACTAACCATAGCAATAATCAAGCGGTGTTTTTTAACTTTAGTTTTTATCAAACCGTATAAAGCACTTACAAGTCCTACAAGAGCAAACCCAAAAATCAGTCTGTAAATAAACGGCATTACATAAGTACTGTAACCTATAAAATCGCTATAAGCACCTTTGTAACCAGATAAAAAACGAAACAACGGATTCGTAATCATGTTTTTTGAAATAGGTGTCACAAACAATAAGAATAACAAGATAGATATACCCAATGCCACCGATTTACTCTTACTTATATTATTAATAAATAGCAGCAGTAACGCAAAGAGTGTAAGTGGCAACGTATTAAAAACAAACACACCAAAATATGCTTTCAAATCAATAAAAGGGTATTTAAAAACAAGCTGAAAGATAATTGCTTCCAAGAGCATTAAACCCGTAAGAAACATGATTAAAAGCACCATGCTTATAGCGTGTCCTAATAGCCGCTCTTTGGCATAATAAGTCGTATTTTGAATGATTGAAAATCCACTAGCATTGGCACGCCAAAACACATCGTTTGTAAAGTAAACCACAACAAGTGCACCTATAAAATAAAATGTTTCATTAATGGTTTTAGCCAGTAAGCCAGAGCTAGCATACTGTTGCGGCAACCTAATGCCCATATCTATATCGCCATACATTTCTACACCTACATAAAATAACAGTAAAGCAGAAACCGAAATAAGCGGAATACTTTTAAACAAATAAATAAAATCGATTTTCACAAAAGAGCGCAGTGCATGTTGTTTTGTTTTTGAAGTGAACAACGTGCTTACTTTCGCAAACGGAACATCTAGTAGATTGGTTTTTTTAGGCATTGTTTCAGCCTGTTTTTTTGTTGACTTTTGTTTGAAAACTGGCAGAAATGAGAACGCATTAATGCCTAATTTCATAATGAATAAAGACAGTAGCACAACACCCAAACGGTTTATCAGTAGTATGTTACTAAACGACACGATGTTGTGGTTTCTTTCAAAAACACTAAAGTCCTTGGCATCATAAAAATAAGCCGACAATCCAAAAATATCAGTTATAGCAGATACTTTTTGAGCAAATAAAGATTGCGGTAACGATTGTGCCATAAACGGCGCGTTTGAAAACATGAGCACTATCATATAGGTGATGTATAACATCAATCCTGCAATAGCGACCAATAGTTTATTCTGAAATTTTTTAGCAAAGAAAAACAGGATGCTGCATACCAATAAGCTGTTTACCACACCAAAAATCAAATAAGGATATACATAATGCCACAGATGAAAGTCTGCAAGCATTTCAGAATCTGTTTGCACATGTAACCCAATAACATACCCAAGCATTACAATAAAAAAACTGAATGCAGTAAGTACAAAGAAGGATAAAAAGCGTGCTAATGCAAAGTCGCGTTTTTTTATAGGTGTGGTAAAAACAATTAAATCAAAGTTAGTTTCACGTTCTTTAAACAATCCAGAAAAGGCTAGTAGGGTAGCTATCAAAATAATAAGTAAGCTCAACAAACCAGTCATAAACCCAACAGTGTAGGGCGCATTGGCTGCAATGCCATCGCCTACATTAATATGAAACTTATAGCCTGTAAAAAAACCAAGCACCAAATACGCCAACAAAGCAAATTGTGTTGCTATGTGTTTTAGCGCGCTATATATATCGTTTAGTAAAACCGTTTTCATGTTGTGCTGTTTAAATATGTGAAATAAGCGTGCTCTAAATTTGGAGTTACAGCTTTAAACCCAGTTGGGCAAGCATCGGCATACACGGTTACATGCATGACCTTTTCAATAAATTGCTTACTGATGATGTTGTGGTTTGGTTCAAGATGAAGTAGCTCGTTTTTGGTTGTTGCTTTTTGCCATATTTTCCCTTGTAAGGCTTCAATAAATTTATTTGGGCTACCTTTTGCCACAATAGCGCCTTGTTTTATAATCGCTATATCCGAACATAGATTTCGTACATCTTCTACCAAGTGCGTCGATAATAAAATGATAATATCTTCGCCTATTTCGCTCAACAGCGCATTAAATCTATTACGTTCTTCAGGATCTAAACCTGCTGTAGGTTCGTCTACAATCACAATTTTAGGATCTCCCAATAACGCTTGAGCTACGCCAAAACGTTGTTTCATACCACCAGAAAACGTATGTACTTCTTTGTTTTTGGCGTCAACTAAATTCACTTTATCCAGAAGATTCATAATCTGATCGTGGCGCTCTTTCTTGTTGTGAATACCTTTTAGTTTAGCCAAATGTTGTAGTAAATTATAAGCCGAAACTTTAGGGTAAACACCAAAATACTGTGGTAAAAAACCTAGCTGTTTTTGTATTTCTAATGGGTTTTTTACAATATCTGTATCGTTAAAACTAATGTGTCCTTCGTTTGGTTTTTGTAAGCCTACAATGGTTTTCATAAGCGAAGATTTTCCTGCGCCATTAGGCCCAAGTAAGCCAAAAACACCGTTTGTTATGTTTAAATTTATGGCATTAAGTGCCTGGTGTCCGTTGTTATACACAAGGGACACATTGTTGATATTCAATGTATTCATAAGATAATATTTAAGAGAGTGCTAGTCTACATAGTCTATAATGTCTCCAGGTTTACAGTCTAAGGCTTTGCATATTTTTTCTAGAGTTTCAAAGCGAATGCCTTTGGCTTTTCCATTTTTTAGTATCGATAAATTTGCAGGTGTAATGCCAACTTCTTTAACCAATTCTTTACTCTTCATTTTTCGTTTGGCAAGCATGACGTCTATATTTATTACAATGGGCATAGTTTAAATGTATAAGTCTTGTTCGTTTTGTAAATGCAATCCTTGGTTAAATATTTCTGACATAAAAAACACAAAAACACCTAAAACAAGATGCAGGATAATTATTAGAAACATTTCGTGTTCTATGGGCATAAAAAACGAAGTGAATATGGTGAGTATAGTTGGTAGAAATATATTGACAAGATAAAACCGTCGTAAATGCACAATATTTTCGGCGGTAAATAATTTGTCTTGGTAAAATACCTTAAAGACATTAGATAGTAGCCAAAAAAACAAACCATACCCTAAAACAGGAATTAAAAACGAAAAGATTAAATACGTTATGTTGCTGTCTAAAATTAAAAAAGACGCTTCTGTAAAAGGGTAGGTGATAATTGTTTGCTTATCGTTTATAAGCAAATGGGTGTTTGTTACCCAGCTGAATAACCCATAAACACCAGTAATTAAATACAAACCGCCCAATAGCCTTGAGATGTAGTATAAAACTTTGGAAATAATAATTGATTTTTGCATAAAATAAAAAGTAATTTGTTACTGCAAATATATAAAAATATATCGTTTTACGATAAATTATTGTTTTTTTTAAGTAATCAGAATCATATAAGTTGATTAGTTTCTTACATTTTAGTTTTATATTTAGAGGAATAAAAAAACTGTTTTTGTAGAAAAACAGGGTAGTAAAAAAGAATAGTGAAAACATTCCAGTTTAAACCATACACATACAATTACAACAACAAATTAACCTGAAGCATTTAGTGATGATGTTTTGGCTATTTCCATACTGATTCATCTCTAATTATTTGGGTATTCTTTTAATGTGAAAAAATAATATTATGCAATCTAACGTAGGATTAATTATAGAAGAAAAGGCAGCCAATATTGGTAATTTTATAGTAGGACGGCTACTCCCGTTTCGGCAAAAAAGAGCAGTCGGGCCATTTTTATTTATAGATCACATGGGGCCTGCATGTTTAAAAGAGCATCAAAATTTAGATGTTCCGCCACATCCGCACATCGGGCTTTCAACATTAACCTATCTTTTTGATGGAGCAATTTTTCATAGAGACAGTCTGGGCAATGCCATAGAAATTAAACCGGGAGCGGTTAATTGGATGACTGCTGGAAAAGGCGTTGTACATTCCGAAAGAACACCTGAATATTTACGACAAAACGATAAGTATTTACACGGACTTCAGCTTTGGATTGGTCTGCCAAAACATCTGGAGCAAAGTGAACCTTCCTTTTTCCATATCGATAAAAAAGATATTCCAACTTGGGAAGAACATGGTATTTCGTATAAACTTATTGCAGGCGAAATTCAAGGAAAAAAATCACCAGTTCCAGTGCATAGCCCTTTATATTTTATAGAGATAAAAACAGAAACCACACAGAAGGTAACTATTGGCGATAAGCTTTTTGGTGAAGTAGGTATGTATGTTTTAAACGGGACGGTAAATATTGAAAATAACAACTACGGAAGCAAACAATTATTGGTAGCTAAAAATGCTTCGCTTTGTGAATTTGAAACCAATGGCGAAACAACACTATATCTTTTTGGTGGCGAGGCTTTCGATGAAGAGCGTTTTATGTTTTGGAATTTTGTGAGTTCAGATAAGTCCCTATTGGAACAAGCTAAGGAGAATTGGAAAAACCAGAATTTAAAAGCATTTCCAAAAATCCCTAACGACGATAAAGAATTTGTGCCATTACCAGAGCCTAAAAATTTTAAAAACAAATAATATATTTTAGTTTTATAGTTAACAACTAAATAAAACTAAACAAAACCATTTTCGGAAAAACCGAATATAGTCTGCATTTATCAGCTTATGATTTTCTTACAGAAAATCCTAGCAATCAAATTTGTAACTTTTCATACACAAATCCACTATACAACATCTAAAACGACATTGAGAGAAATAGTTTCAACTGCATGGTTAAATCAAAATTTAAGTAAACCCAACTTAATTATACTGGACGCTAGCTTAAAAGCTAGTGCTGAAGGAAAAGCGTTTGAAAAATTTAACAAAACGATTCCTAACGCAAGAATTTTCGATTTAAAAAATGTGTTTGTTAACAAAACAAGTCCCTTTCCGAATACTATTCCAGAACCGGAAATATTTGAAACAGCTTGTAGACAACTTGGTATTAACCAAGATTCCGAAATTGTTGTTTTCGACAATAATGGAATTTTTTCGAGCCCTAGAGTTTGGTGGTTATTTACGGTTATGGGGCACGACAATATAGCCGTGTTAAATGGCGGACTTCCCAACTGGATTAAAAAGGGATTCAGAACCGAAAATAAACATATTCAGACTTTTAATGCTGGAAATTTTAAAGCGAATTTCAATAAGTCATTGTTTATTGATTTTGAACACGTTTTAAGTAATATTAAAGAGCAAAAGTTTACTCTAATAGATGCCAGATCGGAAAGTAGATTTAACGGAATTGCGCAAGAACCTAGAAAACATTTAAAAAGCGGTAACATTGAAAATTCAATCAATATACCTTATCAAGAGGTTTTAAAAGACGGAAAATATAAATCTAAAAGTGAATTATACGCACTTTTTGATGAAAAGGTTAAAGATGAGAATGAATTGGTTTTTAGCTGTGGTTCGGGAATGACAGCTTGTATTGTCTTGTTGGCTTGCCAGATCGGATATAAAAGCTTTTTAAAACTCTATGACGGTTCCTGGACCGAATGGGCCGAACGAAATAAATTATTAAATGATGTTTAGCAAATACATCTGAAAAGTAAGTGTGGAAACAAATTAAAAAGCATTTTAAGACATTACCGACCGCAATATTTTTCGAACGTCCATTGAGTCCTGTTGTTTAATTAAAAAGGGCTCTAATGCTTCAGGATTACAAATCTGTTCTGTATTATCTACAAATCCATACCCTAAGTACATGCCTTGTTGTATTAAAATAAAACTTGTTTCCTGGGGTGTTCGTCCTGTGTCTTTAATTACGATATCTTCCAGACCTTGTTTCATATGATTAATAGCTTCTTGCACTCTGGAATTATAATCTGTAACCAATTCTTCTCCTTTACAAACACCTTTACAATTTGTTAAACTGTAATGCGAACAAGCGCCGGAAATCTCTTGTAAATGACAAAACTTAGCGCATAAATTAAACTGTTTACAAATTTGTTCTAAATAGCTGCGGCATTCCCTAATACTTGTAAAAGTTTGTATGGGCTGTGGCATGCCTTTGGTACTGTTAAATGCTAAATGGTTTATGCCTTGGCGGTCTAGGTAAGAAAAAATGCCAAAGGTTTTAGGGCGTCGTTTTGCTAGTAAATTATATTCTGGAAAATGATGCTTTATAGCTGCATCTTCCATAAGAAGAGCAATGGTTTCGTTGCCAGAGAGTTCAAAATCGATATGGGCGGTATTGCGGCATAGTTCCAATTCTTTAGCCGATTTATTGTAAAAATGTCCTAATACACGCTTTTGTAAATCTTTGGCTTTTCCTATATAAATAATCTTCCCTTTTTTGTCTTTAAAATAATAAATACCTGGTTTGTTCGGGATGTTTTCAAAAACACTGCTCGACAAATGCGGTGGCAAAGTCGCTTCTTTAGAGCTTGGTTTTAAAAAGTCTTTAAAAACCGTTTCGGCGTCGTCTTGTGCTAATAATAAATCGAATAAAATAGCTGTAGCATCGGCATCACCTTTAGCACGGTGTCTGTCAGAAATTGGTATTTCTAAACTCCTACATAGCTTGCCCAAACTATAGGAACTGTGGCCTGGTAATAACTTTCGGGACAAACGAATGGTGCATAATTTTTTACGTCGGAAATCTAAGTTCAGAACTTTAAAACTATTGCGAATGATATTGTAATCGAAATTGACATTGTGGGCTACAAATACGGTGTCTTTAGTAAATTCCAAAACTGTTGGTGCAATGGTTTCAAATGTCGGGGCATCTGCCACCATAGCATTATCGATACCAGTTAAGGCGGTAATATAATCTGGAATATAAGCTTCAGGATTTACAAGAGTACTGTAACTATCGATTACCTGAGTGCCATCGTGTTTTAAAATGGCGATTTCGGTAATCTTGTTACCTGCGCCTGTAGTTTCTATATCTATTATACTATACATCATTACATTAATCGTTCTAAAGCTTTTAATTCTACACCAAGTGCTGTAAACATCTGGATGATACTGCTAATTTTTAGTTCCTGCTCGTCATATTCTTGAGTGTTGATGCTACAGGTGAATTCCCAAAGTTCCAACACCTCATCAATCACGACATCATAAGGTTCGTAAGCGCTGTTATCCGATACTAAACGCAAGGTGTTGTTGGTTTCAATATGATTGTACACACGCTTGTATACCATGCCTTCATGTTTAGTTATGAGTACATAGGTGCGCCCGCTAACAATATCTAATCGATTTTCTACAAAACGCCCAATTACATAAGCGCCGGATTTCATAGGCAGCATGGAGTCGCCTTTAATTGGGAAGGCGCGATGTTTACCTGTTGGCAAAAAGGGTAACTTAATTTTCTGTAATTGCTCGATATATTCGGGATCGTCGTAACCAGCCAAATACCCAGCACTGGCTTTTACAGGTACCACTTCAATCAAATCTTCATTATCGCTATCCACAGTTATTGGAAATAATACCCGCTGATTTGCCACTTCTATAAACGAGGCATCGTGCCCTTTGGTTAAATCGTTTCGCAACAAAATATCTATCGGTAATTTAAAATAATCGGATACGGCGATTAAAAACTCAATAGTTGGAGCAGAGCGACCTTCTTCATACGAGCTAATCCGCGAACGCGTCACTTTTAAATCGTTAGCAAGCACTTCCTGAGTTAAACGCTTTAACTGGCGTAAGTGTTTTAGGTTTTTAGAAATCATATTCATAACAAATGGCTTACTGCAAAAGATGTGTTTTGGGTGTTGAAATATCGATTGCTACAAATATAATCATTTAATGATTTTAAATGTAGCAGTGATGAAAAATAAATTTTGATGATGCAGAATTTCTAAATTGAGAAACTTAAATTGTAAAGGGATTTAATAACTTTTTAAGGAAATGTTGGAGTATAATCTAAAAAGTGTAGTTTAGTAACATTAATAATCAAATAACGCTTTTGCCTTACGACATTGAATACACGCAAGGAAACAATAACATATGAAGTTAAAATTACTATTATTTATCAATCTATTTCTGATTGTTAAAATAAATGCCCAACAACAAATTTCGAACTTTACTTATGAAAGTATTAGTCCAGTATTGCCCGATGGTCTTTTAGAATTTAATAATTTAATTTTTTTTAATGCATCTACAGATGGTTTTGGTCAAGAGGTTTGGAAGAGCGACGGAACGAATTCAAATACAGTTTTAGTTGATGATATAAATTCTGGAAATGAAAACGGGGCTACATATCCGTTGAATTTAAGCTCAGCAGTACTGAATAATGAATTATACTTTATAGCAACCGATGGAAGTTCGTCTGGAGAAATATGGAAAACAGATGGAATAAATTCTGAAGCATCACAAATAACCAAATTTTTAAATGGTAAAGTAACAAAACTCACTACTGTGGGCAATTTCATTTTCTTCCTTTTAAGTATAGATAATACTCTGCAAGTTTGGAAGACTGATGGAACTACAGAAGGAACAGTTTTAGTTAAAGATGGATTGTCAATTTGGAACACGCCCACGTTTCAAGGAAAATGTAATGATAATTTTATATTTACGTTTCAGGCTTACGGATCGAATAAATCTAAGGTATGGAGTAGTGACGGAACTTCAATAGGTACATTTCCAATAACGGACGAAATTGATGGTAATGGTTCTGGGCCTGGTGGCACTTCTGCATTGTCTCAATATATAGAGTTCAATAATAAGTTATACTTTGTTAGTAGAAATTATTTATACGAAACGGATGGAACTTCAGAAAATACTAAAATAGTTACTAGCTTATGGAATGCGCAAAATAATTTGGTAGCCTATAGTGATGTTATTGAGGCAAATAATAAATTATACTTTCAGTTTTTCTCTGTTGATAATTACCAATTATCGATTTGGGAGTCAGATGGCACATCGGCTAACACCAATGAAATATATACTAAAAATAGTAGTCAATATTTTTTTCCATCAAATCTTTCTGAGGCAGATAATTTATTGATTTTCTGTAGTTCGAATGATACTGGGGGCACAGTGCTTTGCTCATTAAATTTAGATGATAATGTAACCAGAAACTTAATCGAATTATCTAATAACGCACTAGAACCCTTTATGTTTATTAATGATTTCTATGCGTGTAAAATTCACAAAATTGTAGGTGATGAGTTTTTTATTTCTGCATTTCAAGACAATTCTTTTGCAAGAAAAGGTTGGATATCGAATGTTTCAAAAAACACAACCGATCATGTAAGTGCACTTGACAATATAGCCATTGCGATTAGTTATAACCAAATATTATATTATTTAAAAGACTATCAATTATGGAAATATACAAATAGTCTTAATACCGAATCGGTAGAAGTAAAATCATCATTATCTATCTATCCAAATCCATCTTCCGATTTTATAAAATTTAAAACCAGCCATAGGATCGAAAACATTTCTATTTTTGATTTATCAGGTAGAATGATTATTAATACCGCTCAATATCAAAATAACCAAGTAGATATTTCTCAATTAAGTCTAGGTACTTATTTAATCAAATTTCAATTAAATGGAGGCTCGATTACTAAAAAAATAATAAAAAAATAGAGCAGTTACGAGATTTTAAAACTATAGACTTTGAGTGTTTAATGGTTTAGTTACGTTTTTAAAATTGTACTTTTGGCACTTTAAAAATTAAAATTAATTATGTCTAAAGTTGTTTTAATTACGGGAGGATCTTCAGGAATAGGTAAATCTATTGGTGAGTTTTTAAAAGAAAAAGGATACATTGTTTACGGAACAAGTCGTTCGCCAGAGCGATACAGCAAGAGTAAGTTTCCTATTTTAAAATTAGATGTAAGAGATCCTTTAACGGTAAGCGCGTGCGTGCAACTGTTATTGAAAGCCGAGGGCAGGATAGATGTACTGATTAACAATGCTGGAGTGGGAATAACTGGGCCGATTGAAGAAATTCCAACGGCAGAAATTAAAAGCCATTTCGATACTAATTTTTTTGGTCCTTTAGAGGTTATTAAAGCTGTTTTGCCTGCCATGCGAGCGCAGCAATCGGGTTTAATTATCAATATCACTTCTATAGCGGGCTATATGGGCTTGCCATATCGAGGTATTTACAGCGCAAGTAAAGGCGCATTAGAATTACTTACCGAAGCTTATCGCATAGAGCTGAAAGATTTTAATATAAAAATGACTAATGTTGCTCCTGGTGATTTTGCAACCAATATAGCGTCAGGACGTTTTCATGCACCTGTTACAAACGAATCGCCTTATAAAATACCTTACGGAAATACGTTAAAACTTATGGATGAGCATGTAGACTCTGGGAAAGATCCGTTGGTAATGGCTAAAGCTATTTATAAAATTATAAACACAAAATCGCCTAAAATTCATTATAAGGTAGGGGAGTTTATGCAGAAATTCTCTATAGTTTTAAAACATGTGTTGCCAGACCGTGTTTACGAAAAATTAATAATAAACCATTATAAATTATAAAACGTAAACGTTTTCGTAAATAAACTTATAAATCTTATAAAAAACAGTTTAAAAGCGGTCTTAAAATTGTAAATTAGCACTATATTTTTACAACTAAAATAAACTAAGAATAATGAAATTTTTTATCGACACAGCAAATTTAGCTCAAATAAAAGAAGCTCAAGAGTTAGGTGTATTAGATGGTGTAACCACAAACCCTTCATTAATGGCCAAAGAAGGTATTACAGGACATGATAATATTTTAAAGCATTATGTAGATATCTGTAATATAGTTGATGGAGATGTTAGCGCCGAGGTTATTGCTACAGATTTTGAAGGTATGGTTAGAGAAGGTGAGGCTTTGGCAGAACTACACGAACAAATAGTTGTAAAATTGCCAATGATTAAAGATGGAGTTAAGGCTTGTAAATATTTTTCGGAAAAAGGTGTCAGAACCAATGTTACCTTAGTGTTTTCTCCAGGACAAGCATTGTTAGCTGCTAAAGCAGGGGCAACTTATGTGTCTCCGTTTATTGGTCGTTTAGATGATATCTCTACAGATGGTTTAAACTTGATTTCTGAAATTCGTCATATTTATGATAATTATGCGTTCGAAACTCAAATTCTAGCAGCTTCTGTACGTCATACAATGCACGTTATCGATTGTGCTAAACTAGGTGCCGATGTTATGACAGGGCCTTTAAGTTCTATTGAAGGTTTATTAAAACACCCACTTACTGATATTGGTTTGGCTAAATTTTTAGAAGATTATAAAAAAGGAAACTAATTTTTCTTTTCATTACATAAAAAAATCCTCAACGCGAATTGAGGATTTTTTTATGGATTCATAAATTTTGGTTACTGAAATCAATTTTTAGTTTGTACTTCCGTTTAAAAATTTAGGCTTCATTATTAACATGGCCCATGCCCAATTTTGTGCGCTTGCCGCATCGTCTTCAGGAACACCTTTAAGTTCGTACATGCCATCTCTGGCAAACATTTGCGAATAGCCTAATTTTAACCCAAATCCTTTAAACGATTTAGAATATACCAGATCTAATTCTGTACCAAGGGATTTTTCGCCACTAGGTAAATCTTGTTCGCCGCTAAAATTAAGAACTTTAACAAATAGAGAAGAGCTATCGTTTAATTTGAAATTTGCGCTTACATGTACATCAACTAAACCAATAGAGTTGGCGTGGTTACCTACATAAAAATAATCCATAAATCCGTTAAATTTATGATTGGTTCCGTAAAGTGGGAAAAAAGCTCTGGTTTCGCCTGCGTCGGCATCATTACCACTAATAACTTCTATACCAGCGCCTAAACCAATACCGTCGGATATTTTAAAACTGGCATCAAGACCTAATAAAAATGCGCCTTTTACGGCTAGTTTGTTTACGCGGTCTCCCGTTTGAAAAAAAGCATTTCCTGTAAGGCCAAATTTCCCAGGCGTAAATTCTAAGTGCGTACCAATAGTTTGAAGACTGCTGGTACCAAAACCGTTATAAATACGCGCTCCGTTTTCGGTTTCGAAGTTCTGAAATATATTGTTTAAAGCTAATAGACTTGCTTTAAAAGTGCTCCATTCTTTCTTTAAATACACGTACTGCATGGCTTTATAGGTAAAGAATCCAGGGTCTTCGGTGTATTCGTTACCAGTATTTACAAATCCGCTAACATTGCCAGGAATATCATCGAAATCCTGATTGAAAGCGAGTCCGAGATCTAACATAAACGATTCGTTTTTAAATTGTATTAAAGCCGCATCGTGATTTCTGCCTTGTTGTGCCCAGTCTAAGCCTCCCATAATCCTTTGGTCGTCGTAAGAAATAATTTGGCGTCCTAATTTGGTTGAAAATCCAGAGCCTAATTTAATGTTGGCCCATGCTTGAAATATTGCGAAAGAGTTATTGCTGTCTACAGGTTTTATTTGTCGGTTTTCACCCCAAGTTAAAACATCTTGAAAACTTAAATAAAAGGAATAGGTTTCTGTTTTGTAAGCGGCATTTAGTCGGGCTCGGGTGCTTATAGAATAACCAGGTTCTGCTTGGTCTGGCATAATGCTTCCAAACCCATGCCTGTACTCTGTTCGTGGTCTAAATTCGCCATCGAGGATAAATTGTGCGTGTGTATACTGTAATGCAGTAATAACAAGAAGTAAAAAGATAATTTGCTTTTTCATTTTTTTTGGATTGATTGGTGTAATTATTGGTTTTTAATGTTCTAAAAAGTCTATTAAATGTTTTCTGTACGCGTAGTAATTGTCGTGTTCTAAAACAGCCTTTCGGGTTCTTGGCCTTTCAAAATCTATATTTAATACATCGCCTATTTTGGCTTTAGGTCCGCTGGTCATCATTACCACGCGGTCTGCTAAGAAAATGGCTTCGTCTACATCGTGGGTTATCATAATAGCAGTAATTTTTTCTTTATTCCATATTTCTATTAGAATGTCTTGCAGTTCGCCACGGGTTAAAGAATCTAGCATGCCAAATGGCTCGTCTAGAAGTAAAACTTTAGGTTTTATAGCAAAAGCTCTGGCAATACCTACACGTTGTTGCATGCCCTGAGAGAGCGACACCGCTTTTTTATGAAACGCATCTTCTAATCCTACTTTTTGAAGATAATATTTGGCAATATCGTTGCGTTGTTTTTTGGTGGCATTAGGAAATACTTGGTTAACGCCTAATAGTACATTTTGAAGGGCTGTCATCCATGGCATTAAGCTTGGTGATTGAAAGATAACGCCTCTGTCTGGCCCTGGGCCTTTTATGCGATTACCTAATACGGAAATGCTTCCGCCAGAAATACTGTTTAATCCAGCAATCATTGATAGCATGGTGGTTTTTCCGCAGCCAGAGTGGCCAATTATGGTAACGAATTCTTCTTTTTTTATTTTCAGATTTAACCCTTCTAAAACGGTATAATCGCCTTTTGGTGTTGGATATACTTTTTTTAAATTGTTTAAATCCAGCATGATATTGTTTGATGGAAAAACAATGCCATTTTCTGTTAATGATGTAGCTGTGTTTATAGATGTAGTTGTCATAAATTCGAGTTTTAAAACTGAGAGATAAAGCTTTTGGGTTCTAAATTGGGTAGGATATATTCCTTTTTTGATGCCGATTTGCGTTTATCCCCAATATCCATTAAGTATTCAATAATGGCGTTTCGTGTATGTTTAAACTCAGGGTTATCGTTTAATTCGGTTTTGTCTCGTGGTCTTTCAATATTAATTTTAAATTCTGGACCGAGTGTGGCATTTGGACCAGGACATAACGGAATAATACGATCGGCCATGTAAATGCCTTCATCTACATCGTTTGTAATGAGTAGCGCCGTGCGTTTGTCTTGTCCCCAGATTTTTAAAATCTCGTCCTGAAGATTTCCTCTGGTAAGTGCATCTAGAGCACCTAAAGGCTCGTCCATAACAATCATTTCTGGTTTCATGGCTAAGGCTCTCGCTACCGCCACACGTTGTCGCATACCGCCCGAAAGCTCTTTAGGACGTTTGTTTAGGGCAGGAGTTAAATTTACCATAGCTACGTATTTAGAGACCATAGTGTTAATCTCTTGCTTTTTTAGCTTAGGAAAGGCTTCTTTAACAGCGATATAGATGTTTTGTCCTACGGTTAGCCACGGTAGCAATGAGTAATTTTGAAAAATAACCCCGCGCTCGTGACTTGTACCGGTAACTGGCTTTCCTTTAAATAAAATATCGCCTTTTGTAGGGGTAATTAACCCGTTGATTAAATTGACGAGAGTTGTTTTGCCACTACCTGTAAAACCAACTATTGCCACAAACTCACCTTCGTTTATAGAAAGATTGATGTTTGATAAGACATGAGATGCCGAAGCTCCTTTGCCATAAGTTTTGGATACATTATTAAGTTCTAAATAGGCCATGATTTTCTTTTGTTTTAATTAGCATTGAATGAAACTGAATTTTGAATAGTAAGCATGATGCGGTCCAGTAAAAAACCGATGATACCTATTACAAACATGGCTACAATAATTTTTGAATTGGAATCGTTAGCACCATTTTGAAATTCTTCCCAAACAAACGATCCTAGTCCCGGACTTTGCGCTAGAAGTTCTATAGCTATTAATACCATCCAGGCTACCGATAGGGTGATTTTTAATCCTGTAAATATTAATGGTAAGGACGATGGTAAAATAACTTTAAAGACTTTTTTAAACGGTCCCAATTTTAGTACTTTGGCAACGTTTATATAATCTTTATCTACAGTCGAAACGCCCATAGCAGTATTAACAAGTGTGGCCCACATAGAGCATAAACCAACACTAATAAAAGAGATGATAAACGAACTATCTTCGCTAGAATCTATAAGTATGGTTTTTACAATCATGAAAACCAATAAATACCAAACTACAGGAGAAACAGGCTTGAAAATTTGTATAAACCAGTTGAAAGCACTCTTTAAAGTTGGACTTAAACCGATTAAGATACCTGTTGGAACTGCAATAAAAAAAGCTAATAGAAAACCTGCAAAAACAGTTTTTAGGCTCATGATAATCTGATCTATAAACGATGGTCTTCCGGTGTAAGTAATCGGTGCTTCTCCGTTAGCTAGGCGCGTTGCGTTAATGTCGGCTGTTTTAGCCTTAAACGCGGCTTTGTCTGCAGCAATTCGGTTATGGTCTGTAATAAGGGATTTGTACGAATCCCAAACTTGACTAGGAGAAGGTAAGGTGTTTGGTTGACAACTAATATCTCCCGATGCAATACATTTACGAAGTTCATCGGCGGCTTCGGGACCCTGTGTTTCTAAGGCGTTTTCTATTTTAAAATTAGCTTCTCTATTGTATAGGGCTTTTGCGCCTAAATGCCATAATCCTATAAAAAGTAATATTGAAGCTATTGGAACTACAGTTTTTCTAAGCACTTTTAAATAATCTGGTTTTGTAAAGTTTCCTGTAAGCAGATCTTTAGCGCTACTTAAAAGACCTATTTCCATAAATCTGGAAACTTTTTCTAAAGCTATATTTTGTTTCATGACTTATGTGTTTTTAAATGAGTTATTGAATGGTTTCGTCTTTGTTACCTATGCTGAAGCTATTAATATATTCTATAGGCTTTTTGGCATCGTAAATAGTTCCATCTATAAAATCTGATGTTGCAGGTTTAAAGCCATCGGTTTGGGGAATGTCTGTTGCTGGAATATGGCCTTCTTCAACTAAAAGCGCAGCTGCTTTTTTCCAAATGTCTGGTCTGTAAATGTCTTTAATAGTTTCGGAATACCAATTAGCAGGTTTAGCTTCAGGTATTTGTCCCCATCTGCGCATTTGTGTTAAGAACCAAATACCATCAGAATAAAACGGATAGGTGGCGTTGTACTTGTAAAAAACATTGAAATCTGGCATATCACGCTTATCACCTTTTTCAAATTCAAAAGTTCCTGTCATAGAGTTGGCAATTACGGCTTCGTCTGCACCAACATATTGAGACATCGATAATATCTTAACGGCTTCGGCTCTATTGCTTGGTTCGTCTAACCATTGTCCAGCTCTAATTAAGGCTTTGGTTACGGCTATGGCAGTGTTTGGGTTGTCTTCTACAAATTTTTTGGTCATTACAAATACTTTTTCAGGGTTGTTTTTCCAGATATCGTAATTGGTAACTACAGGTACACCAATACCTTTAAATACAGCTTGTTGGTTCCAAGGTTCACCTACGCAGTAACCGTAAATTGTTCCAGCTTCTAAAGTGGCTGGCATTTGTGGAGGAGGGGTTACTGATAGTAAAACTTCGGCATCTATTTGGCCTTGAACATTATCTGCTGTATACATGCCAGGATTTATTCCTGCTGCAGCTAACCAATATCTGATTTCGTAATTGTGTGTAGATACAGGAAATACCATACCCATTTTAAAAGCTTTGCCTTCTTTTTTGTAAGACTCGATTACTGGTTTTAATGCATCTGCTTTAATGGGATGTATTGGTTTTCCGTCTGAGTCTGTCGGTACATTTGGTTTCATTTTGTCCCAAACATCGTTAGATACGGTTATACCGTTTCCGTTTAAATCCATTGAAAAAGGAGTAACCAATTCGGCCTGTCTTCCAAAGCCAGCTCCTGCGGCAATAGGTTGTCCTGCCAGCATATGGGAGCCATCTAATTGACCGTCTATAACGCGGTCTAGTACGTTTTTCCAATTAGATTGTGCTTCAACCGAAACAAATAGGCCTTCATCTTCAAAAAAGCCTTTTTCTTTTGCTATGGCTAAAGGCGCCATGTCTGTTAATTTTATGAAGCCAAAAGTTAATTGTGGTTTTTCGATAGCTAAGTGTTTTGAGGTGCTAGGGGTGGTGCTAACATGTTCGGCTAAAGCCTGTTGTTTTTCTTTGTTACCACAGGCTATTAATAAGATAGTAGCTGGTAGGATGAAAATGGTTTTTTTAAGTAGTGCTTTCATAATTTGATTATTTAATTAAGTATTAATACTTATTTTGTTCAAATATATAAGTACTTGTTGAAATGTGTTATGATGAATACCATATAAAAAGCACTTTTTAATACAGCATAAAAACTGATAAAACGCAGGTTTTTAATATAGTTTATTGACTTTCAGTTAATTGAATATTGTGATGTTGATTGCGTATTACGTATGTTTTTAAGAGAAATACGTAATATAGAATGAAAATGTAATGTTTAAATAGGGTAATACTTGGGACTAAGCTTTTGAGGGGGAGTGAGTTGAGCTTGATAATTGGTTTAACTATCTAAAAAGAAATTATGCTCGCTTATTTCATTCTTTAACCGTGTAATGTCTAGAATGCCTATTTTTTTACCGGAAGCTTTTATAATGTTTTCTTTTTTAAGCGAAGAAAATATTCTAATAACCTGTTCTTCTGAAGTTCCAGCGTAATCGGCATATTCTTTTCTGCTTAAAGGAAGATTTAAATATCCGTTTAGCGATCCGAATTTTCTGTTGATATAAAGTAGCATGTCGGCTAATCGCTCACGCACAGTCATTTGTGATAATGATTTTACTTTAGATTCGCTGCGGTTTAATTCGTTGGCGTAGAATAACATTAAATCGTAGGTAAAGCTTGGGGTTTTGTGAAGTATATCTTGAAGCACATGTTTAGAGAAATAACAAAGTGCGGTGTTTTCTAAAGCAATCGCACCGATAGTATAAAACTCCTCAGTGCCAAATCCGCGATGCCCTATAATTTCTCCTTCTTTAGCAAATCTAACAATCTGTTCTTTACCATTAATGCCTGTTCTAAAAACTTTAGCTTTTCCTTTTAGTATAAAATATAAGCCGTTAACGGGGGCGCCTTCAATAATAAATTGTTGCCCCTTTTTACAGTGTAAAGTGTTTTTGTTAATAGGAATATCTGTGCTGTTAAGGGCTTCTAAATTTCTTTTTATTAGGCAATTTGTGTTCAAACACGTATTACAAGCGCAATGTGTTTGTATGGTTTTATTAATTTTATATTGTGTATTTATTATAGACATACCCTGTAAGTATATAATATAAAAATACGTAATAATACTTAGTTTTGTGTGTTTAAGCTAAACTTTTGCTAAAATTTAATATTCATTCGATTTAAATGTGAATTTGTTAATTTAAAACACTTCTTATTTATGATTAGTTAATAATTAAGACAAAAAATAAGTGTACAAGTTGGTTGTACGCTTATGGAATTTTAAAACATTAAAAGCTTAAATATTATACTTTTTTATTAGGAAAGTATTTCTGCCACCATTGTTTTTGTTTTTTAGGGTTGTTACCGTAGCCATAACCATAGCCGTATCCGTAACTGCGTCTATGATCTACATTATTTAAAAGCATAGTCATGTTTGGTAAGCGCTTTTCGGTAAACATCATATCTGCTACATGTAGGCTACGTTTGTCTAAATAATTTGCTTTAACTACATAAACAAATACATCGGCATGTTTACTTATTAATAAAGTATCTGTAACCAGCCCAACAGCAGCAGTATCTACTATAATATAATCGAAATCATTTTTAATGGTTTCGATTAAATCAGAATATCTGTCGTTCATAAGTAATTCGGCAGGGTTTGGTGGTATGGTACCAGAAGGGATTATACTTAAAAACGGATTTTCTTTTTTAGATTTTATAATATCCTTAGCCTTTAAATCATTATTACTTAAAAAGTCGGTTAAGCCAAGTTTATTTTCAAAATCTAGATAGAGTGATGCTCTAGGAACCCTAATATCTGTTTCAATTAATAAAACTTTTTTCTCTGAAAACGATAATGATAAGGCTAGATTTGTTGCTGTATGTGATTTACCTTCTTGACTGGTGGTTGAGGTGATGTATATAATTTTCGCTCTGTCTTTAATATTTTGGAGCATAAAATCTAAATTGGTTCGGAGTATTCTAAATGCTTCCGCTTTTGGTGAATAATCTACTTTTTGTACGTTGATAAGCTTACCTGTTGTTTTTGGAATTTCGGCAATAAATGGGATGTCTAGTAAGTTAGTTAAATCTTTTTTAGTGTGTATTTTGTTGTCGAGCAAATCTTTTGTGTAAAAGAATAGAAAAGGAATGGCCAAACCAAAAATTAAAGCTGCTAAAAGCACTATAAGCTTTTTAGGGCTTACGGGAATGTTAGAGGTGCTTGCTGGGTCTACCACTTTAGCATTTGCTGTAGACATGCCTAAAGTAATAGCCGTTTCTTCACGCTTTTCTAAAAGATAAAGATAGAGAGATTCTTTAATGCTCTGTTGTCTTGTAATATCTCTAAACTGTCTTTCCTTAGCAGGTGTAGAATAGATTTGAGCATTAATTCTTGAATCTGTTCGTTTTAACGAATTTAATGTGATTTGTGTTGAAGATTTTAAATTATTTAAACTTTGCTCCAAATTGTCTTTAAGTGCCTTAATTTGGTTGTTAAGATTTATTACAGTTGGGTTTTTTTCGCTTGAATTTTTAAGAATTCTATTGCGTTGTAAAACCAAATCGTTATGACTTTTTGTAACTAGAGCAATATTAGGGTCTTCTATTCCAACATTAGCAGGTAATAAATCGCTATTGGAATTATTTTGTTCCAAATGTTGCTCCATATAATCAATTAATTGAATTTGATTTGTGGTAGCCATTAAATTGGCTTCATTTTCGCGTTCCGACTGTAAAAAGATGTTGGATTGTGATGCTAAATCCGATAAGCGATTGTCTTTTTTTAAAGTTTCGGCAGTTAAATCTACTTGTTGTAGTTCTTCCGAAACAATATCAAGTCTATTGTTTATAAAGTCCGATGTCACTTTAATAACTTCTTCTTTATCTTGAACGACATCGGCATTATATTTTTGTATAAGTTTATTTAGGAAATCTTCAGATTTTTTTTGAATGGCTCCGTTTAACGATATTTTGATGATTTTTGATCCCTCTGCATTATCTAGTTGTAGCCCATTTTGATACGTTTCTACCAATTTATCTATTGGAACAAATTTAATCTTGGTAGTAACACCAATTTGCGAACCGTAATTTCCAATGTTTGGGGTTATAACAATACCTCCAAACGAGGTGTTTAATTTGTCTCCAAAATTATAGGTCTTTCCTGTATCTGAATTTCCTCCTAAAGATGTTATCGTTTTCGGATCTTCATTGGTAATGTTGAATTTAGAGTTCGAGACTACAGTAACAAAAAATGTAGTATCTATAGTGTTTATGATTGAATCGTCTTTAAAGAATGTAAGGTTGAACGGTGGATTAGAATAACTTTCTTTTTCTTTTATAACGCCTTGTACATGGTATGAAATATTTAACTTTAAATCTTTAACAACCTGTTCTATTAATGTTTTAGATTTTAAAATTTCCAGTTCATCTTTAACTTCTTTGGCATCACCAGAAATTACACCTAGCCCTTGTAAGCTTGAAATTTCAGGTAATTTATTGGTTTGCTTATCGTCTTTTAATTGTATTATGGTTGAACTTTTATATTGATTGGTAGAATATCTTAAAAAAGTAAATGCCAATAGCAAACATAATATCACCGATATCAGAAAATATTTCCATTGCGATAAATACACGTGTAGCGTGTCGTGTAGGTTAATTTTATTTAAGGTCTTTTGATCTTTCATTTATTTAATGATTAAGGCAACGATAGTGGCTAAGGTGGCAATGGCAGAAATTAAAACAACATTGTTTTGATTGTATTTAGACGATCTTATTCTTGCTTTGTTAGGTTCTACATAAATAACATCGTTTTGCGTTAAATAATAGTACGGCGAATTGGTGACATTTATAGAGGTTAAATCGAATTTATAATATCGGTTTTCGCCATTAATTTCTCGTATTAAAAAAACATTTTCACGTTTTCCGTATATGGTTAAATCGCCAGCAAGACCTAAGCCTTCTGTTAAAGTGATTTTTTCGTTAGGAATGGTGTACGTACCAGGTTTATTAACTTCGCCTAAAACTGTAATTCTAAAATTAGCTAACCTGATGTTAACAATGGGGTCTTTAATGTATTCAATCAGTAATGATTTTAAATACTCGTTAGCCTCACTTCTTGTAAGTCCACCAATTTTAATGGTTCCTAAAACAGGAAATTCTATATTACCATTATTGTCAATTAAATACGTTTGCATTTTTAAAGTACCTTGCGCAAGGTCTACCGCCGATGCATTATACGATACAGCTGGCAAATTAAATGGTTTTGCGGCTTCGGGATCTAAAGCAGATACATCTATTGTTAAAAGATCGTCTGGTTTAAAACGAATTTCAAAATCTGGTAATTTGGTTGATCCAGCTATAGCTTCGTCTTGAAAATAAACAACTTCTTTAGGCGAAGCACACGAATTAAAAAAGAGATAAGTAAGCGTAAGGGTAATTATAAATAAGTTGGTCTTAAATTTTTTCATATTGGTTAATAGCTTTTGGTTTAATTTCTAGGGCTATCTAAAACTTCAAATTTGGAGTTGTTAGATATATATTCTGGTACAATTTCTTTGATTTTCGAAACGATATCCAAGGTTTGGCATTTAGGATTGTTTTGGTGCAATTCTATAATTAAATTTAAAGTAACCTTAGTGTCTATTTTTTTTGATTTTGCAATCATGATTTTTTCATGATAAGTTGGTCGGGTATTTTCTCCATTGGCTAGTAATTCTTCGTAAATCTTTTCGCCAGGACGTAATCCCGTAATTTTAATATCGATATCTGTAGGGTAATTTAAGCCAGATAAAGTAATCATATTCACTGCTAAATCGAATATTTTAACAGATTTGCCCATGTCGAAAACAAAAATTTCGCCACCGTTACCCATGGCGGCAGCTTCTAGAACTAAAGAACATGCTTCTGGAATGGTCATGAAATAACGCGTAATATCTTTATGTGTTACGGTTAAAGGCCCTCCTTTTTCTATTTGCTTTTTGAATAAAGGTATAACCGACCCATTAGACCCTAATACATTACCGAATCTAGTGGTTATAAATTTAGTATTCCCTTTTTTATTTAAGCAGCTTATGTATAGTTCTGCTATGCGCTTGGTAGCTCCCATGACGTTTGTAGGGTTAACAGCCTTGTCGGTAGATATCATTACAAACTTATTAACTCCAAATTTTATGGCTAGATTGGACATGTTAATGGTGCCGCTAACGTTTACACTAACAGCTTCGTAAGGATTGTTTTCCATTAAGGGAACATGCTTGTAAGCAGCTGCATGAAATACAAATTGGGGTCTGTAAGAAGCGAAAATTTGATTCATTCTTACTGTATTTCTTACATCGGCTACAATAACTTCAAATTGTTTTATGTCATTTTGAATGAATTCTTGTTGTAAATCGTATAAAGGCGATTCTGCAACATCTACCAAGATTAGTTTTTTGTAATTAAACTTAGTGAGTTTTCTAGCTATTTCGCTACCGATAGACCCTGCTGCACCCGAAACTAAAATAACTTTATTGTCGTATTCTTCTACTAAAACGGGGTTTTTAATGCTTATGGGTTCTCTGCCAAGTAAATCTTCTATGTTAACATCTTTAATTTGACTTACTTGTAAATCACCATCAATCCACTGCTGTACAGGTGGCGTGATTTTAACTTTTATAGATTTAGCTAAAAATTCTTTTGTAATTTCTAGTAAGCGTTCCGAACTTATAACCTGTATGGATATAATGATTTCATCGATTTTATGTTTTTCAATGAATTCTGTCGTAATTTTTTTCGGATCGTAAACTTCTAAGAGGTTTATTTTTTTACCAATCTTTTTAACGTTATCATCTATAAAACCAAAAATTTCGATATTACTTTTTGAATCGTTGGTAATGGCTTCGTAAGTAACCATTCCAGAATTTCCAGCACCATAAATTAGAATTTTATGACCGTTTTTATTCATTAAATGATGGTCTGAAATGATACTGTGGTAGATTGATTTTATAAAAAATTTAGCTCCGATTAAGAAAAAAACATTGAGTAATAAATGGATGTAGATAACAGAGCCTGCAATATCAAAAATCGAATCGTATTTGTATTGTCGGCTAACATACGTAGAAATAATTAGTATGGTGGCTAAAAGGTTGATACCTACAACAATATTTACAACATCTTTAACTCCTGTAAAACGAACAACGCCTCTGTGCGAGCTAACTATAAAAAAGCTAATTGTTGCTGCAATTAATACAAATGGGATTTGGAGAAAGAACTTCTCTAAATCGAAAGAAATTTCAAAATTATAACGAATTAAATAGGCTAAGAAAAACGTAAATACAACCAAACATAAATCAAACAGTAACACCACCCATTTAGAGGCGTAACGGTTGGATAGTTTAACGAGTATTTTGTTTATTTTATTCAAAATATTGTTTGATTAGCGCTACAGTTCTGTTTAAATCTTCGTCGGTTAAATTAGATCCACTTGGCAAGCATAAACCTCTTTCAAACAAATCGTCTGAAGTACCATTTAAATAACTCGGAGCATCTTTAAATACTGGTTGTTGATGCATCGGTTTCCATAAAGGTCTGGTTTCTATATTATCGGCTTCAAGGTGCACTCTTAATTTGTCTTGGTCGTTTTTGTTTTTTAACAGCACGCATGTTAACCAACGATTGGAATAGCAGTGGTCTGGTTCTTTTAAAAACGTAATATCAGAAATAGATTCCAGTTGCGATTTATAAAAATTGTAATTACTTCTTCTTTTTTGAACATGATTGTCTAAAGTCATCATTTGTCCGCGACCAATTCCTGCAACTATATTAGACATTCTGTAATTATATCCTATATGCGAGTGTACGTAAGCTACGTTTTGGTCTTTTGCTTGTGTGGCCAAAAACACAGCTTTTTCTTTTTGTTTTAGAGTATTACAAACTAAAGCACCACCACCAGAAGTGGTTATTATTTTATTGCCATTAAAGGATAAAATAGCGAAATCTCCAAATGTGCCACATTTTTGATTGTTGAAAGTGCTGCCTAAGGCTTCTGCGCTGTCTTCAACAATCGGAATATCGTATTTTTTAGAAATATCGTGTATTTCGTTTACTTTATAAGGCATACCATATAAATGTACAGCAATTATGGCTTTTGGTTTTTTACCTTTAGAAAGTCTATCTTTTATGGCAATCTCTAATTGAATAGGGCAAATATTCCAAGTATCTGCTTCGCTGTCAATAAATATAGGAGTGGCACCTTGATAAACTATTGGGTTTGCAGAAGCCGAAAAGGTTTTAGATTGGCAAATTACTTCATCTCCATAAGTTACATTTAAAAGAATAAGCGCAAGATGCAAGGCTGAAGTGCCAGAGCTTACAGCGGCTATTTCTTTGTCTTCTTGAAGATAAGATGTTAAGTCCGACTCAAAACCGGTAACATTTGGGCCTAAAGGCGCAATCCAATTGGTGTCGAAAGCTTCATTAATAAATCCTATTTCATGACCACTCATGTGAGGAGAAGATAACCATATTTTTGATTTCATAGGCAAAATTGTTAAGTAATGAATTACCACAATTTTTATGTTTTTTTACGGATTTGGAACATAAAAATATTATAACAAATTAGCTGTAATTAATTAGTTACATATAAATATCCGTAATTTGTTAATACTAAATCAAATAAAAACGACGAATCGCAGATATTTACGTTAACAAAAATTGTTAAAATAAACTGTGAATCTGTATTTTAATATCAATTTTTAGCTTAAGGTTATTGACGAAATATTTTAGTAATAAGAATGTGAAAATCTAAGGTTTATTTAGTTTTTACTTTTGTGTATTGTGGTCTATAGCTAGGGAAATAATTGCTTTGATTATCGGGTGCATCAACTTGGTTTTGAAGTTCTTGTGTTAGTTTTTTATAAACCGTGGCGTTTATAATTTTTCTGCCTGTATAATATACAACATCTTGGTCGTTAGGGAAAAACGATTTTTTGTATTGGTATAGGCTGTCGTTATCTTCTCTGCCGCCACCTAAAACATAGCAGTTTATATTGTTATCTCTAGCCCATTTCATAACTTCTATTTTTAAAAAGTCGTTGGGTCTAGTATTGAAATAATCGGAAAGTGTACCTCCTAGGTAAGAAAAAAGTGTATCTCCAGAAATAAGTATCAGTTCTGTAGAAATTGCAATATGTTCTTTGTAAATAAAAACTATTAAACAATTACCTTGGTTTAATTCTACAATGTTATTGAAATAATTGAAAGAAAAGAAATACTCTTTACTGGCATTAATTCTAGTCATGGTTTGGGTATAGATATTATGAAATAACTGTACATTCTCTTTAGTAATGTTATGTCGTAGGACTTGTATTTTAAGGTTGTAGGAAATACTTTTTCTGTAGTTATTTCTCACCTTTTGCTTAAAGTTATTCCAAAGATCGGTATGGGGCATTATTCTTCCTTTTACATTTGTTAGCGTTGGCACTAAAGTACCAGAATAATAGTTGTGATTGTCGTTAAGGCTAAATCTTATAAATTCTGAAACAACATTATTGTCACGATACCAATCGTCTACAAGGCTCCAAAACTTTACTAATTGTTCTTTGGTTAAATTTTGATTGAATAAAGGACCGCTATATCCGTAAGGCGAAGTAATATCAAAATAAGTATCTTGGGTTATATCGCTATTTATTTTTCTTAATAAAAAGGGCATGAGTATTAAAATAGTGTTATGCTCGCTTTTTAAAATGAAATAATGTAATTGATCACCTAATAGATCGTTTAGGTTGGCTCCTAAATTCTTATAAAAAGGGTTAACAATATTAAAGGAGTCTACAGCTTTTATGTAGTCTTTAAAATCGTTTTCATTTATTATTTGTTTTATAACGAGTTCCATAAACTTAAATTTTAATTCAAAAATTGGTTAATTGAGATTTGGATGTGCCGCTTTGTAATACGTAGCTGCCAATGGTTTCCGCAATTAAAGTCCTCCCGTAATTGTTCCAATGCATGTCGTAAATAAGTGTGGTGCTATTTTTAGAGCGATTTAATGTTTCCGAAAAATCTAAATAGCGATATTGGTTGTTGTTTAGATAGTTTAAAAATGAGGCTGGTGTTTTTTTTGCGTCTATTAAAAAAATGTATTTGTTTTTGTCGAAATGGTAAGTGTTAACTAAATGCTTGAAATTGTTTAGATAGAGGGGGTAAAGTTCCTGCTCTGTGGTTTGGGCTTTAATTTTATTGGCTTTTGATAATTTAGAAATCAAATTTTTAGGAGCATCAAGAATGCCGATACTTTGTAGGTAAACTAATAATTTGCATTGTCTTAATATTTTATATACAGGCGTTTCAAGCTTCATTCTTTCATTAGAAATACTGTATTCTGGACGTAGTAAATCTGTATCGAATTCTAGACCAATAAAAACATAATCTATCAGTTTGAAAGTGTTTTGATATTGGTGCATCAGGTGAAGTTGATCTGCTAAGTCGTAACCGGCATAACCGTATTCGTAGACCTCTATATCGCCTATGTTGTTTTCTATTTTTTTACCGATAGAATTGTAGTAATCTTGATGAAAACCTTCTATAAACGAATCGCCTACAAGTGCTATTTCTGTTTTATCGGAAGAAGGTGTAAACTCTCGGTAAGAATTGAAACCTGAATTGTTAATTCGGTATTCAGAAAAGTTTTGCTTTCTATTACCTGTAACCGAATATCCCGTCTGATTGGGCTGCCATTTTTCTACACCAAATTTATCAATATAACGTACAGGGTAATCTTTTGTTAAATGAAAAGCTCTAACGCCTAATTCTAAAACTAATAGTATTAGAATGCCATAGACAAAACATGTTAGAACTAATTTTTTCATTAATAGATTTCTTGTTTTTTAGTACAAACAAAAAATAGCGCACTCCCTTTTTTGTTTGTTATCATTTTTTCTTTGTAAACCGTTTTTACTTCAAACCCCGTGTTGTTTAGGGTTTTTAGAATGTCTCTTTTTTTTGCCCAAAGCATTGCATGCTGATCGCTTTTGTAAAATTGTTTATTTAATTTGCCATTAAATTTTAGTTCTGGTAAATAGCGTTTTTGCACAGGTTTTCCTTTTAATAAACGAACTGTATTTATATTTAAACTCAAAATGGGGTTGTACCACCTAGAATGCCAATCTAAAAAACTAAACAAATAAGTACTGTGTTCGTTACCAATTCTGTGAGCTTCTTTTAGAGCAGCATTTAAGCTGTGTTCAGGAACCATACTTAATACTTGTTGTAAGTAGCATAAATATCCAAACTGATTAGATTTTACATCATGTAATTGAGCAGCATCGGCAACAAAAAAGTTGACATTCGAGGTTTTTTCAGTTGCATTTTTTTTAGCTCTTTCTATCATTTTTGGAATAATATCGAAAGCCGATATGTTTTGGAAACCTAGTTCTTTTTCTAAATAGAATGAAAATACGCCGTTACCTGTGCCTGCATCTAAAATAGACGTGTTTTTGTCCTTAAAATAATTAGATAATAAATAACTTTCTACCTGATTTATTTTAGACCTGTCGGACCAAGTGTTAATGGTATGTTCTTCGAATGCTTTAGAAAAAGGCGATTTCATACTTATTCTAGTTTTTTAGAAATTAAAAAATTACCTATAATTAAATAATCCAAACCGGTCGAGAAAAAACACCTAATGGCATCTTGCGGCGACTCGACAACGGGTTCGCCCTGTATGTTAAAACTTGTGTTTAAAACAACAGGAACACCAGTACGTTCGCCTAGTTTTTTTATTAATTCGTAATACCGCGGATGTAGTTCTTTGGTGACTGTTTGAAGTCTTGCGCTACCATCTACGTGTGTTACAGCCGGAATTACAGATTGTTTTTCTTTTAAAACATTACAAACTTTAAGCATAAAAGGGGCTTCAACTTCTAAATCGAAAAAATCATTTTTAGCTTCAACAATAGCGGAAGGCGCAAATGGTCTGTAAGCTTCTCTAAATTTTACTTCAGAATTTATTTTATCTTTCATGTCGGGATAAGCGGGGTTGGCCAAAATGCTTCGACTACCCAGAGCTCGCGGGCCAATTTCCATCGCGCCTTGAAACCAGCCTATAATTTTTCCAGATTCTAATAATTTAGCGGCCACATCGCAAATGTCTTCGTGTGTTTCGTAGCGTAATTTGGCGCCTTTCAGCACTTTTTCGATGGCCTCGTTACTATAGGTTGTACCAACATAAGGGTTTAAATGCACAAAATTTCTGGGTTGTTTTAATAGTCCGTTATACAAATAATATGCAGCTCCAATTGCGGTACCATTATCTCCTGCGGCAGGCATAACGTATACATCTTTAAACGGACTTTCTCTTACAATACGCCCGTTCATCACACTATTTAAAGACACACCTCCCGAAATTACCAAGTAATCTGCTTTTGTTTTTTGGTGTAAAATATCGCAGATTTCTAATACTTTGTTTTCGAGTACGCGCTGGAATGCAGCTGCAACATCCATATGGTGTTTTTGGAAAGGCTCGTCTTTTTGTCTTGGTTGTCCAAAGATTTTAAAGAATTTTTCCGAACAGCGTTTCCAACTCATATTTTGATAGTTAAAATAGCTTAAATCAAAATGTAGTTGCCCATTAGCATCAACACTAACTATTTTTTCTACTTCATCAAGAAAAACTGTAGGGTCGCCCATAGGTGCCAATCCCATGGTTTTACCTTCGTCGTAACTGGTTCTAAATCCGCAAAATTGTGTTACTGCTTCGTAAAAAGAGCCTAAAGAATGCGGGAAATAGCTTTGGCCTAGGCAAGATACTTCGTTGTCTTTTCCGTAGCCTAACCAGGTGGTTGCCCATTCTCCAGAGCCATCAATACCTAGTAAGGCAGCTTCTTTATACGGAGAAACATAAAAACTTCCTGGAGCATGACTAAAGTGGTGCTGTATAAAATGTACTTTAGGGCCTGCTTTTTTGCTGTCCCAGTGGTATCCAAACCAGTTCCAGAAACTTTTTTGTTTGTTATAACCGTGCACTAATTCGTGATTTATAAAGGGTTTAATCGTTTTTAAATGAGTAACGCTATGTACAATTTTTTTACCCAGATTATGCGTAGGTTTAATTGAAACAGCTATATGGTCGATATCGTTATAGCTAAGTCCTGCAATTTTTAGGCATCTGTCTATAGCAAGCATAGGGAAACTTCGCGTGTGTTTGTCTCTGTTAAGGCGTTCTTCCTCTATGGCAGCAATTAATTGGCCATCTTTAACGATGCAAGCTGTAGAATCGTGGAAGTAATAGTTTAATCCGAGTATAACCATATATTTTTAACTTAAAATTGAAAATAAATAAAAGATCGATCTGTGTTGTTGTCGTAAAACAATAACATTGTAAATATTAATATTGAATAGGTGAAAAAGCGTACGTATTTTGATTGAAATGGAATGGGGTTTCTTTCGTTTTTTCGAATTATAAATTCGTAACTTATAAAAACAATAAGTAGTATAAAATAATCTATCATTCTGTATCCTTTGATATGGCTGTAAGGTTCAAAATGAAATTGCTGTATCATTTGATTAATAAATAGAAAGGCATCTGTAATGGAATTCGATCTGAAAAATATCCATGAAAATGTTACAATTCCAAATGTAACTATAACAGACATAGTTTCTTTAAAAATGGTTTTGGATGAACCAGTACCAAAACTTGTGGTTTTGTAGGCTGTATTTCGTTTTAGTAGTATTAAAGGAACAAAAGCGAGCGCGTGAAAACCACCCCAAAATAAAAAGGTCCAGTTGGCTCCATGCCAAAATCCGCTAACTAAAAAGATGATAAAAATGTTTCGAATAACTTTACGAGTTGTTACACGAGAACCGCCTAATGGAATGTAAAGATATGTTTGAAACCAACTTGATAAGGATATATGCCAGCGCCTCCAAAATTCACCTATATTTCTAGAGAAATACGGAAATTTAAAGTTAGACATGAGTTCTATACCAAAGAGTTTAGAAGTTCCTATGGCTATGTCGGAATATCCACTGAAGTCTCCATAAATTTGAAAGCTAAACAAGACAGCTCCAAGTAACAATGTTGAAGCAGGATAGGAGGTGTAATTTAAAAAAATATCGTCTACGATTGGAGCTAAAGCATCGGCAATAGCCACCTTTTTAAACAATCCCCACAAAATTAATTTTAAACCATCAACCTGTTGATTATAATTAAATGAGCGTTTATTGTTAATTTGTGGTAATAATTCAGATGCTCTTTCTATAGGGCCTGCTACAAGCTGCGGAAAAAAACTTACAAAAGTAGCAAACGATAAAAAGTTAGAAGTAGGCTGTATTCTTTTATAATAGACATCGAAAGTATAGGACATGGTTTGAAAAGTGTAAAACGAAATGCCAACAGGTAATATAACTTGTAGTGCCCAAATGCTTTTTGGTGTATAGCCTATAATCGATAATAAATCAATCCAAGAATCTATAAAAAAGTTACAATATTTAAAGAATCCTAAAAGTCCTAAATTGAAAATGATGCTAATACCTAACCAGTATTTTTCAGTTGTTTTTGTATGCGAGTGGTAAATCTGTAAGCCTACAATGTAATCGACTACACTACTTAAAAATATTAGAGAAAGAAATCTCCAATCCCACATGCCATAAAAGAAATAACTAGCTATTAATACAAGACTGTTTTGAGCCTTTAGGCTTTGCTTAAAGACCAACCAATACAATATGTATATTGTAGGTAAGAATATAAAAAATTCTAAAGAATTAAATAGCATACATTCTAATGGTAAAGAATTGGGTCTAATTTTTTACTAAACTTCTTAAAATCTTTATAAAACATCAAAAAAAATCTTTGAATTGTATTATAAATGCTTTAATCTGTATTTGGTAGTATGCTAGAGGGTTAGGTGTTACAAGAACTATTTATTAGGTTGCAGATTTTGTATTGATTTTATAACTTTTTTTGATGTTGTTTTTTTAGGAATTCAATAAAAAGTATCAAAAAAATGAAAATAAGAGACTACTCTTGTTTAAGCGTGTAGAGATGTAAACTTAAGTTATTTAGAGGGAGAAGGCGTGCCTTTAAAGTCTTCTATTATTACGTTGTCGACCTTGTAAATGCCGTCTTTCTTAAACACTTTGTATATGGTAAGAAAGATAATTTTAATATCTAATAGTAAAGATATGTTGTTAACATACCACACATCGTATTTAAACTTTTGTTCCCAATCTATGGCATTTCTTCCGTTTACTTGAGCCCAACCAGTAATACCAGGTCTTATGTCGTGACGATGCTTTTGTTCTTCATTATAAAGGGGCAAATATCTCACTAATAAAGGTCTGGGGCCAATTAAGCTCATATCTCCTTTTATTACGTTGAGTAATTGAGGGATTTCGTCTAGAGAATATTTTCTTACAAACTTGCCAATATCGGTTAAGCGTTGTGTTTCAGGTAAAAGCTTCCCGTTTTCGTCTGTTTCATCCGTCATCGACTTAAATTTAATAATTTTAAAAACAACTTCGTCTTTGCCAGGACGCTCTTGAAAAAAGAAGGGTTTACCGTTGTTTTTCCAATATAATAATAGCGTAACAATTAGAAATATAGGGAATAAACATATAAATCCTAAAATGGCTAAAATAATATCGAAAAAACGTTTAAAAAAGGATTTGTAGAGTGTCATTACTGTTCGGGTTAAAACTATTGTAACTTTGGGGTTTAACAGCTGCTAAATTATAATAAAAAATAGTTTAGAACGGATGTTAGTTAAAAAGATTTATTAAAAGGGTAGGTTGGTGAATTTGACTTGAGATTAATTATTGGAGCCTTTTAAATACTTTTCTTTATGGTCTCTGCTTTTAATTTTACGTGCAGGTATACCAAATGCCAATATATTGTTGTCTATATTTTTATTAACAACCGACCCAGCGCCAATCACACAATTATCTCCTATAGTTATACGCTCTAAAATACTACATCCTATAGAAATCGCTGTACATGTACCAATAATTGTTTCTCCACCTATAGAAACACCTGGTGCAATACTCGAAAAATCATTGACTATTACGTCGTGCCCCACCGAGCTTTTCGTGTTAATAATGCAGTGTGAACCAATAAAGGCATCGCTATTAATAATTACGCCAGCCATAACTACAGTGCCATTATTTATAGTAACATTTTTACCTATTACTGCGTTCGGGTGTATGGCGGAGTAAAAATTAAAGGTAGGGGCTATTGCGGTTATTTTACTTTGCATTTTTAATCTCGTGCAATTATCTCCAATAGCAATAATGCCTCCCGAAATTTTATATTCTTTTTGTAAAGTAGGAATATCGTGTTCTGTTCCTAATACAGCGTATTCATATAGTGTGGTGTCTTTATCTTTAAACGAATCTATAAGGCCAACAATACGGTATTTTTTTTGTTGTTCTATTATATCTATAACAACTTTGGCGTGACCAGAAGCTCCAATTATTACAATGTTGTCCATGCGTTTGTTGTTCAGTGATTTACTTATTCGTTTTTTGAAAAATTCAATAAATATTCTTTTGTAAAAATATAAATATATTAAGATGTTTTTTATGTATAATAAGGCTTTTTAACTTAATTATCGGATAGTTAATCGAAATACATGTCTTGATTTAATAAAAAACACACTTTTTTAAAAAATTAGGTTTTAGTTTTGAAAGTGCTCAATACAGGTTCGTGGTCAGAAAGGTCTAATTTGAAGTTTCTGTGCTCCGTAATTTCAAAATTTTCATCGGTTAATATATGATCTAATTGTAACGGATACCACTTAAATAAATAATAGGTAGCCCCTAAATTAGTTCCTTTTTCAAAAAAGGAGTCTTTTAAATCGGTTTTTAATATGCGGTAAGGTAAGGAAAACGGCGTTGCATTAAAGTCTCCACAAATTATAGGGTTATACGAACAGGTTTTAACGTGGTTGGAAACAAGATTAGCTTGAGCAATTTGTTTTTGGTAAGTATTATGCCATAAATGTATGGTTTTAGGGATAGTATTTAAGTTGTTTTTGAGTTGATTTAAAACCAAATTATAAGATTCCAAGTGTATATTATATACTCTAATAGTGTCATTATCCAATTTAATATCGGCATAAGTGCTATTATTTTTAGTGCTAGGCATATCTACATACCCTGTATTGATAATTGGGTGTTTAGAAAATATAAAAGAGGTCGATTTATTGTAATCTTTTCTATACCCAAAAAATTTATACTCATAACCATCAAGTTGTTTACATGCTTTATAATTTGCTTCTTGTAAAACTAATATATCGGGTTGAATGGTGTTTACGAATGAAATTATTTCTTTAGGGACATTCATGTCTTTAATTTGCCCTTCTGAATTGAAACTTCTTGTATTGAAAGATAAAATTTTAAAACTCTTATTATTGGTGTTGGATTGAAGATTTGTTTCAGGGAATTTGTAAAACGGCCCATAACACCAAAATAGGATGATGAAACCAATAGCGAAGTGAAATTTTTTGAGTGTTAATCCAATACAAGCAGCAACTAAACTAATCAGCCAAATTAAAGGATAAGTTATACTGATTAACATAGATAGCAGACCTAAATTGAAGAAATAACTTAAAATGCTAACAAGGGTTAAGCAAAGTGTTACAGACATAAAAATATTCTTGATAGTGCATGTCATTTCAATTTTTTATCTCTTTAAAACATACATCATTAATTAATTTTATAAGGTCTTTATTAATAATATTTACATTAAAGCGTTCTTCGGCGTATGCTCTGCTGGCAAGCCCCATGGATTTAATTTTTTCTGGTTGATTTAAAAAGAATGCCATAGCTTGGGTTAATGCATTTAAATCTTGAGGCGGAATTAAAATGCCATTTTCGTCTTTTTTTATGGTTTCTCTACATCCAGGTGTATCTGTAGTAATAATTGGTAGGCCAACAGAAAGCGCTTCTAGAATAGATCTAGGTATGCCTTCCCGATAATAGGTTGGTAGTACAAAAACGTCACTATTATACAAGTGTTCGGGAACATTCTTTTGTCTACCATGGTAAACAATAATTCCTTCTTTATGTAGTTGCTTTAAGGCTTTAAGTTTTATGGCGGTAGGGGATTGGTCTGGTCCCCCAATAACGTGGAATTGTGCCTCTGGAAACTTTTGTTTTAGTGTTTTTGCAGCTTCTATAAACATATTAATGCCTTTTTCTTGTATTAAACGAGCTACAAATAAAAATCTAATATCAGGAGTGGTTTTAGTGTTTTCTCTAAATTTATATTTGTTAAAATTAACACCAGATCCGCTAACAAAAGCAACTTTGTTTTTAGGAGTTATAATATTTCTGTCTAAAAAAAGCGCATAGTCGTCTTTGTTTTGAAATACAATAACTTTGTTTTTACGTATAGAGATTTTATATAAAAATTCGTTTAAACGTTGTAAGGTTCTAGCTTTATAAGTTAATCCTGTAAAAGCAAACCCAAGACCTGTAATTAAAGAAATTACAGAAACATTAGATTGTTTTGCGGCTATCGAACTGTATATGACAGGTTTAACAGTGTAGGGGAATACCAGATCAATTTGATACTTTTTTATTATGAATTTAAGCTCGGAAATAGATTTTAAATCTTTAACAGGGTTTAAGCCAGTTCTTTCCAATTTAAACTCTATCGGGTGCGCGCCAATTGATTTTAACTCTTCTAATGTTTTTTCGGGATAATCTGGAGCTGCTGTGTAAACTTTATAATTGTTTTCGATTAAACTTTTTATGAAATCTCCTCTAAAATGAATTAAGGAAGGAGAGTATGATGCAACAATGAGTATGTGTTTTGGTTTCATTCAAAAAAATTATTGATTAAGGTATTTGTGGGTATACCATTTTTGAAAGCAATAGAAAGACCACACCCTAAATGTGCTGTCTTTTTTACTACTAAGATGATCTTTAACTAAATTGATAATCGTGTCTAGATTAAAGAGTCCTTGTTGTTTTAAAAATGTGGGTTCTATATAGCTTTCTAATTCTTTTCGTAAACTTTGTCTAAGCCAATCGCCTGTTGGAGAGCCAAATCCGCTTTTACTTTTTTCGAGAAAATCTTTAGGAAATTGATCTTCGAAAGCTGCTTTTAAAATGTGTTTTTTATTCCACCCTTTCATTAAATAATGTTCAGGTAAACTATTGGTAAAATCCCATATGGTTTTATTTAAAAATGGAGCTCTACATTCGAGAGAATTCATCATACTGGTTCTATCCACTTTAGGAAGCATTCCGCCTTCAAGACTCAATATTTTATCAATTCTTCTAAA
Source organism: Formosa sp. A9 (assembly GCF_051200825.1). Lineage (GTDB taxonomy): Bacteria > Bacteroidota > Bacteroidia > Flavobacteriales > Flavobacteriaceae > Formosa. The sequence continues at coordinate 2,198,222 of NZ_CP195158.1, read as the reverse complement.
ATCGGTTAACGATTCGGCTTTCTGTATGTTTAAAATGTCTTTGTATTCAGAAAAAAGATTATTTACTAGATAGTCAGGTTTCAAGATTTCCGAAATTTCAGTATTGGTATTGGCTAAAGAAATGATATCCCAATAGAAATCGCCATTATAGTTAATGGCATGAAGCAAACGTTTAATTTTAAACTTTTTACCCCTAGCATCGTCTTTTGTAGCAAGAAGGTTTTTACTGTATTTTAATACCGATTGGTGTAGTGGTTTTGGAATTATGTTGGTATACTGTTTATTCATTTTACCAATATAATATTTGTTGTAACCACCAAATACTTCGTCGCCACCATCTCCGGTTAGGGCTACTGTAACGTGTTCTCTTGTTTTTTTAGAAAGCAGATGTGTAGGAAGCGATGCTGTGTCTGAAAAAGGCTCGTCGAAATTTACCAGAATATCGTGGATGTTATCTTTTAAATCGTTTTCATCAATAATAAATTCGTGGTGATTACTATTTAATAATTTAGCAACAATTCGAGATTTATCTGTTTCGTCATAACTTGCTTTTTTAAAGCCTATAGAAAAAGTGTCTATTTTTCGGTCTGTGGCTTGCGATAAGCATAAGGAAATGATAGAGGAATCTACACCTCCCGATAAAAATGTTCCGAGTGGTACATCGGATATCGATCGACTATCAACACTTTCATACACTAAATCTTTGGTTTGTTTTTTTGCGTCGTTAAACGATATGTTTTGTTTATGGGGTAAAGGTTCGGCGTTAATTTTATGAAGGCTGTACTCTTGGCTATCCAGATTGTATTCTATATAATGATTGGCTTCCAGTTTATGAATGGTGTCGTATATGGTATAAGGAGCCGGAATATATGTGAGCCTAAAATATAAGTTAAGACCTTTTTTTGAAATCTCTGGCGTAAAATCTAGAGTGTTTATAATAGATTTTAATTCGGATGCCCAAAGAAATTGCGTGTCTGTTTTGGTATAGTATAAGGGTTTTTCTCCAAAAAAATCACGGGCAATAAATAATTTGTTGCAGGTTTTGTCAAAAATACTAAAGGCAAACATACCGTCTAGCCACTTAAAAGACTCTACACCGTATTTTTCGTAGAGTTTTAAAATAACTTCGGTATCACTGGTTGTGCTAAATGTAATGCCTTCTGCTAATAGTTTAGATTTTAGCGTTTTATAGTTATATATTTCTCCGTTAAAAACAATAACAATTTGTTTGTCGTTTGTGTAAATGGGTTGTTTTCCAGACGTTAAATCTATAATAGATAATCGTCTCATAGCCATTCCTAGAGTGTAAGTGTTATGTTGTTCGCAAAAAAAGCCATCTTCGTCTGGGCCTCTATGGAGGATCAGGTTGTTCATTTTAGAAAGCATACTGTGCATAGCTTTCTCGTTAAGGCTGTTTTTATGTATAATTCCGTTAATTCCACACATAGGCTTAATTGTTTATAAACTGATAGAATTTAGAGTAAATATTTTTTAAGTTGTAAGCCTCGGCTCTTTGCAGACTTAGTTTACTGTAGGATGCTCGTTCTATAGGGTTGTTTTTTAAAAACTCTAGCGCTTTATACAGACCATCGTGGTCGTTGTTGTTAATTAAAAGCCCATATTTACCTTTGTAAAATGATCCGTTGCTTATAGAGATTGGGTGATTGTCGTTTAAAAGTTCTAAGGGGCCAGATAAACAATTTGTTGAAATACAAGGCAGTCCCATAGCCATGGCTTCTAATAAAGCATTGGGAAATCCTTCGGTAAAAGACGATAATACAAAGCAATGGTTGTTTAATAAATATTGGTTAACTTGTTTTACTTTGCCTTCGAGTATTACTTGTTTCTCTAGCTGTAGTGTTTTTATTTCTTCTGTTAAATAGTCTTTAAGCGGCCCATCTCCTAAAATGGATAATTTATATTGGTTTTTGGTATTATTTAAAGCACGTATAATCATAATATGATTTTTTCTTTTATTTAGCGTGCCTGCCGTTATTAGCTTTAAGCAATCTATAGTTTTATTAAGCGAATCTGGAATAATAGTGTTTTCTGGCAATTCTATTGGGTTATAAATAACTTCCATAGGAATATTCACCTTAAAGTTATCTTTTAAATCTTGATTAATGTAAACCGAATTCGAAAACAATTTATCACACTTATTGTAGTATATTGGATAAAATATTTTGGATATATAGAGTGATAATTTACTAGTTGTATTATCCGAAGGGAAACCCCGCTCGCTAATTATGGTTTTGATATTTTTATTACGGTTCGCAACAATACCATTAACAATATTAGGAAAGGCTAAAAAAGAAACCGAAGTACTAATGTTCTCTGCTTTTAAAAATGCTTGATATGTTTTAGTAAAGGCAATTAAATCTTTAAACTTTAAATAAAATGGGCGATTTGCCGATTCTTTAGACAAACAATGAACCTTGACTTGTTTGGGAATAGGGAAGTGAATATGGTTATAAAACAATACAAGGGTAACGTTATAATCGTGAATCAGCTCTTTAAGCAATAAACTTATTACTTTTTCGGCACCACCACTCCCCAGAGTAATGCTTAAAATGCTAATATTTGGTTTTTGAGTTTTCATTAAGGTTTAAACTACTTTTTTACAATTTCCAGGAATAAATCTTCGTACTGTTTTAGAATTTTTTCTTTATTGAATTTTTTATAAACAGAATCGCGTACTATTTGTGGATTCCACACCTTATCTTCGTTTAATCTTTGTAAAAATTCTTCTTCATTTTCAACAAGATAACCGTTTATGCCGTTTTCTACAATTTCTTTAGTTCCTCCAGGGACATTAAAAGCTATTACGGGTGTGCCAACCACGCAACTTTCAAGTAAAGCGTTTGGGAAACCTTCTACATAAGACCCTTGAAGGAAATAGTCACTTTCAATAAGAAAGTTATTTACTTCTGAGGTGTATGGTATGTGTTCGATGTATTGAGTTAAAGAAAGCTCTTTTGCTTTGTTCAAGATTACATCCTTAATACTTCCATCACCAATAATTATGTATCTGAATTGATACTTTAATGCCGATAATAATTTTAAAATTCTAATATGCCCTTTAACTTCGGTAAGTCTGCCAACAGTTATAAATGTTTTAATTCGTTGAGTCTTTTTTTCTTTAATATTAGGAAGTTCCGAAATAGGGTTGTTTATAATACAAGTTTTTTGTTTAGGTATGCCATAATTTAAAATCATATCTTCAGCCATATCTTGAGACTGACAAATGATGATATCTAAATTTTTGTAATTATTTTTAAAAAAATGGGCTAGAGACCATTTTTTATTACTTGTTTCATTTTTTCGTTTACTTAATATGGTTGCTTCTCTTCCTACAAATTTTGTTTTTGGAAATAGAGGAGATATTAGCGCCATTGCTGTATTGGTATGGGCAATCGAACTCATTACTATTTTGGGATTCAATTTAATTAATTGATAAACTATAAATGGTAATGCATAAAGTACTCTGGATTTATGTAGAAAAATTGTTTTAACATTACTTGTGTTGTAAGTGCTATCTTTAGGGAAGCCAGCGATTAAAAGAACAGGAGTAAATTTATTTTTGTCGATGTTTTGAGAAATAAAAGAGACAACGCGTTCTGCGCCACCAGCAACTAGTGAAGGAAGAATAAAGAGTATTTTTATTTTTGTATTATTAATCATTTATTGAGTTATTCTTAATATCCTCTATAATTTTAGGTAGTTGCCCTGCTATTTGTTTAGCGGCTTGTTCATGTCCGTAGCATGTCCAGTGACTATCATAATCGAATGTCCAACCTTGCCCTTCTCTTGTATTTAAAACGATGACCTTAAACCCCTCCGCAATACATTTATTTATAATGTTTTGGTCTGAATCTGGATGAAATATTAGAATCTTATTAGTTATTCCATAGTTTGATGAAATATATTCAATGAGTTCAAATACCTCTTTTTGGTGTTTAAATGTATTTGCGGCTATTATGTTATCCTTATTTTTTGACTCGGTTTTTTCATTCATTTGCATAGTTGCAGGCGAAAATCTATTGTATAGGTAATATGCTAATTTCCAATTATAAAGTATTATTTTTAGTCCGGGAGACTTTAATTTACCTTTTATAATTTTTTTGTTTTTAAGTTCTAACTGTGTGATATCATTTAATTCTTGTATCTCTACAATACTTTCATAAAAGTCGTTATTATTAAGGTAAATTGTGTTAATTAAAGGTTTAAGATGATTTAGTTCTTCACAAATTTCCATAGCTTCTATTAAGGAAACCCCAGATCTTCCAGCTTCCATAAAATTGTTTTGAGGCATATAGTTTTTTAGGAAGGCGGCTTGATGGCAGTTGTTTGGGTTCATGAAATTTTCTATAAATGAGTCTCCAATTAGTAAAATTAAATTATCAAATTTCAATGGTAATTCTCCTGGCCAGCCTTTATCATTTATCATCCATTTATGATGTCCTCCTTTCCAATATCCCTCTTGATTTGGGACATATTTTTGAATACCATGGTTTGTAATAACTCTTTTAGGAATGTCAGAAACAAGATGAAACATCCTTACTATTATTTCTCCTAAAAAAATGAGAAACATCAAAAACAAAATAATATTTTTTAAGAATTTATACATTTTAAAATTGAAAGTAAATAAACTGTTGTTCTTCGCCTGTAAAACAAAACATGAGAATTATTAATAAAAAATAGAATGCCCAACGTATAGGTTTTTTTATAAAATCAATTTTAGAAATAGCAAACTCATTATTTCTTCCTAACCATTCTATTATTATAAAAAATAAAATTAATCCTAGAATGGTTGTGGGTAAAATACTTGGTATGGAGAACAGTGAGCTAGTAAACATTTTATTTAAATAAGAAAAAGCATTACTTACATTATCAGATCTAAAAAATACCCAAGCAATTAGAGTAATAAAAAATGTAAAACTCATTTGAGATATTTCTTTTAAATTAGGTAGTATTTTGCCTTCTGCTACAATATCTGTATTTAACCGATTTTGCTTTAATAATAAAAGCGGTAAAAAATAAATGGCGTTAAGGGCTCCCCAAATAATGAAGGTCCAATTTGCTCCATGCCAAAAGCCGCTGACAATGAATATTATAAATGTATTTCGAACTTTCATTAAAGTTCCTCCGCGACTACCTCCTAATGGAATGTATAGATAATCTCGAAACCAGGTAGATAAAGAAATATGCCACCTTCTCCAAAATTCGGCGATATCTCTAGAGAAGTAGGGGAAAGCAAAGTTTTTCATTAAATCAAAACCAAATAATCTTGAGATACCTATTGCTATATCTGAATATCCAGAAAAGTCTCCATAAATTTGGAGGGCAAAAAAGAAGGCTCCAAGCAATAAAGTGCTTCCTGAATAATCTTCGTAATTATTAAAAATAATATTTGCATACTGGGCACAATTATCTGCGATAACAATCTTTTTGAAAAATCCCCAGATTACTTGCCTTAAACCAAATACAGCCGTTTGATAGTTGAATTGCCTTTGTGTTTTAAATTGGGGTAAAAGGTTAGTGGCTCTTTCTATAGGCCCAGCAACTAGTTGCGGAAAAAAACTAACAAAAGCTAAAAAACCAATGAAATCTTTAGTTGGTTTTAGCTTTTTGTTATATACATCAATTGTGTAACTTAAGGTTTGGAAAGTATAAAAACTAATTCCCACAGGTAATAATATATTTAGAGTCCTAATTTTTAAAGGGTATCCAAAGAAGGTAAAAGAAGTAACTAAACTGTCTATGAAAAAGTTGAAGTATTTAAAAAAAGCCAAAAAACCTAAATTGACACAAATGCTAATCCATAACAATAGTTTTCTATTGTATTTGTTTTCTGTTTTGTCGAGTTTTAATCCTATACTGTAGTCAAGAATAGAGCTAAATGCTATTAAAGATAAAAATCTCCAATCCCACCAGCCGTAAAATACGTAACTTGATACTGCTATTAGTAAGTTTTGACTTTTTATATTTTTAGAACCAATACTCCAATAAAGAATAAAGACTATAGGTAAAAATATGAAGAATTCTAAAGAGTTAAACAACATATATCGGTTAGTTTAGAGGTTTTGGCTGTTAATAAATATTTTTATGTTTAGTAATTCAAAATAATAAGGTTTTGTTAGACATTTTAATTTTAATTAAGGTGTCTTATTATTTTATTGATATCGAATTTTTTTATTTCTTTAGCTGGGATTCCAGCTATCATCATATTTTCATTTAAGAATGATTTGTTTACAACGGCATTAGCAGAAATGGTGCAATTATTAGCTATTATAATATCTCCATAAATTTTAGCACCTGGTCCTATATATACATTATCTCCAATTTGAGGTGCCTTTTGCGATCCGCCTGAGGCACCTATATTAGTACAGGCATGAATTCTACAATTTTTTCCAACTTTAGTATTTCTATTGATTACAATTGTACCATAATGAACAATAGCTAACCCAGGGCCAAACACATTAATGGGTATTGAAAAACCTAGTTTAATAGATAGCTTTCTAAATTTATATTTTAAATAAAAATAATAAATCTTATTAATTCCAAAATTTTTACAATTATGGTGATATTCCAATTTTCTTAATAATTTTTGAAATTTCCAGATTGATCCAGGGATTAAAAAATTTGTTATTTTAAAATAAAAAGAAGAATTATTAATGTTTAATGCTTTTTTGTCATCATTTAAATATTGTAAGTATTTTTTTTTTGAATCTATCATATAAGCATTTTTAAAAGTTATTCATTAATATATCTGTTACTTGCTTACTCGCTTTATTTGCTGCTTTGTAATTGGCATGGTGGTAATCGGCAAAATCTTCATCATTATAAAAATAAGTATTAGATTTAAATGTATTTAAATCGTAATATGGCGTGTTTTGATTTTTCATAAACTCTTTAAAAAAAAGGTTTTCTTCATCCTTTTTGCTTAATTGTAAACGAGTGGGGGGGTAAGGAGCTCTAATGCAAATAAGCTTAGTATTATGATTATTACAGATGTCTTTGATTTTATTAAAATACTTTAAAAAACGGTCTTCGTTAAATTGAGTATTATTAAAATTTGATATTGGCTTAAAGTCCTTAATATTTTTTAAACTTACTGTAGTTGTATCGTATAAATATCCATTAATCCAATTGTCCTCTTTCCTAGGGGTTTTGTTTTTAGCAAATACCCCCAATAAGTCTTGTTTCATATGATTATTGAATTTTAAAACAGGAATGAAATAATTTAACACCCCAGTTTTTCCAAAACCTTCAATAATTAAATTTGACTTATTTTCGAAAGAACTAAAAAATGATGCATTTGAAAACACTTGACTAAAGTCATGTGAGTTATCAGAAGAAGGTAGAAATACATCTAAAAATATATATTTTGGAGATTGATATTCGTAAATTTCTTTTAATGTATAGTATGACTCAGCTATATCTTGAGCTGAAGTTCCCATGTTGAATGATTGTGTATTTAAAATAGAGTCTATAATTTTTGGATTGTAAGCACTATAAGCTCTACTAGTCCCTAGTATAATTATTTCAAAATTGTTTTTCTTTTTATGGATATTGACCCATTTTAGATAATTTTTATGTGTTTTATTGTAAATAGCTTTATATGAAGAATATTCATAATAAAAGTTTACGATTACATTTATAACAATAAAGAAAAATAGACCCTTAAATATTTGAATAATAAAACGTTTCATCTTTGAAGTGCATTAACACCATTTTAAAGTAAATATGTTACTTACTTGTTTATTATTCAAAAAAAATCTTTGAATTGACAATAAAATACTTCGATCTGTATTTATTGTTATGGCTTATTGATTTTTTAGCTTTTCAGTACTGGGGAAACTTTGAGTATTAATAGGATAATCTATAATATAACCAATGTAGATAAACAGAGCTATAAGGTATGGTTGGTTTATTACAGTTTGAAGACTTAACATGAAAATGCACATTGTTAAAAGTAAAGATAAAATAAAAAAGCTTAATTCTCTCGAAAGATTAAGTGTCCTCTTAAAGTATATGCTTAGCATGAATAAGAAAAAAATTAAAGTGAAAATACCTGCATCTGCCCATACGCCTACTATAGTATTGTGGCCGTGTAGAGAGATAGCAAAATCAATTCCATTTCCTATTATTGGATGTTGATATACGTGTTCTAGCAAATTTAAAAGTAAATCAGACCGTCCAGAATCATTTACTTTATCTGTATTGAAGCTTAATAAGTTTACAACATTATTAATTTTATCTCTTTGTTGACCAACCAAATTAATTCCTGAAGTTAATTTGTCAATGTTTATTAATACTAAGTATACAATAGGTAAAATACTTAGCGCAGCTGTTAGTTTTAGCCCTTTAAAAAAATTATGGTTTAATAAAATAATAGAAATTAAAAAAACTATAAAGCCAGTAGTTGAGAAGGTTAACGTTATGGTGTAAAACATAAAACCAGCTAAAATTATTTTTAATAATTTATAATATTTTTTTTTAGGGAAATTGTTTTTATAAACTAGAATAAAAGCGAGTATAGCAACTAAAGCTGTATTGTTGGCGTCACCAAAAACCCCTTCAGCTCTATCGAGTTTATAAATATAAATGCCATTGCGGTCCAAATCGAAATTTATATTATATAAATATATAGCTAATAAAGATGATGTTACAAAAGAATATAAAATTACATTTTTAAAAATTAGTCTGTTATCTTCGTTTTTTAAATATATGTAAAACGCTAATACATAAATGAACGGGATTGAGCTAAATAAAATATTTGCTTCGGTGCCATATAATGCACTAGCTAATGTGGCAAAAGAGAAATATATAATGTAATAAATTATCCAAAGTCTTGCCGTTCTTGAGTATTCTCCAGGATGATTGATATTTAGCAAAATTCCAGTTAAAAGCAACCCAATATTACTGTAAGCTATTAATTGAGCTATTGATGGAGAGATAAATCTCGCAACAAAAACTTGAAGATTAAATATTGTAATTATTAATGGTACTAAAAAAAAAATACCGTTTAATATGTTTTTTTTCATCTTTTTAAGATTTTACTAAAAATATCTAAATAACTTTCGTAAATACTATGAATGTTAAATTGATCTAAGGATTGACTTCCCATGCTTGCTAATCGTTCTCTTAATTCAGGATATTTAATCAACTGCTCTAATTCTTTTTGCATGTCAACTATGTTTTGATCTTCTACGAGAATACCATTAATGTTGTGTTTAATAATGTCTGATGGGCCTGTTGTACAATCAAAAGAAATGCATGCCATTCCTTGAGACATTGCTTCAATAAGAACCATTGGTAAACCTTCAAATCTTGATGTCATAATGTAAATTTCTGATTTCCTCATCAATTCTGAAATATTATTAGAGTACCCTTCAAATACGACTTGTTTTGAGATATTATATTGTTCAGCTAAGGATTCAAGAAATTTAAGACCTTTATCACCACTACCTACTAATTTTAATTGCCAATTACTGTTAGCTTTTAAAATGGGTGCAATTAGTTTCAGTAAAGTATCAAATCCTTTATGATGGTAACGGTTTAAGTCCCCTACAGCTAAAATGGTTTTATCTCTAATACGTTGTTTTTCTTTATAAATTTTGAAAGAACAGGGATTTGGCATTAAGAAACCGTTTACTTTTCTTTTTTTATAGTAATCCAAATCAAATTTGGTAAGCACTGTAAGGGCATCTGTATATCTATAAAAATACTTTTTTGTTAAACTTCCTATTAAATCTGTTTTTTTAAGGTGATTATTGTGCTCGGATGAAATTACTTTAATGAAAAATATTTTAGAGACTATGATTGCAATAAAATTTGTTTGTGTCATAAAAGGAATCATAATATCAGGCCTGTTTTCTTTTTTACGGTAGTAAGAAATTAAGTTTGTTAAATACCTTACAGTGTGGTTTTTAATTCCTTTTTTATGAAGTCTAATTCGTTTTACGTTCTCATTAGGTTTAAAGGTTTCGGGTTCGTTAAATGTTATTATGGTTACATCTAAACCTTGGGTAGAGAAATAATTAGCTAAAAGAATTAAAACTCTTTCAGCTCCTCCAGCTACTAGCGAACTTATTATAAAATGTATTTTCATTTATTAATTTTAAGATATTGTTTGTAGGTAAACCCAAAATAAAAGAAGCTGCTAATTATTAAAACACTGGTAGTGCTTATAGCTAATCCAAAAACATCAAAATATTTAACTAAAACGTAATTTAGTATACAGTTAACAATTAGGTTTAAAAGTGAAACCCATGCCATGAATTTGTTTTTATTAATACTAGTAAGAAATTTAACTATAACTAAAGTTGAAATATAAAACGGGAGATGTAATATTAAAATCTTTTGAATTAGGGACACTTTTAAGGTGTCTTCGTGGTTAAATTCATTTTTTTCAAATAGAAATTCAATAATCCAATCAGATGTTAATATAATTATTAGAGCGATTACAGAGCCTAAACCGACAACAATTTTTAAGGTTTTAAATAATTGTTTGTAAGCACCCTTTAAATCATTATTAACTAAAGTCGAAAAGTGAGGTAGTAAAACATTTCCAAGAGCTGTTATAATTATAGTGATGCCAAAAGAGGGAATTTTTGCACCATAATTTAATGCAGCGATTGATCCGACCATTAATTGTGCTGCAAAAAATTGATCAATATAATTGTTCATTGCGGTAAGAAAACTCGAAGATACTTTAGGGGGTAATTGTCGTATCATTAGTCTTGTGTTTTCATTTATTGTAGGGCGGCCTAGGTTTAGCTTTTTATACTTTAGTGCAAAAAAAATTAAAAATAATAAGCTTATTACTCCGCCTGTTAACGTTCCTAAAGTTAAAACTAAATGGCCTAATTCATTTTTAAAGTAAAAAATAAAAAAAATTATGGTTAATAGTGGGAAAATATCAGAAACAGTTGATATAAGAAACTTATTTGATATTTCAAGAAAACCTTTTATGATTGATGAAAATCCCCACAAAAATAAACATGGTAACAGTATGTATAACTGGGATTTTATAAGCTGGTAATAACTACTTGAATGTCCTGGGTAAATATACTCTAAAAGAAGGTCGGTAGTTAAATAAGCGATTAAAACAGAGAATATTGAAATACTTAAAGTTATAATTAATATTACGGTTTGTAAGCTTTGTATATTTCCATTTTTTTTTAATTCTAAAATATAGTTTGGGATAAAAATATTTTTTAGTGAATTAATAAAAACACTCTGTATAAAAGAAGGTACTAATATTGCGATAAGGAATGTGTCTAATATTTCTGATAAACCAAAATTACTAGCAATTAATGTTTCTTTGTAAAAAGCAATAAACTTTATAAGTAAAGTTAAGAGACCAACAATAATCATGTTTTTTATCACAGAATTATTATATAGGCCTTTTAATAAACTAAAAATGTTTTTTACTTTAAGAGAGTGCATCTTGCTTTCGAAATACTTAGTTTAAAAAAATTTGCTCCTTTTAATTTTAATATCACTTACATCTAAATGATCTACTTTATTAGTCGTATGTGTTGAAATTATATTAGGATCCCAGTTAGGAGTTATAGATTTAATAACAGTCTCAGCATAAGCTGATTCATTTAGTTCGTTAATTTGAGATAAATTTAATCCATAACCGTAATGATTAGAACAATTTTGAGATGGTCTAATAATTAAATCATTGTCTTTAAAAATTTTTCCTGCTGGTCTAGAATTTTTTACATCATTTATAATTGGATTTAATGGATGAGGAGTCCATTGATTTGAAAATAAACTTGTTGATGAGAATAAATGTAATTGTATGTTTTTCGAATTTTCCTCATGTTTTTTCATATTGGTAAACATCCAATAAGTGTCTCCATCTTTGTATATGGTTGTATCTACAGCACTAACGCCTGTCATTAAGGTTTTTTTAAATTTCCATTCGTATGGAAATTTAATACATTCATATAATTGAATATCTTTATTTCCACTGGACTCAGGAATCATAAAATAAGTTCCATTGTCTAGAAAGACAAAAGGATACGATAAATGGTAGTCTTTTTCTAAAATTTTTATAGGTTGTGTGTGTTTTCCATGTTTATCAATTTCCATTACTGAAATATGACCTAATTTTCTTTTATAAATTAATTCTTCAAAAAAAATATAGTACCTATTATTATGTTTTATAAGAAAGGGGTCTGCCCAAAATTTATCTTTAGACGTTTTTATTTGTTTGTATTTCTTGTAATTGTAAATTTCTGATTCATCGCTATTGAATATAATTGTCCACTGATAGAAATAGAAGAAATCATTTAAAGTTTGAAATAGTTTTTTGGTATAAAGTTTTATAACATAGTATAATATGTTTAAATTACTTGGTGGGTTATAAGGTAAAGTAGCACTTTTTAAAGGAAAGATTTTAGATTTGGTTCTTATTTTTTCCTGAAATAAAAGCTCATTAGAGGATAAGAGTTTTAGATTATCTATTATTAATGGTATGGTTTGATTTTTAATATTAATTAAGTTTCTTGAATAGCTTATTTTATCTAAGCAAATAGAAGTTTGGTCTATAGTGTTAACATAAACTTCATTTTTTTTTAACATTCGTAATGTGCTAACAATTTCTGGTTGCTTAGATAGCATTTCCCATATAATGTATGGTCTTTTATTTATTTTATCTAAATCACAATGCGAGAAAAACCAAATTCCGTAAACAGAAATATTAAGAAAATGTTTTGGAAGCTTATCATCTGTTAGATTTAGTACCAAATCCAACTCATAACCCTTAAACGTATTTGTCGAGAAGTTATTTATACATAGCTCAGGTATGTCTTTAAATAATTCAGATGTGGTAACTTTTAATGATCTTGCATTTCTTTGAAGTCTGGTAAAAATGTATTTGTCTAATTTTACAAAAAAATTGAAAATTAAAGAATCTGTTTCTTTTTTTTTAGGTGCTTTTATAACATGTGTTAGTTGGCAACAATTCAGATTTTTTATTTCAGATATTATTTTTTTTTGCCATAAATTATTTTTGTCATTATAAACAATAGCAATTCTTATTTTTTTTTTCATTTAAGCTTTAGTGATAATAAAAATTAGAATATCTAAATCTAATATAGTAAAACTTAAATTGATTTGGCATTAAATTATCTGGTTATTAATTATTTCTTTACTCTAATCTATATTAATAGTAGTACTTCATTTACAATTTAAATGTAGTTGTTTTCTTTGAAACGTTAAACTTTTAAAGTTATCGTCCAAAAAAAAAAAAGCGACGTATATAATACAAACGATTAAAATTTAAATGTAAGTTAATTCCCTCTGAATCAGTCTTTTTATCGAATTAATTTACGTTTTAACGTTTATTTTGAAAATTATTTTTAGATTGCCCCCAAATTAAAATGTTTATGAGAGCCCCAAAAACTTCGACAAATTACATTTGTAATTCACATATCTTTTTTAAATTATTTCTTATTCTTTTTCTACTATTTAGTTTTAATGGTTATGCACAAGAGGCATTAGCTTTTCCTAATGCTAAAGGTGCAGGTGCATATACAACAGGTGGAAGAGGTGGAAAAGTTATTCATGTCACTACTTTAAATTGGGATGGACCAGGAAGTTTAAAAGAAGCTTTGCGTACACAAGGACCAAGAACAATAGTGTTTGATGTAAGTGGAGAAATTGATGCCACTAGTCAAGGGGCATATAGTACTATAATAAGCGGAGCGGCTTATAATGATGTTACAATTGCTGGGCAAACTGCTCCAGAAGGAGGTATAACTATTCGCACGTCCGAATTTATGTTTACTAATGTAAGCAACATAATAATAAGATATATAAGGTTTAGAGGAGATAAAGGTAGTGCTCAAGATGCTTTTTGGTTAGGTGGAGGTAGTAATATAATTATAGATCACTGTACTTTTAGTCATGGTGGTGATGAATCTGCAAGTTTGGCATCCAGTTCTGGTAGCATGGGGGATATAACGATGCAAAATTGTTTTTTTCAGGATAGTAAAACAGGTAGTATATTAGGTGTAGATGATGTAAAAGGTAATTTTACTTTTATTAATAACTTGTATAGTGGTATTTCTCATAGGTTTCCTAATCCTAAAGGAGAAGGTCATTACGATATTATCAATAATGCAGTTTACAATTGGAAAAATAGATTAATCAGAATAACAGGAGGAGGAACTTATAATGTTATCAACAACTATTATAAACCATCTAAAAGAGGGTTAAGGAGCTCTGCTTGGTTTGGTTCAGGGAAGATTTCTTTCTTACAAAAGCTACAGACAAGAGCGACAGATAATCCTTTAATTTATACTGCAGGAAATATTGTAACGGGCCAAAGAGAAACACCTTTATTAGATGATTCTGATATGTGGCATGTATTTGCTGGATCTCATTTAAGTGAAGGCATGTTAGTTCCAAAATCTTATTTTACATCATCTCAATTCAAATTAGTGGGGAAAGCGTATGATATTGAATCAGCAAATCAGGCTTTTAATAATATAATAAACAATGTTGGGGCTAACAAATATTTGCAAGCAAACGGAACGTTTACTGTTTATCTTGACAGTAAGGATGAAAGCGACCTTCAAATGGTGAAGAATGATACATATTCAGGTTCTTTTTTTGACGATAGATCAACAATACCTTACCCTACAGTACCTAACAACACCCGTCCTTCAAATTACGATACAGATCAAGATGGTATGGCTGATGAGTGGGAAAGAAATACTTTTGGCGATTTGAGTCGTGATGGTAAAGGAGATCATGATGGCGACGGTTACACTGATTTAGAAGAATTTTTAAACGGTGTAGATGGAGGTAACACTACAACTCCAGAAGAAGATTTAGAAGTAAATGCAGGTCAAGATCAAACAATTTGCGAAGGAGAGCAAGTAACTTTAAAAGCTTCGGGTGCTGACTCTTATGAGTGGAATACAGGAGAAACAACACAAAGTATTACGGTCTCACCGAGCAAAACAACAACTTATACTGTTACAGGAACAAGCGATTCTGGAAAAACGAATACAGATCAAGTTACAGTAACAGTAGTAGAAACACCTATTGTTAATGCAGGTGATGATGTAGAGATTTGTGAAGACAGTTCAGTCGAACTTACAGCTTCTGGTTCTGGAGATTTTAAATGGAGTACAGGAGAAACAACGAAAACAATTACGGTAAAACCAGATAAAACTACCACTTATACGGTTACAGCTTCAAATGGCACATGTTCAAGTTCCGATGAAGTTAAAGTAACCGTAACGCCCAGGCAAACGATAAACGCCGGCAGTGATGTTACCATAGAATTAGGAGAAAGCACAACGTTGTCAGTATCCGGAACGGGATCTATTAGATGGAGTACAGGAGAAACTACGCGTGAAATTACCGTCTCACCAGATAAAACTACAGTGTATACAGTAACCGTTTCTCAAAATGGCTGCGAATCTCAAGACCAAGTACGCGTCACTGTAGAAGCAACAAAGATAGAAGTAGAAGCAGATGCCGGTGAAGACCAAACAATCTGTTCTGGCGAGAGCGTGACCTTAACCGCTTCAGGCGGCTCGAGCTACGAGTGGAGCACAGGCGAGACGACCAGGAGCATCACGGTAAGCCCATCGGAGACGACAACCTACAGCGTTGTGGTATCAGAAGAGGGCGAGAGCGACACGGCAGAAGTTACTGTAACTGTCAATGCATTACCAAACGCAAATGCCGGTGCCGACCAAACCATCACCCAAGGTGAGAGCGTAACCTTAACTGCTTCAGGTGGATCAAGCTACGAGTGGAATACAGGGGAAACGACCAGAAGCATCACAGTGAGTCCAAATGCGACAAGGAACTATACAGTAGAAGTCTTCAACAGTGCGGGCTGTTCGGATACGGACCAAGTACGTGTCACTGTAGAAGCAACGAAGATAGAAGTAGAAGCAGATGCTGGTGAAGACCAAACGATCTGTGTTGGCGAGAGCGTGACCTTAACAGCCTCTGGGGGATCTAGCTACGAGTGGAGCACAGGCGAGACGACCAGAAGCATCACAGTGAGTCCATCAGAGACGACAACCTACAGCGTTGTGGTATCAGAAGAGGGCGAGAGGGACACGGCAGAAGTTACAGTAACTGTCAATGCATTACCAAACGCAAATGCCGGTGCCGACCAAACCATCACCCAAGGTGAGAGCGTAACCTTAACTGCTTCAGGTGGATCAAGCTACGAGTGGAATACAGGTGAAACGACCAGAAGCATCACAGTGAGTCCAAATGCGACAAGGAACTATACAGTAGAAGTCTTCAACAGTGCGGGCTGTTCGGATACGGACCAAGTACGTGTCACTGTAGAAGCAACGAAGATAGAAGTAGAAGCAGATGCTGGTGAAGACCAAACGATCTGTGTTGGCGAGAGCGTGACCTTAACAGCCTCTGGGGGATCTAGCTACGAGTGGAGCACAGGCGAGACGACCAGAAGCATCACAGTGAGTCCATCAGAGACGACAACCTACAGCGTTGTGGTATCAGAAGAGGGCGAGAGGGACACGGCAGAAGTTACAGTAACTGTCAATGCATTACCAAACGCAAATGCTGGTGCGGACCAAACCATCACCCAAGGTGAGAGCGTGACCTTAACCGCTTCGGGCGGCTCGAGCTACGAGTGGAATACAGGGGAAACGACCAGAAGCATCACAGTGAGTCCAAATGCGACAAGAAACTATACGGTAGAAGTCTTCAACAGTGCGGGCTGTTCGGATACGGACCAAGTACGTGTCACTGTAGAAGCAACAAAGATAGAAGTAGAAGCAGATGCAGGTGAAGACCAAACGATCTGTGCGGGCGAGAGCGTGACCTTAACAGCCTCTGGGGGATCTAGCTACGAATGGAGCACAGGCGAGATGACCAGAAGCATCACGGTAAGCCCATCGGAGACGACAACCTACAGCGTTGTGGTATCAGAAGAGGGCGAGAGCGACACGGCAGAAGTTACAGTAACTGTCAATGCATTACCAAACGCAAATGCTGGTGCGGACCAAACCATCACCCAAGGTGAGAGCGTGACCTTAACCGCTTCGGGCGGCTCGAGCTACGAGTGGAATACAGGGGAAACGACCAGAAGCATCACAGTGAGTCCAAATGCGACAAGGAACTATACAGTAGAAGTCTTCAACAGTGCGGGCTGTTCGGATACGGACCAAGTACGTGTCACTGTAGAAGCAACGAAGATAGAAGTAGAAGCAGATGCTGGTGAAGACCAAACGATCTGTGTTGGCGAGAGCGTGACCTTAACAGCCTCTGGGGGATCTAGCTACGAGTGGAGTACAGGCGAGACGACCAGGAGCATCACGGTAAGCCCATCGGAGACGACAACCTATAGCGTTGTGGTATCAGAAGAGGGCGAGAGCGACACGGCAGAGGTTACAGTAACTGTGAATGCATTACCAAACGCAAATGCCGGAGCCGACCAAACCATCACCCAAGGCGAGAGTGTGACCTTAACCGCTTCAGGAGGCTCAAGCTACGAGTGGAATACAGGAGATGATACGTCTAGTATAGTTGTAACACCAGAGGATACTACAGTATATTCTGTAATAGTTTATAATGCCAGTGGCTGTTACGATATTGCCGAAGTGACAGTTACAGTTGAAGCATTTAAAGGAGGTGGAGATGAAGGCGACGAAGGAGATATAGAAGAGGGTATAGTTACACCAAACTTCGAATTTAATATGTATCCTAATCCAACCTCTGGCATATTAAATTTAAAAATTGCCGGCTTAGAATCGGGAACACCAGTAAGAGTTTACGATATGTTAGGTAAATTATTAATAGACGATTATATTCCTGCTTCAGATGGTAATGAAATTAATAAGGTTTTAGACTTATCGCGCTATCCAAAAGGGTTTTATTTATTAACACTTCAAGTTAAGGGTAAAACGATAACCAAAAAAGTAGTGCTGAATAATTAATATTTAGAAATTTTAAAAGTGAGAGCCTTCATAATTGTCTAACGACTTTATGAAGGTTTTTTCTTTTTAATAGTTTTTATTTGCAAAGCTTATTCTGTATTTTTCATTTTTATAAATAATAAGAACTAATCCATGAAGAATATCTTTTTCCTATTGTGTTTTACGATGTTTTATATGCATTTGAATGCGCAAACAGCATCTAAACCTTTATTTCGGGATCCAATATTTGATGGTGCAGCAGATCCAACAGTAATTTGGAACGATGCCGAACAGAAGTGGTTTATGTTTTACACCAACAGACGGGCAAACTTGAAAAATGCGTCTGGTGTAGCATGGGTACACGGTACTAAAATAGGTGTTGCGGAATCTTCGGATAATGGAAATACCTGGACCTACAAAGGGGTTTGTAATATCCCTTATGGTGAGGATGATTATTCGCATTGGGCACCAGAAGTTATAGCTTATGAAGGGGTATATCATATGTATTTAACTATCGTTCCGGGAACGTTTTCCGATTGGAAACATCCGCGTTATATAGCACATTTTACGAGCCAAAATTTAATGGATTGGGAGTTTCGGTCAAAATTGACTTTAGCTACAGATAAGTGTATCGATGCTTGTGTTTTTCGTTTACCTAATGGAGACTGGCGTATGTATTACAATAATGAAAAGGATGGAAAATCGATGTATTATGCCGATAGTAAAGATTTGTACAATTGGGTAGATAGTGGTAAAAAAGTTGTAGGCGATAAAGGGGGGGAAGGGCCAGATGTTTTTGAGTGGCAAGATAGTTATTGGATGATTGTAGATAATTGGTCGGGTTTAGGTGTTTATAAATCGGATGATTTAGTGCATTGGAACCGTCAGGAACAGAATATTTTGAAAGCACCAGGAACTGGCGAAGACGATCAAGTTATTGGTGGGCATCCAGGAATAGTTGTAAATAACGACCGTGCTTTTATCTTCTACTTTACACATCCTGGAAGAACGCCAGAGAATAAAGGAGTGGATACGTACGCCACTAGAAGAAGCTCTATTCAAGTAGCCGAATTGGAGTTGGTGGATGGTACGATAACTTGTAACCGTAACAAACCAGTGCAGGTGCAATTACATTAGTATATTAATTATGAAGAAACAAACAAGACGACAATTTGTTAAACATATTGGCATGTTAAGTGCAGCTGGCTTAGCGACGCATCCCGTTTTATCGCACAGTTTTACGGAAGCTGTTAATCGATTTCCAGAAAAGGATTCATCAGGGTTAACAATACTATTTCAAGGCGATTCTATAACCGATGGTAATAGAACTAGACATTTAGATTGGAACCATGTTATGGGGCATGGTTTTGCGTACTTAATTTCAAGTAGATTATGGTGCGACTATCCCGAGCAGGAATTGATGTTTTACAATAGAGGTGTTAGTGGAAATACCATTAACGATTTAAACACACGTTGGCAGGACGATACTATAGATTTAAAACCAGATATTGTGAATATTCTAATCGGTGTAAACGATATTCTAGCGGCTATACCTCAAGGAAATTTGCCGATAGAACAAATGGAAACTGATTATAGAGCGCTATTAACACGTACCAAAAACGCTTTACCTGATGCTAAAATAGTACTTTGCGAACCTTTTATTTTAGATGTTGGCCATGTTACTAAGCAATCTGATTTATGGCATAACTATACTAAACAAGTCCAACAGTTGGTGAAGCAATTAGCGAATGAATTTAATGCTGTCCACATAGCGTTTCAGAAGCATTTTGATGCAGCTTGTTTACGTGCTAAACCAGACTATTGGATTTGGGATGGTATTCATCCTATGCCTGCAGGTCATGAACTTATGGCTAGAGTTTGGATAGAGCAAATGAAACCTAATTTACCTTTTATCAAATAATGTAGTCGGTTGTTATACTATTTTAAAAACAAAAAAGTGATTTTTGTTTAGCGAAACGATTTGATGTTTAAAGGGGGGGGGTTAATCCAAATGAAACACTTCAATCAATTCTGTGGAAACAGGACTAAAATCAGAGTTAGTTTCCATGAGTTCGGCCATGTGTTCCCACCAGTGTTTGCAAGTTTCGGTAGAGGCAATGGCGTTCCATTGAGTTTCCGATTCTATTTCTACATAACCAAACGTGTAACAGGTGGCTTCATCTAAAAAAATGCTGTAGTTATGTACGCCGTGGGCTTTTAATACGAGTTGTAATTCGTTCCAGATTGGGTTGTGGCGTTGTTTATATGTTTCAATCTTATCTGGATATAATTTCATTTTAAAGGCTTTTCTAATCATGATGAAAGAGTTTTTGAGATTTTTATGAGTAAAATGTTTTACGATTTTTAGTTGTTTCTGATAAAGGAAACATCGTCAACCTGACAACTCGCTTGCGCGTCTCCGTCGGCGTAAAAGCCAATTTCAACCTTACCATTTTTAACGGAAACTGCTTCAAGGCTTATGGTTTGCCAGTGTTGGTTTGTATTTTTTATAAGCGTTTGTTTTTTATTGCCGCCACTTTCCGCATACATGGAGAGTGCTTTAAATTTATCGTTGGTTTTTACCTTAGCCGTTAGGGTGTAGCTACCATCTTCAATCGGAACGTAAGTTGTGGCTTCAATAATTTGATAGACTTTGCGTTTAAAAGGCACTTGGTCTTCAATATTTAAACTTTTTTCACCAATCACTTTTTGTCTATCTCCCTGACTGTTGAAATAATTAAGCTGTGGCGACTCGGCTTCGCCAACGACTGTTGTACGACCTTGATAAAATTGCGTCACCCAACCCGTGATGTGTGCTTGTATGGGTTTTACTGGTGAAGGAATCACACGACGATCCGCTTCAAAACTTGGGTTTTTTACATAATTATTGTCTTTTGCTACTTGCCATTCGCCTGTGCTTTCGTCTAATTCCCATGAATTTAAGGAATTAAAAATCGGTGTGTCACCATCAAACGATAAGGGCATCCATTGATTATAACCTAAACCATTTCCTGCAAAATTAGCCCAGCGATCGCCACAATACACCACGGTTTCTTGTTTGCTACCTTTTACGTTTACAAAAAAGCCGGTTTGGGTAATATGGGCAAAATCGTCCATGCAACCTGGGGTTATTAACATTTCATTCGTTGGCGTATAAGGCCCTTTTATGTTATCGGAAACGAGGTAGTAGGCGTACGACGAATCCCAACCATAGAGGTTCGATGCAAATACATAATACTTGCCGTTGTATTTAAACATACAATTGCCTTCGCGTCCTTTACCTTGAAATATTTGGTTGCAATCCAGTAAATCGACTTTACCGTTTTTTACACCAATTTCCGAAATGTAAATTTTATTTCGGCCTCGTCCGTAGGAATAGACCAAATACGATTTCCCCGTGTCGTAATCGGTAAATACGGTTTGATCGCCGGTGTTTGGCGTACCAATCCTATCGGTCATATCCAAACGGTTATGTATTTTAAAGTTGCCCACAGGCGAATCGGCTGTCGCAATTAGCACGCTATTGTTATGCTGAATAAAAAGTGCATATTCCTTCTTCTCCGGAATATACACGACACCCATACGTCCCAACCAACCCGTTTTGCCGTCTTGGGCTACGGTTTGTTTTTCCAGAACATTATTTTCGAAAGTCCAGTTTACCAAATCGGTCGAGCTATAGCAAGTTACCGCGACAAAATGATTTTGCTCTTGGGTTATGGCTGGGTTTTCTCGGTATAATTCGGCTTCCTTATAATGCACGCCATACCAATAATATTTGTTTTCGCCGGTTTTTGGGTCGGGAAATGTAAAAATTCCGCCACCTTGACTGTAAATGGGTTTTCCGTTTGTTGTGTTCCAGAATTGGTCGTTTTTAATGTTTTTGAATTGTGCCTGTAACACATTCTGAAAAGAAAAGACTAGGATAAAACAAAAGGAATAAACAGTCGTTTTTTGAAGGTTTAAACTTTTAATCATTAGCTTTCAGGTTTTGAATGATTGGTGATAATGTTTCAACCCAAACCGAGTATCCTTCAGGGGTTAGATGAGTGCCGTCGTTCGTTAATTCATCTTTAATAAAGTCCGCATCGTTTACAAATTGCTGATGTAAATCAATGAGATTGTAGTACTGTTTATTAGCTTTTAATAGCTGGTTAACTTCGGTGATATGTGCTTGTAAATAGTTGTATTTTGTGGGTAACACCGTTTGCACATAAACAGCCGTATTGGGTGATTCACGTTTTATGGTTCTTGCAATTTTTACGATATTTTTGCCCACATATGTCGCCGAAGGAATGCCTTCGTTTTTATGGAGGTTGAACAAATCGTTAATACCGATAAGTATAAATACGGCTTTGGGTTTAAAGTAAATGATTTCGTCCAAACGCGCTAAAATACCATCTGTAACATCGCCTGCAATACCGCGATTCCGGATGCCTGTAGTGTTAAATTTCTCACTCCAATCTCTACCCATTTGCGTGATGCTATTCCCTAAAAACACAATCTCACCAGGCTTTAGCGGTTGTTCTTTAAATTGCTTTATCCTTCTGGGATATTCTTTAGAAGTCCAGGCATTGTGATATGTTATTTTTAGAGTGGTGTCTGGATATAAACTGTCTATTGGGGTAGACTGTTGTGCGAAAAGGTTAATTCCGCAGCAGAAATAGAGACTTATAATTAGTGTTTTTATGAGAAGTTGTTGTTTCATTGGTCTCAGTCGTTAGTTGAAACTATGTACTTTTAGTGCAAGACTTTCAGTTTCTATAAATATTTTTTCGCCACGAATGCACGAATATTTGACATAGTTTTTATAAAGATTATTTGTGTATTTGTGGCTAAAATAAATACAAATAATCGGACTTTCAGTCTGTTTTCAAACCTATAGACTTCCAGTCTATAGTGGTTTAGTTTATAGATAAGTTTTTAATTACTTTAATGCCTTCTGAATATTATCGAACACAGCTTTGGAAACCGCAATAATAGTTCCGTGTCTGGTGCCTTTTGGGAATACAATTTTATCTGAAACATCTTCCCAGTCTTTTAAGTTTTTAGAGCGTACCGCACCGTATTGATGTTCGGTATATTTGTCGAAATATACCATCCAATTGCCGTTTATTTTAATGGCTGTTGGGCCTTCTGCCCAATAATTTCCGGTAATAGGTTTACTGGCTTGGGTATACGGACCGGTAATGGTGTTGCTAGTGGCTATTCGGAGATTTTTTTCTGGTTTTGGCGCTTTTGTTTCATCTTTTAGAAACATGATGTAGTTATTGTTTTCCTTCTGAATGGTAGCGTCGATAACATTAAAACCGCTATCGTAAAGTAATTTTGTGTCACTGAAAGTTTTAAAATCTTGGGTACTTACATAGTACATGCGATGGTTGTAACCTTTATCGGCATCGGTTTGGGTTTCGGGGAATTTACCCGTAATAGTTGTTGCCCAATACATGATGTATTGCTTAGATGTTTCATCATAAGTGACTTCGGGAGCCCAACAATTTCTAGCTTCAGCTTCGTGTTCCATTACGGGGATATACTGTTGTTTGGACCAATTGATTAAATCCTTAGACTGTGCATAACCAATACCTTTGTCCGTCCAGCCTGTTGTCCAGACCATGTGATAAGTATTGTCCGGCCCTTGAATAATACACGGGTCGCGCATCAGTTTGTTTGGGCCAATTTCGGGCGTTAATAAACTTTGGTCGTTATTTAAGGCTTTAAATGTATATCCATCCTTGCTGTAGGCTAAATGCAAGCCATCTTCGCCATTGCCTTTAAAATAGGAGAAGATGTAAACCAAATCATTTTTAGCTTTACTGGTTGTTTGGTTTTGTGCTTCTACTACAGAAGGTAATAAACTACCTAATACAATAAGTAGAAGCGCAATGTGTTTACGTGAAATTTTATTAGTCATGTGCTTCCAATCTATAAACTTCGGTACCAGCTAATAAGAAGCAACCTAAACCGTAATCTTCAAAATCTGGAACTTTGTCGTAAGACAAGGGCTGACCATCTTTTGGTTCTTTACCAGTAGATTGTAACCAACCTAAGAATCCGTTTTTATGGACCGATTCCTTTACTATCGCATTCCAACCTTTTAAAAGTACAGGTAAGTAAGTGTTTCTATCTAAAATGCCTGTGTTTACACCGTAAGCCATCGCGTAAACAAATAGGGCTGTACCAGATGTTTCTTTACCGCCAAAATGTTTTGGGTCGTGCAGACTAACATTCCAGAAACCATCTTTTCGTTGAATTGGCACTAAGGCTTCGGCCATTGCTTTAAAATCTTTAATGTACTGGTCGCGATGTGGCGCATCTTCAGGCATAATGTTTAATACGCGTGCTAAAGCTGCAATTACCCAGCCATTACCACGACTCCAATACGAATCTTCACCATTTGGTTCGGTGTAAGGTGGATCGAAATCGGCATCACGCCACCATAAGCCATCTTTTGGGTTGTAAAGGCCTTTTTCGCCATGTTTATCGCGGGTATACATGTACATGTCGTACATTTTTTCGTAATAACGATTATCGTTTTCCAATACGCCCATTTTCGCAAAAACAGGCATACCCATTTGTAAAGCGTCAATCCACCACCAATCGTCGTTTTGTGGTGTATTTAACAACATGTTCATACAGGCTCTGGTGCTTTTTAGCATTTTAGGATCAGGCGTTAAATTGTATAAATCGATATAGGTTTGTGCTGCACAATAATCGTCAGCATTGCGGTTGGCAGCGCCGTATCTAAAATTCCATTTATGAAACTCTGCCCAATCGTAAGCGTATTGATAGTATTCTTCTTTCGGCCAAATATCGTACAAGGCCATTAAGCCTTCGTAATACACGCCACGCGTCCAGATGTTACTTGGGCGTTCTTTATTAGTGACGATAGTTTTACCAACATCGGGCCACTTTTTCATAAAGTAATCGTTGGTTAAAATCATGGTTTCTAATACGGCTTTTCGGTCGGGTAAGTCTTGAGCAAATACCGACGAAAAGCTTGCCAGTGTTAGGCAAAGACAAAGGATTTTATTTTTCATGTGTTATAAGTTTTAAGGGTGTTAATGTTATAGGATTCAATAAACCAGAAGGCATCGGATTCCATTTAGTCGCATCGAATTTTTGATAGTCTTTATCGACCATATTGATTTCGTAGAAATTTTTCCATTCCTCGCCACGCATTTCTTTGGCTCTAATGCGATTGGCTGCTAGGTTGGTTACTTCTATGGTTAATTGATTGTCACCAGCGTTTAAATTATCCAATTGTAATTGGTAAGGTACCGACCAAGCCGTCCCTACAAGTTTGCCATTAAGCCAGACTTTAGCACTTTCTCTAACATCGCCTAAATGGAGTTGCCAATGTTTAACAGTGGCATCTGGATTTTTAAAGCTGATGCTGTATTTTGCCGTTCCCGAGAATGCTTCATATTCCGGACCTAAAGTCGTCCAGGAATCTAAATCTGAAATTTCGGCGGCTTGCGGTAGTTTTGGACCACCTTTTGTAAATTCGAGTTTCCAAGTTCCTGAAATAGGATAGGTTTCTTTTTCGGTTTCAAAATAATTCCAGTCGGCAATCTCGCTATTTGTTTCTGTTTTTAAGAAAAGCGATTGTCCCGGTTCAATTTGGACTTTAACCAAAGTTTTGTTGTCGCTGTTTTTGGTTGCAGCCTGTCCGAAATGTCGCGTTAAGGGATCGAAAATAATTACATCTTTGTTGTTGCTGTTAATCGGAATAAGGCTGTTAACCAGCTCGGCTGTGTGATTAACAAGATAATAAATGGTTTCGCCATCAACAGCACGTTTTATATATTTAAGTCCGGTATTGACTAAAGTTTCCGGGTGAATATTTGCTTTTGCTAAATCGGAAAACACATCACTGCTTGGTGTAATTGTTTTAGCTACGGTTTGTAATTCAGTATTTTGTTGTTCTAAATTGAAATTACCAGGCACCGATTTCGGTTTGTTTTCAAAAATAATGGAAGCGCCTTGTTTTTGTAATTCCATTAATTTATTCAATGTTTTCAATGGCATGTTGTCGCAGTGTGGAATCACTAAAGATTTATATTGTCCGCCTGGCACGATAATATGACCATTTTCAACTTTAGCTTGGGCAATAAAATTATCCGAAATAAAATCCAACGAATAGCCTTGTTGCATTAAGTTGGTAGTGGTTTTGTAAAATGGTGTGCCGTGTAACCACTCGTCCAAAGAGTGAATTTTAAACTGAAAAAATAAGGTACCTTTTAAATAATCGTCCCAAACATCGTAAATAGGCCAGTACAGCAACACGTCGTTATTGGCTTGACCCGATTGCAACATGGATTGACAATTAGCGATATAGTTGAATAATTCCGACTCGCTTTCGCCAATGGTTAAATTTGGATTGAAGTTCACCGAAGCGTAGAATTTCCATCCTGGCCAGGCTGCGCGGTCTGGCGAGTAGGTGGTACCGTGTAAAAACACGTGGTTGATTCCGTTTAAAAATAAATCTTCTACCTCTGGTTTGCATTGCGATAGCGCCACTTTAAAATGATCGCGTAACCAGGTAAAGGTTTCGGAAGAGGTTAGGGGCTTGCCTGCAATATGTGCGGCAGACGATGAGAATTTCAGCATCACGGGATCGGCATCGCCCTCGCGAATGTCTTCCTGTTCTCTGCGGAATCCCGGAATATCGTAAGGCATAGAACCAAAGGTCTCGCACTCTGGAATATCGGCTGCGGCATACATATCGATTAAATTTCCTGGCGAGCCATGCGCTTGCAAACGCGATTTAAATGCTTTGCTATTAGCCCAGGCTGTCCACGGTTCGTCAAAATCGTGTAATAATAAATCCGATAGCGTTTCCCGATAATCACTTTTTATACGGTTTGCAAGCGGATCGTCGGCCTTTTTCAACAACAGATTCACATAAGGTTTTAAATCGTATCCGCGCAAGTTTTGAAAAGCTTCAAAAAAGTTTGGTGTAAAATCGGTGCCATAAACCTCGAAGCTATCGTTGAAAATAGATCTGATTTTTCCGTTAAAGCCCACCAAAGCTGTATCGAATGGTTTTACATAGGCGTTTAAAGCGGCTTTGGAATAATGGTCTAAAGTAAAGCCATCGCCACCCGGAGCGGCACGTTTTACTTTCTGGCCAGTTTTACCTTCAAAAATGGCGTAGATGTCGTAATTAGAATCTGTTGCTGTCCACTGTAATTGTTGGTTTTTAACCAGACTCGTTAAATCTTCATAATTGCCGTTTTCGGCATATGCTAACACGTAAAGTAATTTGGCAGGTTGTTTTTCTTTTGGGTTTTCAACTGCAATTGTTTTATTGAAGGTTTTACCTTTTTTTACCTGATAATTTTGCGAAATGAGTTTGGCAGCAGCAAATTCAGGGGTAACCTGCGGGCCACCGTAGGGCCAACCAGTTCCTAAAGTCAAATCGACCTGCATGTTTAAGCTGTCTGCAATGTGGATGGTGTAATCCAGCATGGCCATCCATTCTGGCGATAGGTAATCTCTAAAATTGTTTTCTTCGCCTTTAACGCCGTAAATAGGGGCGATTTCGACACCGCCAATGCCAACATTGTGCAGTTTAATCAGGTTGTTTTTAATGTTTGGTTTGTCTACAGCGCTGCCCATCCACCACCAGCGAGTCCACGGTTTTGTGGTGTTGGTTTGTGCGGGCCAGGTTTCTTTTTTATCCAGTTCGTCTTGCGCTTTTAACTGACACGAGGTGCAGACGATAGCGGTTAAAAAGGCTAATACATATAGTTGTTTTGACATGATTAAATTTCAGATTTTTTTAGTTCAACTGCATAAATTTGGGTGTCGCCTTCAAAATTAGCTCTAAAAACAATCCATTTCCCATCTGGTGTAAAATGAACATTCGGTTCCAGATCGTAATTATGGTGTTTCATATTGACTAATTTTTCGGAAACAAGCGAATCATTTTTAGGCGTGAAATGATAGAGCCACATACCGTCTTTAGCATGCGCTACCTGACTTTCATCGCCGCCATCGCCCGCAAACGATTTCATATCTGGGGCAATATTATAATGTATGGACCATTCGTTTCGTTTAAGCGCGTAGCGAGTTTCTTGATTGGTTTCTAAGTGTTTGCCAGTCAAGTAAAAGGTTTCGCCTCGAGGAATTTGCAAATCGAACCAAACGGTTTGTCCATCGGGACTAAAAAATTCGTGACCCGCAATTTCACGATCGACCGTGCGTTCGTGAATGCGTCGATTGTTGTGATTGTGAATATCGATATTCCAAATACGATCTACTTTATGCCAAGGCCCTTCGTGACAATACATGAGATTATCGGGATCTGTTGGCGAAAATTGTAAGTGGTTCAACCAAGCCTTCTCCGAGAAAAAGGGTGTCATGGTTTTGGTTTCTAAGTCCAGTTTTACCAAAGAACGATTTAGTTTGGCTTCGTAAATTTTATCGAAGTTACCACGACCGGTTAAGGTTTTTCTTAATGCTTTACTCGCTTCGGCATTGACGATTTTTCCTGCCATGATGTTTTCTGAAGCATTAATTGTTATCATAGAACCAACAAGCGAATCTGGAAATTTATAAATGAATTCCGTTTCCTTACTATCGATATGCGTCGCAAAAAGACTATCGCTTACCGTGTAAAATACTTTTCTGGAGTTTACAGCTAATATTTCACCATGTTTGTCACCTGGTTTGGTTGTAATTTGTTGCGTTTCTTTAGTTGAAAGATTAACCGTATAGAGTTGTTTATTATTACCACTATCCCCATAAAATACCATTAAAGTTTCTGAACCGTCTTGCGATGGTAAAAACGGATTGTTATGAAAATAGAAACTGCGGTTTGCGCCTTTGCGATCTGTTAGCTTTTTTATTTTGTGTTCCGTGTCCCTATCAATCCAAATATTGGGCATCGGCGATTGTGAACCGGTTTCCAGAACGGGAACAGTAATAGTTTCAGTTTGCTTACTGGGTGTGTTGTTATTTTTTTTACACGACAATACCATTAAACTTAATAGAACAATGTAATAAGCCGTTGGTAATTTCATAATTAGTTATATGGTTTTGGTAATTAGTTTGTGTAATTGGTTGGCTAAAAATATCGCTATTTGCTAAAAGTACCATCCTGTCCCGTCCTGAGAAACGCGTTCTGTTTTTATGTTGTTATGGGGCAAAGCCCGTCTTGATGTTAAGAATTTAATATAGTTAATTGATTGTCAAATCAATAGGTGTCTTTCTTGATTTGTTAATGGTTTGCGATTATATAGTTAGTGAAGTTCTTTGGGTGCGATGTTTGTATTTTTAAGCCTTTTAAATTAATGTATTGTAAATATTATTGCTGTTTTATTTGTGAAATCACATTTGCAAAATAAAAATTTTAATTTTTTGTTAAATGTGTAACATATTGATTTTTAAAGAATTGCATTGATTTTGTAGCGTTGTAAACAATAACATTCAGCATAGCACAGGATACTAAGGGCAAAACCGTTGGATATATTTGGAAAACATAAATACTAACTATTATTTAATATGAAAAGAAAACTAATTTATTTATTGGTGTTTGTTTTCTCTTTATTATCGGGTGTCGGTTATGCCCAAACCAAGGTAATACAGGGGACAATTATTGATGATTCTGGTATGCCAATACCAGGCGTAAACGTGCTGCTTAAAGGTACAACTAACGGAACAGTTTCCGATTTTGATGGAAACTATGAAATTTCTGCTTTAGCAGGAGAAACTCTTGTTTTTTCGTATGTAGGATTTCAAACGATTGAAAAAACGGTAGGAACTTCAAATTCTATCGATGTAATTTTACAAACAGATACAGCTGTTCTTGACGAAGTTTTGGTTGTAGGGTATGGTACTCAGAAAAAGAGTGATGTTACAGGAGCCATTTCTTCGGTATCTGCAGAAGAATTGGTTATTCAGCCAACAACAAATGCTTTACAAGGTGTTCAAGGTAAAGCGGCAGGGGTAGATATTACCACCAATGCTCGTCCTGGTGAAGTAGGGAGTATCCGTATTCGTGGTAACCGTTCTATTTCTGGTGGTAACGGGCCTTTATATGTTGTAGATGGGGTGCCTTTACAGACTGGTGGATTAGAAATGTTAAACACAAACGATATTGCATCTATTGAAGTGTTAAAGGACGCTTCTGCAACCGCTATTTATGGATCTAGAGGATCTAATGGTGTGGTTTTGGTAACCACAAAACGAGGAAGTGGAGGCAAAATGCAAATTAATTTTGAAACTTCGGTGGCTTTTGAAGAAATCTATGATAAAGCCGATTATTTTAACGGAGGTGAATACGCCAAGTATAGAAGAGATGCTTTGCGTACAGCAGGCTTGTATAACGATGCTAATGGTAATGTTATGAATTATGCCGATCCAGTAAAAGATTTTCAATATTTCGGACAAGATGCAGCAGCTTGGGAGAGTATTGCAGCAGGATACTCTTGGATTGATAAAGATAATTTAGTAGCCGAAATAGGTTCTGATGGTAACCCAGTGTATAACGCAAATGATGTACGCACCACCGATTGGGCAGATTATGTTACACAAACAGGAATGACCGAGCAATATAATTTAAGCGCTAGTGGGGGTACAGAAAAATTAAAGACATTTATTTCTGGTGGTTATTTACACCAAACAGGTGCTGTAAAAGGACAGGAGTACACTAAGTATACTGGATTGGTAAGTGCAGAACTTAAAGCGACCGACTGGTTTACCATGGGAGGAACTTTAAATACCTTATATAGTGTACAAGATTATGGTTATGTTGAGGGAGGTTCTAGAGGTGCTGGAAATTTATACGCTAAAGCTCGAGGACAGTTACCTTATGCAGTGCCTTACGATGCCGACGGAAACTTTATTTTTAACCCAGGAGCAGATACCAATATTGTAAACCCGATACGCGATTATGACGAGGTAATTAACGAACGTACCAATTTAAGGGTTTTCGGTAGCTTTTTTGCAGATTTTAGAATTAC
This sequence comes from Formosa sp. A9, assembly GCF_051200825.1. GTDB lineage: Bacteria > Bacteroidota > Bacteroidia > Flavobacteriales > Flavobacteriaceae > Formosa. The sequence continues at coordinate 2,167,315 of NZ_CP195158.1, read as the reverse complement.
AGAAGGATTACACTTTAAATCAATTTTTGGTCCAGATATAAGAACTTATAGAAATGGTCAGTTTCAAACTGCAGAATCTAGCTTGAGAGGTGGTGGAGCACCATCTTCAACAAATTATGCCCGATCTGATGAAGGTAGAAATTTGTCATGGACATTAGAAAATTTATTAACATATGATAAAACTTTTAATGAAAATCATCGTTTAGGAGTAACCTTGTTACAAAGTTCGTCAGCCATTCAAAATGAATCGTCGAGTATGACAGCAACAGACTTACCTTATGACAGTCAGTTGTGGTATAACCTAGGGTCTACAAATAGAGGGGCTTTAGATGGTTGGGGTTCTGGATACAATAAACAAACATTGTTATCTTATATGGCTCGCGTTAACTATGCGTTTAAAGATAAATATATTGTTACTGTTACAGGACGTTCAGATGGATCATCGGTGTTAAGTCAAGGGCATAAGTGGGATTTCTTTCCGTCTTTAGCTTTGAAGTGGAAATTAGACCAAGAAATTTTCTTACGTGATGTGTCTTGGATTAGTCAATTGGCATTAAGAGGAGGTTATGGTACTGTAGGTAATCAGGCTGTAGATCCATATGGTACTTCAGGAGCCTTACAGTCATCGGCTTATGTGTTTGGTAGCGATCCTGCTAAAGGTTATATTACAGGCGACCCAAAAGCTTCTGAAGATAATAGAGGTTCTATTCCGAATAGAACTTTAGGTTGGGAAAAAACAAGCTCGTTTAACTTGGGGCTGGATTTTGGTTTCTTCAATAACAGATTAACTGGGTCTATAGATTATTACAGTGCAGATACCGAAGATATTTTATTAGATAAACGTCCTAACTCTGTTACAGGTTATGGCAACATTACCGTAAATGCAGGTGAAACTAGAAACAGTGGTATTGAAATCGCTTTATCATCTATAAACGTTGATTCTAAAGATTTTACTTGGTCTACAGACTTTACATTTACTAAAAATAAAGAAGAAATTGTAAGCTTGGTAACTGGTGAAGATGATTTAGTAAACAGATGGTTTATTGGGGAGCCTATTAGTGTATATTACGACTACGAAAAAGTGGGTATATGGCAATTAGACGATGCAGAGGAAATGGCTTTGTATAATGCTAACGGACACGATTACAAGGCTGGAGATATTAAGGTTAGAGATTTAAATGGAGATAATAAAATTGATGCAAACGAGGATCAGAAAATTATCGGTCAAGCCAATCCTAAGTGGATTGCAGGTTTACAAAATACGTTTAACTACAAAAATTTCGAACTTTATGTATTTTTATTCTCTAGATGGGGACACACTGTTACAGGAGGTGCTGTAGATATGCAAGGTCGTTATGCCAGTAGAAAGGTAGATTATTGGAGACCAGACAATCCAACAAACGAATACCCAATCGCAGATTTTAACAACGGTGGCCAGCCAGTACATTATAGTGCCATGAATTATCAAGACGGCTCTTTTGTAAAACTGAGAAACTTATCTTTAGGATATTATATGCCAGATCAGGTATTGGATGATTTAGGTATGACTAAGTTTAAAATCTATGCACAAGCCAATAACCCTTGGTTATATTCAAAAACCGATTTTATAGATAGTGATGGCGCTCCAACAAGTTTTGTGTTAGGATTAAGTTTAATATTTTAATTAAAAAAGCAATGAAAAAAATATTAATAATAACGTTAATTAGTGTTACAGGATTATTATCGTCTTGTAGCGACTTTTTAGAAGAAGAAATGGTAGCAACGCTTACCCAAGAGCGTTATGATACTAAAGCAGGAATAGAAGAATTGGTTAATGGTGCTTATGAAGGATTACGTTTTCATCATAATTACGAGTGGTCTTATACATTAACCAATTACGGAACAGACGAATTTACTAATGGTGGTGGTAGAGACCATGTGCAATGGAATACTTATTCTCCAGTGCTAGATCCGTTAGAAACCAGAAATTTATCACCTTTATGGGATAATATGTATGCTCAAATAAATTTATGTAATACTGGTATTCAAAAAATTCCAGAAGTATTGGGAGATCCTTTAGATGAAGAATTGATGAATACTCGTCTAGGAGAAGTATATTTTTTAAGAGGCTTTAATTATTTTAAATTAATAGAACAATTTGGAGGCGTACCAATTTCAACTTCACCAATAGCAGAGGATACAGCAGAGTTTCCTAGAGCTACTAAAGAAGAAGGCTTTAACCTTATAATTGAAGATTTATTACGAGCCGAAGAACTGTTACCAGTAACACCTTCGCAAACGGGACGAATTACTAAAGCCGCGGCACAACATTTTTTAGCTAAGGTATATTTAAATAGAGCTAGTGAGCAAAATGCAGATTTAACTCAGTCTACAGACTTGGAAAATGCTGCAAAATATGCAGAGATGGTTATTTCAAGCCGTACTCTAGCTCCAGATTACAACGACATATTTAATTATACGAGTGTTAACGGTTCTAATGAAACTTTAAGCGAAATCATATTGGCCTCTCAGTTTGATGATACTCAAGCGTTAATGGGGCGTTATGGAAACCAAACACATATGTACTTTTTATCTGTTTACAGAAACTTTCCAGGTATGACGCGTAATCTTTACGACGGAAGGGAATTCCAGCGTTTAAAGCCAACCGATTATGCTTTAGATATTTTTGATAGAACTAACGATTCTCGTTTCTACAAAAGTTTTCAAACATCTTACACTGCAGTTAATACTAATGGTATTCCTAATTGGACAGCAGACAATGCTCCAGATCCAAGCTTGGTAGGACAACCTAAATTTGGTGTTGGTGATACCGCGATAGTTATGTTGGTTAATGATGCTGGTGATACTCGTTTTACAGAGGATTACAAAGATACCTTTGCACCTTTAATGCTTGTGCGTTATACTAATGATGCCGAAGGTACCGATTATGATGTAAGTACTTATCCATCACTATCAAAATACAGAGATCCATTCAGAACGTCATTTAATGATGCAAAAGGAACTAGAGATGGAATTTTAGCACGTTTAGGCGAAACATATTTAATCGCAGCAGAGGCTTATGGTAGATTGGGAGATTATGGTACAGCATTAAATTATATTAATGCGTTAAGAAGTAGAGCTGCCTATAAAGATGGAGAAACTCGCAGTTCTGTTTATTATTTAGCAGAACAAGTTACAGAGGGCGAACAATCAAGTACCGAAAGTGAAATGCAGGCCACAGAGGCTTATTTTACACCAGGCACTCCAGAAGCAGCGGAGGAAATGTATCCTGCTGGTGTTGGTTCTAAGCCAGATATGTTTATCCATTTTGTGTTAAATGAAAGAGCTAGAGAACTAATGGGAGAGTTTCATCGTTGGGTAGATCTAGTTAGAACAAATACTTTGGTAACTCGAGCAAGAGCGTTTAATCCAGAAGCAGCTCCTAATGTAGATCAACATCATGCTTTAAGACCTATTCCGCAAAGTTATTTAGAGTCAGTAACCGTAAATGGAGTATTGTTATCACCAGAAGAAAGGAATCAAATGCAAAACCCAGGTTATTAATTTTAAAATTAATAAGTGTGTTTTTTACAACCCTAAACGCTATTATTTTATAATAGCGTTTATTTTTTAACATAACTGAGTTTTTAATTTCAGAATTCATATAAAAATAAAACTGTATGCGTAAAATAGTTTTTAATATAACGAGTATGTTCTTGTTGTGTCTCTTGGGCTGCAAAGACACTTCCAATAAAAACAATAGTCCTAGTAAAGAAGAAGGTTTAGCAATAACAGAAGTCACTGTAAAAGCGCCTTTTGATATGCCAAATATTAAAATACCTGATTTTAGTAGTACTAAAGCATTTGTAATTACCGATTATGGTGCCGTTTTGGGCGATAAAAATAAAACGACAGCCGCGATACATAAGGCAATTGATTTGGCCAATAAAAATAACGGCGGAAGAGTTATAATTCCTTCAGGAGAGTGGTTAACCAAGGCCATTCATTTAAAAAGTCATGTAAATTTGCATTTGGAAGCTGGTGCAATCCTTTTATTTTCGGAAGCACCTAACGATTATTTACCAGCCGTACATTCTACTTGGGAAGGCATGGAGTGCTATAATTATTCGCCTTTGATTTATGCTTACAACTGTGAAAATGTAGCTATTACAGGTTCTGGCGAATTAAAAGCTAAAATGGATGTGTGGCAAACCTGGTTTTCGAGACCAGAAGGGCATATGCAAAACCTGAAAGAATTATATTTTATGGCAGCCAATAACACTCCTGTTGAAGACCGCCAAATGGTTAACGATACGGCACATTTTAGACCGCAATTTATTCAGTTTAATCGTTGCGAGAAAGTGTTGTTGGAAGGCGTAACCATAACCAATAGCCCGTTTTGGACGATTCACCCTTATTTGTCTAAAGATATTGTTATCAGAGAAGTAAAGGTGTACGCTCACGGCCATAATAACGATGGTGTAGACCCAGAAATGAGTCAGAATATATTAATAGAAGATTGTGTGTTCGATCAAGGTGATGATGCCATCGCTGTAAAATCTGGTAGAAATCAAGACGCCTGGCGTTTAAATACACCGGCTAAAAATATTGTAATGCGCAACTGCTTGGTTAAAAACGGTCATCAGTTAATGGCTATAGGTAGCGAACTTTCTGGTGGAATAGAAAATGTATTTGTAGAAAATTCTAAAGTGGCTCCAGATGCGAAGATGTTTCATTTGGTGTTTATAAAAACTAACGAGCGCCGTGGTGGTTACGTCAAAAATATTATTGTTGATAATATTGAAGCAGGTGCCGTTAAAAATGGTATTTTGGGTATAGAAACCGATGTATTGTACCAATGGCGCGATTTGGTGCCTACTATAGAACGTAAATTAACACCAATACAAGATGTGTTTTTAAGTAATATAAAAGCCTCGAATGTAGATTATGTGTCTAGAATATTAGGCCAGGAGGAATTACCAATTAAGCATGTGGTATTACAAAATGTTGTAGCCGATACTATTCGATCGCAAAACCATATTCATGAGCACATTTTAGATTTCGAAACTAATAATGATTAAAAGATTATAAATTAGATAGATTATGAGAGTGGTTGTTTGGGTGCTTTTGCTGTGTTTTAACATTAATGTTGTTGGACAAACGGAAGAAATAGCTTCAAGTTTAAACGAAAATACGGCGACGTTTAGCGTGGTTACAGATACCGAAAAAGCCATGATTCTATACGATAAAAAAGGGTCGCCATTAGATTCTATTGTATCGCATCTTTTAGCTGAAGATATTTTTAAGGTTACAAATTACAAACCAAAAGTGGTAACGACATTACAGGACGCTAAAGGGCATGTTATCGTAATAGGCAGCATACATTCAAAACTGATTAAAACCTTCATTACAACAGAGAGACTAAAACCAAATTTCGAAAAGCAATGGGAAAGTTATGTGTACAAGACTGTAACTAAACCAACCCAAAACATCGATAAAGCTTTTGTTATTTCTGGAACAAATAATCGCGGTACAGCTTATGGTGCATTTACCATATCTCAAAACATAGGTGTGAATCCTTGGTATTGTTGGGCGGATGTTCCAACAAAGCAACGCAGTAATTTAAAGTTTAATTATCCAGAAACATATTATAGTCAGCCGCCTTCGGTTACCTATAGAGGTATCTTTTTAAATGACGAAGATTGGGGGCTTCAACCTTGGGCAGCAAAAACTTTCGAGCCCGAAATTGGAGATATAGGCCCAAAAACCTATGCTAAAATTTTCGAGTTGCTCCTCAGGTTAAAAGCCAATACCATTTGGCCAGCCATGCACCCGAGTACTAAAGCGTTTTTTTATTACGATGATAATCCTAAAATGGCCGAATTATACAATATCGTAATTGGTACTTCGCATGCAGAACCCATGTTAAGAAATAATGTAGATGAATGGGATAAAACAACCAGGGGAGCTTTCAATTACAAAACCAATAAAAAAGAGGTATTCCGTTATTGGGAAGATCGTGTTAAAACGGCTAAAACTATCGATGCCATTTACAGCATGGGCATGCGTGGCGTTCACGATAGTGGTATGGAAGGTGTTAAAAGTACTACCGAAGCTATAGCTGTATTAGATGGTGTATTAGCAGATCAGAGACGTTTGTTAAAATCGTATATTAATACGGATGTTACTCAAATTCCGCAGGCTTTTACGGTGTATAAAGAAGTGTTGGATTTGTATAAAAACGGATTGAAAGTGCCAGACGATATTACTCTGGTTTGGACCGATGATAATTACGGATATATTAGAGCGTTAAGTAATACCGAAGAGCAAAAGCGAGCTGGTGGTAGCGGTGTATATTATCATGCGTCGTACTGGGGGCGACCACACGACTATTTGTGGTTAAGTACAACACACCCTGGACTGATTCGTGAAGAAATGATGAAAGCTTACGAAACCAACAATAAAGCACTTTGGATTTTAAATGTAGGCGACATTAAGCCCGCAGAATATAATATGCAGTTGTTTTTAGACATGGCGTATCATGCTCAACCGTTTCAGAATTCAGATTATGTGCTTGAACATCAGCAAGAATTCTATGCATCGGTGTTTGGCGATATGTATGGCCAACGTCTTGCTGATATAACATCTGAATATTATCAATTAGCATTCGAACGAAAACCAGAATTTATGGGATGGAGTCAAACCGAAAAAACGACGCCCATTTATAATACAGCTTATACTGCTTTGGGTTTTGGAGATGAAAATAACAGTCGTATTCTGGCTTATGAAAATCTGGAACACCAGGTTGATGAGATCGAAAAGGAGTTGCCCGAAAATTTACAAGCTTCTTTTTTTCAACTTGTGGGCTATCCCGTAAAAGCTTCATCAAATATGAATAAAAAGTTTTTATATCGCGATAAAGCCATGTTGTACAATAAACAGGGCAGACAAAGCGCAACATTTTATAAGACATTATCCGATGAAGCTTTTCAGAATATTGAAACATTAACACAAAAGTACAATGCTATAGCTGGTGGAAAATGGAAGGGTATAATGGATATGAAACCCAGACGACTTCCTGTATTCGATAAACCAGAAATTCCTTTAGTTAAAAATGAGGATAATGAAGGCTTTGGGCTATTTGTTGAAGCTTCTCAAGGCGAATCTTTAGCGTTACCTGTTTTTTATACCAACGATCAAGCTTCGTATTTTATAGATGTTTTTTTAAAATCGGCTAAGCGCGCTCAGTGGTCTTTTAAGAACTTACCAAATTGGATTTCAGTAAGTCAATCTGAAGGTACTTTAGATCAAAACAAACAGGAAGCCAGAATTCAAGTTGCCTTAAATTGGCAGCTTTGGAAACAAAATAAACAACCTAAATCTGCAATTTTAAGTTTGGAATCGGGAGGTTTTAAACGAAACATACAAGTCGTCGTTTCCGATAGTTATCTTAATGTGCCTTCAAATACCGTTGTAGAAAAGCATGGCTTGGCTGTGGTTTATGCCACAAATTTTTCGTCGCAAACACTTTTCCATAATAAACAATGGTCTAAAGTAACCGGTTTAGGGCATTCGGGTAATGTTATGCAAGCTTTGCCATTACAAACAACCTTTACGACATTCAATGAGTCTCCTGTGTTAACATACGACATATTAACCGAGACAAAAAATGATACTGCAACTTTACACATTGTTGCTTTGCCAACGCATCCGTTAACTACAGATGGAGATGTGCGCATAGGTGTACAATGGAATAACGGAGAAATAAAAACACTCAGTTTTAAAACCCAAGGCCGAACCGAGCAATGGAAACAGAATGTTTTAAGTAATAAAGCCATGCAAACCATAAAAGTTCCTGTAAACACCAGCGGCAAACAGCAATTAAAAATTTATAGTGTTGATGCTGGTGTTTTGTTAGATTATATAGTACTGCAAACTAATGATGCTAGTGAGCTCCCTTATGGAATGTTTCAGGAAACGACAATAGATTAAACACCGCTAAAGGCACCAAAGCCACCGTCAACAGAAATTACAGAGCCATTAATAAAGCTTGAAGCATCATCGGCTAACAATGCAGCTAAGGCCTGTAATTCTTCTGGCTTTCCAAAGCGTTTCATTGGGGTGTTGGCAATTATGGTTTTGCCTCTGGCAGTTAACGAGCCATCAGGATTCAATAATAAATCCCGGTTTTGCTCACCTATAAAAAAGCCTGGAGCTATGGCATTCACTCGAATTTTTTCTCCGAATTTAGAATTCATTTCAACGGCTAACCATTTGGTGAAATTCTCGACGGCTGCTTTTGATGCCGAATATCCAACGACACGTGTAATTGCTGCGTGGGCAGCCATAGATGATATATTTATGATGCTGCCGTGTTTTTGATCGGCCATAATTTTGCCAAAAATAAAAGTAGGCAAAACAGTGCCTTTAAAATTTAAGGCATTTACCTGGTCGAAATCGCTAATCGATAAATCAAAAAAGGTTTGTTCTGGACTTATAGTAGCGCCTTTTAAATTTCCTCCGGCTGCATTTACTAAAATATCGATGCTATTCCACGTGTTTAAAATGGTATTCTTAGCTTCAATTAATGAATTTTCGTCTAATACATCGGCAACTAAAGCTAGCGCCTCGCCACCTTCATTTATAATTTCGTTAACTCGGTCTTGTACGGTTTTCGGATTTCTTCCTAGTATACCTACTTTTACATTCTGCTTGGCTAAACCTTTTGCTATGGCTCCGCCTAAAACGCCGTTACCTCCAGTTACAATGGCAACTTTGTTATTTAAATTTAACATGTATTTTATTATTAATTGGTTAGATGTGTTTTATATTATTCATTGGTCTCAGTCGTTAGTTGAAACTATGCACTTTTAGTGCATGACTTTCAGTTTCTATAAATATTTTTTGCCACGAATGCACGAATATTTGACATAGTTTTTATATAGATTATTCGTGTATTTGTGGCTAAAATAAATACAAATAATCGGACTTTCAGTCTGTTTTCAAACCTATAGACTTCCAGTCTATAGTGGTTTAGTTAATTTAATTCTATATAATCACGCAAGCCAAGAGCTTTAGATTGCTTCAAGATTTTGGCTACGACTTTAGCTGAAAAATCGGCGCCTTCAATTCCTGTATGGGTATGATCTTGTGGGAAAAATGTTTTCACTGTCTCTTTGCCCAACATTTCGTATTGTACGGCAATGCTGTCATTCAAATCGATAAAAGGGACGCTTTCCTTATCGGCAACTTGCTTAGACCATAACACATAACTATCGGTACGACGTTCCACTTTGCCTTTTGGCCATTCGTTTCGTGGTGTTAAACTCATTACAATAGGTTTGGCGCCTTTTGCTTTGGTGTCTGCAATCATTTGCGTTAAGTACCAACCAAAACTGTGCACGGTTTCCGTTAGGCTGTCGCGCTCAACTATTTGGGTGTTATCGCCAATGCCCTTTAAAGACCCACGGTATTTTGCTTTATCGATATTGCCAGCGTCGTTATGTCCAAACTGTAAAAACACCACATCACCTGGCTGAAATTCGTTTTTAGCCGCGTCCCATAAGCCTTCTCTAGTAAAGGTTCGGGTACTGCGTCCGCCACGCGCTTTGTTAATCACATTCACGCGCATGGTGTCAACATACTTCGGAAATGGTACCCCCCAACCCGTAGCGTTATCATTACCATTATTAGCCATTGTAGAGTCGCCAATTAAAAACAGATTGAATTTTTTAGGTAAGCTGATTTTTGGGTTTTCAATAACATATTGTTTCAGGCTGTTATCGGTTGTTTTCAAACCTTCAATAATACAAGATGCCGCTAACACAGCACCTTTAGCCGAGGTGTGGGTATGGTCGCGTTTGTAAAAATAAGTTCCTGTAACACCAGTCTCTCCAAAGGTTTCTAGTTTTGAAGCCATGCGGTCGTTAAGATCTATAAACGTTACCTGTTCTTGCTTGGCAATTTGTTTGGCCCATAATCCATAGGACTGGTTGTTTCGTGGTATGTTGCCATCTTTCCATTTGTTTCTTGGGATAGGCGACATGATAATAGGAATAGCGCCTTTAGCTTTGGCATCGGTAACAATTTTTCGCAGATACCAACCATAGCTGTGCACAATTTCGTGTTCTTTGGTGATTAAATTATCAATTTCCTCGGTTTCGTCTCCAATGCCTTTTATAGTGCCGCGCGCTCTAATGGTATCGTTAACAGGGCCGTTGTCGTTATGGCCAAACTGAATCATGACATAATCGCCAGTTTTTAATTGTTTTTGAACCGAATCCCATAAGCCTAAATTCTGATACGTACGACTACTGGTTCCGCCAAGCGCATGATTTTTAACAGTGACTTTAGTCGTGTCCAGAAACTGACCAATAAAATCGCCCCAGCCCCAAAGACCGCCATCGCCGTTGCCGCGACCGTTTTTAACCGTAGAATCTCCCACGGCATAGACAGTTGGTTTTAAAGGTTGCTTTTCTGTGGATTGGCATTGAAAAAAGCAAATGGCTAAAAAAAGTATTATAAGTCGTTTATAAAATTTCATAAGTTAGGTGTTGTTTTTCGATTGTTTGCTAATAGTTATAACTCTTGTTGTTGTCTTGCTGAACTTGTTTCAGCAGCTCATAGTATTTGCATATCACATTTAAATTATGTGGCTCTGAAACAAGTTCAGAGTGACGAGAAATTTTATGGTCTGAATTAGATAAAAAAATATTCGTGTATTCGTGGCAAAATTTCAAAGTAATTCATTTTAATGATTTCTAAAATCAAACCAAACAGTCATCGGAATTCCTTCATCTCCGCTTTTAATTCGGATGTTGGTTGGCTGACTTTCCGGACCTTGGTCTTGTAAGGCTTTAAATGCCCGCATTCCTGGTATTTCGTACATAAAAGAAATGTTGCCTTCTGGAAATTCCGGTTGCGGAAATACTTTTGAAACGGCATGTTTTGGTAAATCAGGTGTGAACAATCTAAAGAATAATTTATCCGATTCGCTAAAGAATCTTAAATCCCCTTGATCTGATTGTAAATTGGCAGCTAACATATTGGCATGGTAGCCTTTAAATTCTGGATAGACCAAGTTTTCGAAACTTTCGCCAGTAATCGTCTGGTTATAATCTTTTTCCCAAAGTCCCATTTTGGCACCTTTCAATCGGTTTTTCCAAACGCGATACGGACCATTTCCTAACCATTTTATTGCTGTTACACCGTCTTCTGGATACGTAAAGGTTAAACCAAATTTACTGATTTCACCTTGGATAAACGCGCCGTCAAATCCGCTGCTTTTTCCGGCATTTTTTAACATGACAGCATGCATTTTTACGCGACCGTCGTTGTACATAGTCCAATTAATATGGTCTAAACCACCTGTGTATTTTACAGTGCAAACCACGGAATCCTGATATTGTTGAATGGCTGTATGTTCCACTTCGGCTTTCATACCAATTGGTCGTGGGCCTTGGTTGAATGGTATGTTTTTAGATTGATTTTTTATCGATTCAATTTCACCAGTCCCAGCATTTAAAACCAATGTTGCTGAAGGACTTTTTAAAGTGATGTTATTACCTGATTTATCAATAGTTACACGGTCTTTAGTTGTGTTTTTTTGAATGAATTTTTGCGCATAAAACGGCGCTCTGTGGATTGGCCACGACCAGGTGTAAATTTCGCGACCATGTTTGTCGGTTGCGGTGATTTCTAACCAATCGCCTTCAAAAAAATTGGTTGGGACTTCAAACTGAATGGCTCTGGTTTCACCTGGTGCAATATTTGGAATAGCGATCGTGTTTTCGGCAATAACCTTACTTTGGCTTGTGGTGTAAAGCATGTTGCTATCAGCTTGCAAAACTTTGTATTGCATCTTACAACTGTTAAGATTGCTGAAAATATAGTCGTTAGTAATTAAAAACGAACCGTCGAATTTTGCGCCAATTTGTTTTGGTTGAAATTGAATTGGTGCCCAAACTTCTTTAACCGTGAAGAAACTACCTTCTTTTTCGCGATGTGGTCCTAAAACGCCATCTGACGCCAAGTTACCTTTGGAGTCGTATTTTTGCTCACCCGTCCAATCGGTGCGTAATACTGCTTCGTCTAGCATGGCCCACATAAAGCCACCTGCAAATAACGGACTTTGTTTGTAGCGCGTCCAGAAATCGTCTAAACCAGCACCAATACCATTATCGTAGGTACCGTGCATAAATTCGGTTGGAAAAAACACATTTTCTCCATTGTTGAAACGGTGCATGCCGGTTAGGTAAGTCGGGTAGTGGTGGGTGTCCCATCCGTTAAAATCGGACCATGGGTGAATTACAATTCGTTTTTGCGGATCGTATTGATGAAATACCTCGTCAATCTCGTAATTCCAACCACCTTCGTTACCGTGATCCCAAATAATAACAGAAGGATGATTCACGTCGCGCTGTACGGTTTCTTTAATGAGTTGCGTCCCTGTTTTGGTATCGTAACCGTTTTGCCAACCAGCCAATTCATCTAAAACAAACAAGCCTAAAGAGTCGCAGACTTCTAAAAAATGTGTCGCTGGCGGATAGTGAAAACGCACCGCATTCATATTCATGTCTTTAATTAAATTGACATCCAATTCGCTAATGACTTTATCGGTGCTTCTGCCAGACTCTGGCCAGATTTCATGACGGTTAATCCCTTTCATGATAATTTTTTTGCCATTCACATAAATACCATCTTTCTTAATAAATTCAAGCGTTCGGAAACCGATTTTTGTTTTGGTTTCGTGCAACGTTTCACCTTTATTTTTTAAAGCTAATGTTAAGGTGTATAAGTTTGGCGATTCCGGATCCCAAGTATTTACGCCGCTCCATTTGGCAGTAATCTGTTGTGTATCGTTTTTGCTGTTTAGTGGGATCGTAATGTTTTCGTAGGTTTTGGTGTCAGTTAACGAAGTAATAGACGCTTCAATGCTACTGTTTTTTGGACAGTTTTCGAGTTCTAAATCTGCCGTTAAACTACCATCCATTTTGGCATCTACGGCCACGTGTTTGATAAACGATTTTGGTGAAATTTCCAACCAAACCGGTCTGTAAATGCCGCCAAATAACCACCAGTCGGTTTTGCGTTCGGCATTATTAACAGTGTTATTGCTGGAATGTTTGGATACGTGAACTTCCAGTAAATTTTTGTTACCGTAAGTTACTAAATTCGTGATATCGTATTGAAATTCGTAAAAACCACCTTGATGCGTTGCGCCAGCCGATTTGCCATTGATTTTAACTTCGGTGTCTGTCATGGCGCCACCAAAAACGATGCTTACATGTTGATTTTTGTATTGTTCTGGAACGCTAAATTTAAACTTGTAAAAACCTTCTTCTTTACTAGGTTCGTCCTGATTTAGTTCCTTATACCAACGTCCGTAAGTGTATTCTCCAAAACCTTCCAGTTCCCAATTAGACGGCACGTTAATGGTCGACCAAGAGCCACTATTTCTACCGGCGGTAGACATAAAATCCCATTGTACCGGGTTTTTAAAATCTTTACCAGATAAATAGATTTTATTGGTCTCTTGAGCACTTGAAAAATAACTACTGCAAAGGGAAATTAGTAAAAGTGCTAAGGAAATAATTTTTGAAATTTTCATGTAAATACGATTAGTTACCATCAGGTTTTGTGTTTTCGAATCTAGGACTTAAAGGAAAAGTCCAGTTTTTATAGGTATCCGGAGATTTTGGGTCGTAATCCAGTTTTTCTAAAAGTGCTTTTTGTAGTGGTAAATTTAAATCCTGAATACCTATTACCACGCATTTTGCTATTTCATTAGCGCCAAAACTATTAAAATGTGTATTGTCTTCCAGCGCTTTTGTTTGTCCCGGAAAGGTATTGGCCGGATATTGGACAAAGGCCTTGCGAGAGGCTTCATCGCCCCAACTTTCGTATAATACGGTTGTCATGGCGGTTAAATCTATTAAAGGTACATTCAAATCTTTGGAAACTTGTCTCATGGCAGCTGGAAAATCGCCGTGAGTTTCCTTTAACTTGCCATTGGATTCAAAAGCACGGCGTTGCGTTGGTGTTAATAACACGGGTATTGCTTTTTTAGCTCTGGCTTCGGTAATAAATTCTTTTAATAAATTGGTGTATAAGCCCCAAGCACCGTTGCCTTCACCTTTAATTTTTTCGTCGTTATGGCCAAATTCTATAAAAAGATAATCTCCGGGTTTGATTAGGGATATTATTTTTTCTAAGCGTTTTCTGGATTTAAATGAAGGCAAAGATTCTCCCGAATTTGCAAAATTAGCTATGGCAATACTAGGGTTAAAGTAGGCTGTAATAAACTGCCCCCAAGACGCCCAAGGCTCTAAATCCTGATCGGTAACTGTAGAATCGCCAGCTAAAAACACAGTAGTTGCCGATGTTACAGGCGTAATGGTTATTTGTTGGATGGCAGGTTGACCTAAAAATTCTAAAGTTAACTTATCATCCCAGTTTAAGTAGTTGCGTTCGCGTTCTTTTAAGGTGATGTTTAATGTGTCGTTAATTTTTGGGGTGCGCACATTTACAGTAATGGTCTTGTGTACTGTTTGGTTTTTCTTAACGGCAACATCTCTAAGCATCAAACGTCTGGATTCAGCTTTTACCGTGGTTTTTGAAGCCTGATCGCCACCCAAAACCAAATCGATGTTATAGTTTCCTTCAGGTAAAGCCACCGAAAAATATAAACTTTCTGTGCTTGATACCGAATTCGTGCTAAAATTTGCGTGTTGTGCCGTGTTAAAGTCAAATCCGTATGCCGTTTTCTTAGAATATGCTATCGCATCAGTAATGCTAATTCCCGAATCGTTATTTTTAACAGAACCAAAAGTGAAGGTTTTTACAGTGGTCTGCGCCATCAGGCTTGTCGAAAATAGTAAATATAAAATAGCAATGTTGCTGAGTTTCATAATCGGTTTTTTATTTTGGCTATTAAATCAGGAATAGATAGTTCGTTTTTAGTTTACTAAAGTAGTATCAAAAGCAGAGAGAACCATCCTGTACTATTCTGAAATTGGAAAAAGATTTATGTAAGTTAAAACGATGAATCATGTAGGTACAGGATGCATATCATAATCTTTTTAATGATCTTCGGATAAATTTTTAAACACTAACTTTTTGAAACCAGTAATTGTATTCTTAACCTTATTATTAAGTGCCACTGCTTGCACAAATTCAAAACAACAAAAGAAAACATCGGAGGTGCCAAAATGGGTATCGGAAGTGGGGGCGCAAGCCTTAACGTTTAAAGACACGACTTTTTATGTTAACGATTATGGCGCTAAAGCTGGAGGTAAAACTTTGAATACCGAAGCTATTCAAGCAGCAATAGATGCCTGCCATGAACATGGTGGCGGTACGGTAGCTTTCAAACCAGGTAAGTATTTATCAGGCTCTATTTTTATTAAAGAACATGTTCGGTTTCGAGTGGATAAAGGGGTAACTATTTTAGGGAGTGAAGATATTAATGATTATAAAGTGATTGATACCCGGGTTGCTGGTGTGGAAATGCCTTGGCCTTCAGCGTTGATAAATGTGAACAATCAAAACCATATTAGCATTGAAGGCGATGGAATTATCGACGGACAAGGGAAAGTCTTTTGGGATTATTATTGGGCCTTACGAAAAGATGAGTACGAACCTAAAGGTTTGCGATGGATAGTTGATTACGATGCGCGACGCCCAAGAACCGTTTTAATTTCGGATGCGAAACATGTAGAGCTGAAAAATTTACAACTTCAGAAGGCAGGATTTTGGACGGTTCAAGTTTTGTATTCCGAACACATTACGGTTGATGGTTTAACCATTCGAAATAATATTGGCGGCCACGGGCCAAGCACCGATGGTGTCGATGTCGATTCGTCTAAATGGGTGTTAATTCAGAATTGTGATATCGATTGTAACGACGATAATTTTTGTTTAAAAGCCGGACGCGATTGGGATGGTTTGCGCGTAAACAGACCCACAGAATATGTTGTAATTAGGGATTGTATTGCCCGAAAAGGCGCCGGTTTATTTACGCTTGGTAGCGAGACGTCTGGCAGTATCAGGCATGTTTATGTGTCTAATATTAAAGGTTTGGGTACTAGTAACGGTCTTAATATTAAATCGGCAACAACGAGAGGTGGTATTGTAGAAGATGTGTATTTAGAAAATATAAAAATGGACAGTGTTGGGATATTTATTAAGGTGTCTATGAATTGGAATCCGTCGTACAGCTATTCTAAATTACCAGAAAATTACGATTACGACAGCATTCCAGAGCATTGGAAAACCATGTTGAAACAAGTCGAGCCAGCGTCTAAAGGTATTCCGAAGTTTAAAAATATAACCTTAAAAAATATCGCCGTAAAAGGAGCTAAAACTGCTATTAATGTAAACGGATTAGAAACCTCGATAATTGAAAATTTCAACTTAAAAAATGTGAGTATTGAAGCTAAAACCGCAGGGAAAATAGTGTATTCTAAAGATTGGGTTTTAGATGACGTTAGTATCAAAACAGAGGATAATTCCAAAGTTCAATTAGAGCATACATCAAACATCAATTTTACAGATGCACATTATCAGCAGTAATATGAGAAGTTTATTAAAAATTAGCCTGTCTTTAGTTTGTGTATTGGTGTTTAGTGCTGCGAACTCGCAAGAACAGCAACAAATTTGGCACGATACCATCAGGCAGTTACATTACAAACCAGAAGGTAACGGATTTAAATTGGTTAATGGTCAACGAAAATTTAATCGTGCCATTTACGGCACCAATTCCGGATTTCGATTAGAAGCAGGCGATTTACCAGAATTCGCCATGTATATGCCTGGTATGGGCGGTAATTTTAAATTAGGAATCGCCAATAAGTCTAAAAGCAAGTGGCTTACAGCTTGCGATAAGATGCAAACAAGTTATGTTCCAGGCACTATGATTTACGAGATACGAGATGAATTATTACACAATGGTGTTATTACTGTTCAAGTCGTGGCTTTTGCCGATCGAGAAGGATTTATAACAAAAGTAAGCACCGAAAATTTACCAAAACATCTCGACCTGATTTGGGCCTTTGGTGGCGCTAGTGGTAAAAAGTTTCATAGGGATGGCGATATTGGTGCCGATCCTGAATCGGTGTTTTACTTGCAACCTAAATATTGTGTAAATAATAAGTACACCATAAAAGACAATCGTTTTAAAGTTGATTTTGGTTCCGAAAACAACAAGCAAAAAACAGGTAATAATCGACATATTGCTGGGTGTCTTCCAAAATCTGAAGTGAAACTGGCTAATGCATTGCAACAGGAATCTCCTAAAGTATTATTTGAATCGCAAGCGGATAGCCTGCCGGTTATAACAGGAACATTAGCGTTACAATCTTCTAAAACCTATTACTGGGCTTTCGAGAATACGGAAAGTTTACAGTCTCAAACCCAGCAGGATATTCAAATTAATTTTGAAAAAGCTCTAGAAGCCGTTCAGGAATTACGATCGCGAGTTACGCTTAAAACACCCGATCCGTACATCAATACTTTGGGCGGTGCTTTAGCGATTGCTGGCGATGCCATATGGGAAAGTCCGGCGTATTTACACGGTGCCGTGGCTTGGCGTATGCACTTAAATGCTTGGCGCGGTGCTTATGTTGCCGATCCGTTAGGATGGAAAGATCGTGCGGAAATGCATTTTAAAAGTTACGGAAAATCGCAAGTGTTAGAGCCTGAAACAGGCCCCATTGTATTGGATAGCTCCCGAAATTTTGCCAGACAGAAAGAAGTTTTAGGAACCGCCATGTTTAGTCGTGGTTATATTAGTCGCCGACCGAATAACAATACCATTGCGCATCATTACGATATGAATTCGGTGTTTGTCAATCAGTTGCTTCGGCATTATTTATGGACAGGCGATACTGCATTTATCCGTGATATGTGGCCAGTAGTAAAACGCCATTTGGCTTGGGAAAAGCGCAATTTCGATGCGGATGGCGATGGACTTTACGATGCTTATGCTTGTATTTGGGCGAGCGATGCCTTACAGTATAGCGGTGGCGGTGTTACCTATGCATCGGCATATAACTACAGCGCTAATACTATAGCAGCGCAGATTGCTAAAATTTTGGGTGAAGATGCAACGGTTTACCAACAGGAAGCCAATCGAATAAAAAAAGCTGTGCAAGATTTATGGGTTTCAGATAAAGGTGTTTTTGCTGAATATAAAGAAGCTCTGGGAAATAAAAACTTGCACGATCAGCCCGGACTTTGGACGATTTATCATAGCCTAGATGAAGGCATTGCCGATGGATTTCAGGCGTATCAAATGTTGGATTACGTAGATCGGGAGATTCCGCATATTCCTGTCACTACCGATCAGTCGGAACACAAAAACATGTTTTTGTTGGCAACAAGTAACTGGCAACCTTATACGTGGAGTGTGAACAACGTGGCTTTAGCCGAAAATTTACATGCTTCTTTGGCCTATTGGCAAGGCGGTAAACCCGAAAAAGGTTTCGAAATTTGGCGAAATGCGTTAATTGAAAGTATGTATTACGGGGCTTCGCCGGGAGGGTTTCAGCAGTTGAGTTTTTACGATGCCATTCGCGGTGAATTGTATCGCGATTTTGCCGATCCTGTTGGTATGGCTGCAAGATCGTTGGTTGAAGGTTTGTTTGGAATTGTGCCAAATGCCATTGATGAAATTTTAACGATTACACCTGGATTTCCGTCAGATTGGGATGTTGCAAGTTTGGATATTCCTAATGTGTCTGTCGATTTTGAGCGAAAACAAAATGTTTCAGCTTATCGTATAAAACCCAATTTTGAGTCGAAAATGAAGCTGAAATTAGTTTTAAATGTAGAAAAAACTTCGATAGAAAAAGTTACGGTAAATGGTAAATCAGTACAATGGTTGGTAGATACAAATGCTGTTGGTCAGCCTAAAATTATACTTTCATGCGATTACAATCCGGAATATGACATTAAAGTGTTCTGGGGAACAGAAGCCATAGAAATGATTTCCGACACCGTTGTGGTTTACGAAGGTGGTGACTTTACAGTAACAAGTAAGCAAGCAAAATTATTAGCAGTAAAAGATCCGCAAGGCATTTTAAGTGAAACAGATTTAAATTCGAACACCTTAAAAGGTAAAGTCCTTTCGAAAACAGGAGAAAAAATATTGTTTGTACAGATGCAACAAGGCGATTTAAAATGGTGGCAGCCTGTAAATGTTAGTATTCAACCCCAATTAGAAGTCGTTCATGTCGATAGCAAATCTGCGTATGTAGAAGTATTGATGTCTCATCCATTTGATGCTGAATTATCAGCAGTTAAAATTAATGGCGTTTCGGTAACGTTTCAAGGCGATAAGGCGAAAAAAAACATGCTGCTGAGATTAGATAAACAGCTGTGTGTGCCGGGAACAAATAGCTTAGAAATCATATCAAAAGATGGAATGTTAGTGGAGACTTTTCAACATTGGGATTTAAAATTACCATCTAAAAGCAACACAGAAACAATCGATTTAACAAGAGATTTTAACGCTAATATTACCGAAATTTTTCAGCAGCAATATTTGAGTCCGCGACCTACATCGCCGACCTTGCAATTACCAACACAAGGTATCGGGAATTGGTGTTATCCATACATTCAGCCTGAAATAGACGATTCTGGTTTACGAGCAAAAGCTGCTTTAGGAGCGGTTTCTTATTTGCAAAACATTCCGTTTCAACTGCCTGCGGGCGAAGCTAAAAATATTGTATTTGCTTCGCAGTGGGATAACTATCCAAAATCCATTCAAATTCCGCTTAAAGGCAAGGCATCACATGTCTATTTACTAATGGCCGGAACGACCAATCCCATGCAAACCCGAATGGTAAATGGGCGGGTTCGTGTGGTGTATACCGATGGGACTTCTAGTGTTTTAGAGCTTAAAAACCCTGAAAACTGGTGGCCAATAGAGCAAAACTATTACGACGACGGTTTTGCCTTTACAACCGATGCCGTTAAACCGCCGCGACTGTATCTAAAATCGGGCGAATTTATAAACGATTTTAAAGATTATACACCCATAAAGGGCTTTTCAGATTTTGGAATTGATGGAGGTGCAGCAACGCTTTTGGATTTACCATTAAATGCTAATAAAACTTTAGATTATTTAGAAGTAGAAGCCGTGGCCAACGATGTGGTTATTGGCCTAATGGGACTGACTTTGATTAATAGAACAATTAATTAATGTACCAATGTAGTAGTTAAATAATGTAGCAATTGGTCAATTTGAAAATGAAGCCAACAACTAATAACCAAAACCCAATAACTAAAATCCAAATATTATGAAAAAACTGTATGCCCTTTTAATGTTCAGTGCTATTTTATTAAGTAATAGTTCTTGTAAAGATAAAGTGGAACAAGAACCTTTGACTAGTGCTGAAAAAATAGACCGAAAAGCTGTTGTAAGCCGGCATAATGTTATAGTGAAATCTTTGGATACTTTAGCGTCTTTGTCGGTTGGAAATGGCACCTTTGCTTATACGGTAGATGTTACGGGTTTACAAACGTTTCCCGAATATTACAAAGACGGCATGCCTTTGGGCACGCAATCGGAGTGGGGTTGGGATAGTTATCCCAATACCGAAAATTATAAGTTTGAAGAAACTTTAGTCGATTACAAACAGAATGGCAGAGCTATTTCTTATGCTATTCAGAATAAGGCTTCGGAACGAACCAAAGCGGCTACAGAGTATTTTAGATCGAATCCGCACCGTTTGCAGTTGGGGAATTTAGGCTTGGAATTGTTAAAGTCGGATGGTAGTAAAGTAGCACCTTCAGATATTAAAAGCATAAATCAGCACTTAAATTTGTGGACGGGAGAAATTACCAGTGAATTTACCGTTGAAGGAATTCCTGTAACTATTTGGACGACTTGTCATCAGGAAGCCGATGTAATTGGCGTTAAAATTCAGTCTGAATTATTACTGAAAAAGCAATTACAAATTCGCGTGCGTTTTCCATATCCAACAGGCACATGGACCGATTTGGCAGCGCAGTGGGATGGTGAAAGACCTTATAAAAGCAGTATTGTAAAGTCTACCATAAACGAGGCGGTTATTGCTCGCGAATTGGATTCGTTACAGTATCAAGTTGGTTTACAATGGAAGGGTAATGCACAACTAGCAGAAAAAGCAGAACATTATTTTCTGTTGACACCTGAAGAAAATAATGTGTTCGAATTTACGTGTCAGTATACCAATTCAGAAGTTAAAAGGTCTATAGATTTTGAAGCTGTACTAAGCAGTAGTGAAACGGAGTGGGAGCGGTTTTGGAAAAGTGGTGCAGTGGTAGATTTTTCGGGCAGTACCGATCCGCGGGCTAAAGAGTTGGAGCGTCGCGTGGTATTGTCTCAATATTTAACAAAGTTACAGTGTACAGGAGCATTGCCTCCGCAAGAAACCGGTTTAACCTACAATAGTTGGTATGGTAAACCACATTTAGAAATGCATTGGTGGCATGGTGTGCATTTTGCTTTATGGAATCGATTGGAATATTTGGAGCAAACTTTACCGTGGTATAATCGCGTGTTTAAAAAGGCTAAGTCTTTGGCCGAACGACAAGGTTTTGAAGGTGCTAGATGGCAAAAAATGACCGATCCGTATGGCGATGAAGGGCCATCGTCTGTGGGGGCGTTTTTAATCTGGCAACAACCACATTTTATTACTTATGCCGAATTGATGTATCGTGCAAAACCAAGCCAAGAAACCTTAGAATTGTATAAAGATCGGGTATATGCAACAGCCGATTTTATGGCAAGTTATGCCAATTTCAACACCGAAAAGAATCGCTACGAATTGGGACCGCCAGTAATTGCTGCTCAAGAACGTTTTAAAGCAGTTGAAACATACAATCCCACTTACGAATTAGCCTATTGGCATTGGGCACTAAAAACGGCTGTGGCTTGGAAAATTCGTTTAGGAGAAGAGCCAAATCCTGCTTGGAAAACCGTTTTAGATGGTTTGTCGCCTTTACCAGTTCAGGATAATATGTATTTAGCGGCAGAAAGTGCAACGGATTCCTACACCAATCCGGAATACAGAACCGATCACCCGTCTGTGTTTGGAACTTTTGGGATGTTACCAGAATCGGAAAAATTGGATAAAACTATTATGAAAAACACGTTTGACTGGATTTGGGATAACTGGGCTTGGCACGATACCTGGGGTTGGGATTTTCCAATGACGGCCATGACGGCAGCTCGTTTAGGCGAACCGGAAAAAGCGGTAGATGCCTTGTTTATGGACATACAAACCAATACCTATTTAAAAAGTGGTCATAATTACCAGGAAGGGCGCTTGCCAGTATATTTACCAGGGAATGGCGGTTTATTAACTGCTGTAGCCATGATGTGTGCTGGTTGGGATGGTTCGGAAGGAGAAAATCCAGGGTTCCCAAAAGACGGCTCTTGGAATGTAAAGTGGGAAGGATTTCAGAAGATGTTTTAACAGCAGCTAATTTTATGAATTACATGCGCGTACGTTCGTCCTATAGGAATATCCTGATTGTTAATTTGAACCTCATGATTGTTGTAGGCCGAAATTTTATTAATTGCAACTATAAAGGAACGATGAATTCTTAAAAAATGATTTCGCGGTAACAAAGTTTCTATACGACTTATAGATTCTTTTGTTTTTAACGGCGGACAAAGGGTTCTGTAAATCATTATATAATCTTTAGCGCTTTCTATATACAAAACGCTATTTAAGAATACTTTTACTTTTTTACGTTGACTATTAAAAAGTAAAAAGGTATCGTCTAAATTTTGCGATTTTGATGGTTTAGTGTTTGTGAATTTTGAAACGGCTTTAAAAAACGACTCTATGGTGATGGGTTTTAAAAGATAATCTATAGCGTTAAAACAAAAGGCATTAACGGGTGTTTTTGCTTTGGATGATGTGAAGATAACCTCAGGCTTGTGTTCTAATTTATTGTATAGTGTTGAGTTTATGAATTTACTATTGCCGATATCTATAAAAATTAGATCGACACGCTCTGCGCTCATAATAGTGAAGAATTCTTTTAAAGAACAACACGCTCTTAAATGCATATTAGGTATAAAGCGCAAATACTGTTTTAAAGTATTTCTACTTTTAGGGTCGTGCTCTATAATTAAACATGTAAATGTCATGATCTGTATAATAAACAGTCATAGGGAGAGCTATTTTTAATACTATTATATCTTGTATAGACTAAATGTTAGGTTTTCTTTTTAAAATTAAAAAATAACAACGTAATTTTTATAGGGGTTTACCCTTGAATTTTAGTACGCTTTGTTGTTGATGTGCTAAAACCGTATTTCTGTTTGCTTATGTGTGCTGTTCATCTACCATAAAACTATGGTTAGTATATTTTATTTAATTTAATAAGGTGAAGTTTTCCTAAGCTCTTTTTATAGCAAAATCGGCGAATATGTTCGTAATATAACGAATGTGAATTGTACGCCATATTATTAACTATAAAAGAGATTGGTATGAAAATTTTAAAAATTATGTTAGTATTAGGTTTTGCGTGCGGCGGATTCATGGCATGCTCAACTGACGATTCGGTATCAGATAACGAACAATCTAATTACGATATTACAAGTGAAAATAAATTGAAGCTTTTATATCAAAACCCTAGAATAGAAACTGATGTTTTTGATTCCGGAATATCCGAAGAACCTGAAATTAATTGGGATGGTAAAGAAGGTATTGTTACTTTAGAGAAAGGGTATCCAGGTATAGATGTAGACGCCAGTACAGGAGAAGTGTTTTGGAATAGTACTTTAGGACTGGGAGTGTATTTTTTAACAGTGAAAATCGATAATGGTTTGCATTCTAAAACTAGAAAATTGGTTTTAGATGTTAGATTAGGTGGTAACTTTAAAATTAAATATAACAGTTACAGTCCAGGCGTTGCTTTTCCTAATGAAGGTTTTGAATATGGACAGTTGCGGTTTTCTAAAGAAGGATCAATTTTTAACGATGATTTTCCATTAGGGGCTGAGTATTTAGGGAAATGGTCTTGGGTTGATGCAGAGCACATACAAGGGTATTATTATTTAAAAGCTGCAGATGGCTCTAAAGTTTATAGAAATTTTAGTGTTAAATTAAAAGAACACAATGCAAATAGCAGACAAGTTAAATTTCAAGGGCAATGGTCTAATCACACGTTTAGTTTTGATGATGTAAATAATAATAACAAAGCAGGTGGTTATTTAGAACTAGAACTATATCACATTAAATGATTTTATACTTACAAAGTAAAAGGCTACCCAAATGGTAGCCTTTTGCATTATATAGAATTTAGAAGTGGATTAAACGCGAACGTGTCCGTCTCCAAATATGTAATATTTATTTGTCACCAATTCTTTAAGACCTAATGGCCCTCTGTGGTGTAATTTATCGGTACTAATGGCAAGTTCTGCACCAACACCCATTTTACCACCATCGGTAAATCGGGTAGAGGCATTTTGGTACACAGCAGCACAGTCTACTGCTTCCATAAATGTTATAGCTTTTTCCTTGCTATTGGTCATAATAGTTGCCGAGTGCCCACCAGAAAAAGTATTAATTTTAGTAATGGCTTCATCTAACGAAGCTACAGTGCCAATACAGCATTTTAAAGCGAGAAACTCTTCGTGCCAAACCGATTCGTTTGGAACTAGAGCGGCGTCTTTAAGAGTATTTTGAGTTTCAGAATCTACTAAGATTTCTACATCTTTAGCTTTTAAAGTAGCTTCTAAATCTTTTAATTTTTGTTCGTAATTCGGAATGTCTTTATGCACTAGAATTTTGTCTAAAGCATTACAGGCCGAAATTTTATCGGTTTTAGCGTTTAAAACCACTTTTAAAGTATTGTCCCAATCGGCAGTTTTATCAATAAACATAAAGTTATTTCCACGGCCACTTACCAATACGGCACAGCGGGCATGTTCTTTTACAAACTGAATTAAACGTTCGCCACCGCGAGGCACAATCAAGTCTAATTTCTCTGACGGATTTTTTAAGAAGTTCTGAGTTTCTTCACGATTTAAGGTTAATAGCTGAATGTAATTGGTATCTAAACCATGGGTTTTTAATGCCTGATGCCAAAAATCTACCAAAACTTTATTACTGTTTATGGCTTCTTTACCACCTTTTAATAAAATTTTGTTGTTGGCTTTAAAGGCTAGTACAGCAGCTTCTATGGTAACATCTGGTCTAGATTCGTAAATAATCATAATGGTACCAAAAGGAGCTGTTTTATTGGTTATTTCTAAACCATTGTCTAGCAATCTGTGCGAAATGGTTTGTCCAATAGGGTCGTCTTGTAGCATGACTTCTTTTACTGCGGTTATCATGCCATCTATCTTTTTGTCATCTACGATTAACCTATCGTACATGGCTTGGTCGTCTTTGTTAAATGCTTCTAAATCTTTTTTGTTCGCGCTTAAAAGTTGTGCTCTTTGGGTGTCCAATAGTTCAATCATAGATTGTAGCACATTATTTTTTAAGTCGGTTTTTAATAATTTCATGAGTGTTTTTTAAATTTCTACTTTGGTTCCTATGGCTTTTCCTTCAATAATATCTATAATGGTATTTTCGTTTTTACCATTAGCAATTATGGTTGGAATGTTTTTAGCCGCGGTTTTCTTGGCGTAATTCAGCTTAGAAAGCATACCGCCTCGGCCTTCGGCTTCGCCTTTATTACTTTCGCTTATAAAATGATTCACATTTTCGTTGATGCCTACTTCTTCGACTAAAGACGAATCGTCTGCTTCTGGATGACCGTCAAACAAACCATCGATATCTGTAAGGATGATGAGTTTATCGGCATCGATAAGTTCTGCAATTAAACTCGCCAATTCGTCGTTGTCGGAAAACATGGCGTGGGTTAACGATACGGTATCGTCTTCATTTGCAATAGGAATTACACCTTCTGCTAATAAATTTTCGTAACAATTTTTCATGTTACTACGGTGTTCTCCCGGATTAAAATCGTTTTTTGTAGGAAGCACTTGTGCACATTTCATACCGTAATCGTGAAAGATGTTGTAATACAAGCGCATCATACGTGGTTGGCCAATAGCCGAATATACTTGACGTCTGGAAGCTTTATCTTTAATGTCTGAACTGCCTAAAACTTCTTTTCCGGCAATTACAGAACCCGACGATACCAATACGGTAATTATATCGCGTTCGTACAACTCGGCAATTTGTTTTACAAGGCGTTCTAAAACCGGGCGTACAATACGGTTGTCTTTATTGGTCATTACATTGGTACCAACCTTTATAACGATTTTTTGTTTGTACTTTTTATTATTTGTCTCCATTACCTAGTTCTATTGCTCTGTTAAAAGCGGCGAAAGCTGCTTCTTTAATTAATTCGTTTACATTATTATCGTCCATACTATCTAATGCAGCTCTTGTTGTACCTCCTTTAGAGGCCACACGCTCCATCCAGGTATTTGGCGATAAATCGTTTTGGTTAAATAAGTCTACTGCCCCTGTAAAGGTTTGACTTACTAAAACTTTAGAGTCGTTTTTAGAAAAGCCCATTTGTAATGCAGCTTCCATCATACTTTGCATAAAATAGAATACGTATGCAGGACCGCTACCAGAGATACCAGTAGAGGCGTCTATAAAGTTTTCGTTGCTTACTAAAATAGATTTTCCTGTGGTGTTTAACAGGTTTTCTATGGTTAATAATTCGATTCTGGATACCGATTTAGAGGCGGTGTACGAGGTTAAACCTTTGCCAACTTTGGCTGGTAAATTAGGCATTGTTCTTACTACTTTTTCTAGGCCTAATCCGTCTTGGATATAACTAATAGTTACACCTGCCATTAACGAAATAGCAATTTGCCCAGGAGTTACCATAGGTGCTATTTTCGAAAATAAATCGTCTACGTGGTAGGGTTTTACGGCTAGAAAAATTAAATCTGCTTGTGGTACGCAGTCTTTAGGATCTTTGAAGACATCGAAATGAGAGACTTTATTAAGACTTTCAATTTTCTCATCCGAGCTGTCTAAAATCATGATGTTTCTTTTTTTTAGAAGTTTCGATTTCGACATGGCTTCGGCATAGGTAAGTCCCATATTTCCCGCTCCAATTACTAATAATTTCATTAGTTCTTTTTTAAGTTAAAAATTTATTACACCTACATAATACTAAAATATGCGAGTTATCAAAATTTGAACAGTTTTATAGCGTTTTTAGCAGGTGTTTTTGCGTACTGTTTAATGAATTAACGGTAAAATTGTTAAATTAACAATAGAGGGTGTTTATGCAGTGTATAGAGGAAATTGATGTTTATATATAGAAAAACCGCTTGCCAAAGCAAGCGGTTTTATCAAAAAAAATAATTAATCAAACGGTATTTGTAGGTTGTAAAGAACCCGCTTCGTTTAAAAAAATGGCGATGCGTATTAGGCATCTATCTAATTTAAAAGCCCCCTTTGAATTTAAATTAGAGTCTTATTAAGATTTTCAAACAGTTTTAGATGTTTGTCTATCTTGTAAGTTGTCATTAACTAGTTTTTAAACCTCCCCAAGTTGTAAAAAAAACGTTGGGGAGCGTTTAAGCATGTAGAAAAATGATTACTGTTTAACAAATTTGAAATTAGAAGTACCTTGGGTAGCGTATGCTTTTATAAAATACACGCCATCTTCTAATTTAGAAACATTAATACTTGTTTTACGGTTTGTGTTTTCCAATTCTTGTCTTAACACCAACTGTCCGTTAATACTATATATTTCTATTGTTGAAATTGAAACTTGAGCAGCGATGTTTAAAACACTAGATGCAGGGTTAGGATATAGTTGTAGTCCTAGTGTATTTTCATGATCTATACCTAAACTTTGCCCGACATTTACTGTAACTTCTATTTCGGTACTTGCACCAAAACTATCTGTTGCAGTTAGCTTTAAGGTTGTAGACCCTTCCAACAGCGTTTGTAATATAAAATTAGCACCAGAAGTAAAGGCATTAACGATAGAGGCATCGGTTACAGATACATTAAAAGTCATTTCGTCGCCATCTGGATCTACAAAGAAATCGGTAAAGCTTAAGTTATCGTACATGTTTATAGTCTCGTAGTTCAGCTCTGTAAAATCTAAAGCTTCAGGAGCGCGGTTGGCATCCATAACTTCTATAGTTACAGTTTCTGTAGTACTTGCACCATTAACATCGCTTACCAAAACATTTACGATGTATACACCTTCACTTTCGTGATCTGGCGTCATGGTAAATGTAAGTGTATTGTTATCTAAGGTATGGTTTATCCAGCTAGGTGCATTTTGTAAATTAACGCTAAGCTCATCGTTTTCTGTATCGACAATAGTAAAGCTGTGGGTTGTTGTTTCGCCTTCGTTAATAACAATTAATTCAGGGATATCCGCAATGCCAGGTGCTTGATTAACATGAAGTGTAACCGGAATTTGCGCTACTGGTTTAAACGGATCGTTGGTTTTCACCACTAATTTAGCGTGTTGGTCTCCAGCTTTTGCGTTTGCAGCAAAGAAGTCTAAAGTTACATTTTTAGATGCACCAACAGCAATATTAGGATCGATTACGTCTTCTACAGTTACCCAAGCGTTAGTCGTGTAAGTTTCTTCTAAAGCTCTTACCATCCAACCGTAATCTGGATATATTTCTTGAAGGTCTAACCACTGGTTGTTGTCTAATGTTGTAAATCTACCAGGCACAGTATCTAATCCTGTTACTACACTTTGTGGATAGGCTAAATCGAATGGGAATTTTAAGATGATATAAAATTCTTCATTAGGATACATAGCATACGATTGATTTAATGCAATAGTAATTTCAGATTCTGTTCCTTCTGTTATATTGTAGTTGAAGTTGCCCGAACCTAAAATAGTAGCATCGGCTATAGTCGTGCCACCAGCTCTAATTTCGTATTCAATTGTACCTTCTAACAACTCATCTGCCTTAATAAAGGTTTGAATGTGCGATAAGGTAAAGCCTTCGGCACCAGCATTAAAACGTGTAGAACTTATAAAGTCTGTTGCACCGCCAAAGCCAATAAAGGTGTCTGGAGTGGTTTTAGAATCGTGTGCTAAAGTTCTGTTGTAATCTCTAGACGTTTCGGTAGTCGAAGCATTTAAATTACTTGCCGCAAGTTGTAGTGCTAAGTTTTTATGATTTGCAAAAGAACCTAATGTTTGGTTTTCAGACGTAGATGATGTCTCCAAAGCTTCTCTTAAATAATCCAAACTCAGACCAAATGTTAAATCTCCCGAACCTTCAGCATTGTTAAATGTGGCTGTTTGCGTATCGGTTCCAGTTGGTGTAGCTATGCTACTGTAAATTTCTGAAGTATCGGTACCAAAAACAGGAGGTAAGGTAACTGTAGCAGTAACAGGAATATGTAATGCTTCTGGTAAACTGCTGCTTACTATAAGTTCGTTGGTGATGTCTCCTGCATTTTGCGGGGTGTAAGTAATACGGAATTTTGCACTGTTACCTGGTTGTAACGATGGCCAATTCCATAAAAAGTCTACATTACTCCAATACCAAGATCCAAACCAATCGTCGTAAACATACAGTTCTACGGTGTAATTTTCGCTGTTTTCTGCTAGGGTTATGCCAGATAGGTCTAAAACGGCAACACCTGTATTATGGATATCGAATTCGCGAATGTACGATTTTGGACCTTCGCTAGTGGTATAGGCCATAATGCTACCATAATCAATAACTTCGGTAGACGGCGTTATTTTGGCGTCTCCGTTTACGGTTAAGGTTACAGGTTTTTCTAAGTTTTCGAAATTAGGAACATTGGTTCTTAATTTAATGGCATCTGTATAAGTGCCAGCATACACACTACCAGCATCTATATTAACAAATGTGCTTAAAGTTTCTCCAGGAGCAACAATGTGCTTTTCAGCAGGCGATAAAATATATGCCAAGCCACTGCCATGCGCCAAGGTGCTACGTTGCGATAATAAAACACTATCGTCTTTAGTTTTGTCTTGAAGTCCTATTACGGTATAATTAGATGAAAAATCGAAATTACCATTTAATTTATATTGGAATTTCATAGTGCCGTTCTTGTAGAAAATAACCTGTGCAGACATTGGTGCTCCAATACCTCCAAAATTATCAAGTAAATATTCCCAAGAAATTACGGTTTTGGAGTCGTCTTCGGTGTAAAAAACACCAACTTCGGCAGCATCGAATAAGTAGGTGTTAAAACCTCCAAATGTCCAATATGGTGCTATAATTTTATCGGCATACTCTGATGGGAAAGTATCTCCGTTAATTATAGTTTCTGTTGGTTTTTCAAGAAAAATGGCACCGTTTTCAGCGATGTAAATGGTTGTATAATCTTCGCCATAAAACTGAATAGGATTGGTTAGTGTTAACGCTCTGTAAAATTCATCTGGATTATAAAAATCGTTTTGAATATGCGGTAGTTGTGTTCCTGTTGAACGAATGTCTAACCAATTGTAATTTTCGCCAGTATTATACATATCTACCGAATAGCTGTAGTTGGCCAAACCATTGCTGGTTTCCAATTTGTTTCCTAGAGATAACCAAGCGTTTCCTGTGGCAACAAATTCTAGATCGGCTTTTCCTGGGTTAGAGATGTTCAGTTCGTGCGAAGCTGTTTCTCCATAATTTAAGGTTTCCGTTAAAGGTGTAAGATCTACATCTATAGCAGGCGGATCTAAGACAGAACCTTTAATATTAATCTCGAAGCTAGAACCTTCGTCTGTTGTTATACTTATAAAGTCATTAAAATCTCCAACTACATCGGTTGGCATTTCTACATCAAAAACTAAAGACGAAGCAGCGGCTACCGTTCCAGAAGTTTCTCCTGTAACGATAAAGTTGTTTGTGCTTTGCGTAAACGCTGTAATTGAAGCATCGGCAGTACCTTCGTTATTTAAAATGAAAGTTCTAGAAGTTTTTAAACCTTGAAAAACAGCACCAAAATCGATTTCTGTTTCCGATATCGAAACGTTTGGCGTACCACCATCTGTTATATTTAACTGAACAAGAGCAATGGTTTGTGGTGCCGATGGATCGTTAGAAATAATGTTTATGTAACGATTTGTAATCCCTTCGTTTAAATCATCTGTAGCTAAACTAATGCTTAGTTCGGCTTGATCGCCAGGTAATAAAATACCACTACCATTTGTTATACCAGTAATAATATCTGGACCAGGGTAGTCGTAACCAATGGCCATACCTGTATAAACAGGATTTTGGTTATCGTAATTGTTATATAAAATACCTTCTTCTTGATCGAAGTCTTCAATAAGAATGTTTAAATACCCTAAGTTATTTTCGGCAAAAGTAACATTGTTATAATAAAAACGAATGTTTCCGTCTTTAAATAATACCATTTGTGCGCTAATAGAGCCGCCTATACCATCAGGTATGTTGTCGTACTGTACAATTACACGATCGGGCTTAACTTGGTAATAAATGGTACCTCCAATGGTTAAATCTACCCAAGTACCTATTGGAGAAATATATCCTTTTGGTGTCCATGGAGCACCATCTAAATCAGGATTATTAACAGGGTTTAAACTGTCGTCGAAAGTAGTAAAACCTCCTTTGGCAATGTATAAAGTACTTAGTTGTTGCTTGTAATAAGGAAAACGGAAGCCCATATCTACACTCTTGTACACATTACCATTATCTTTAAAATATTGCGTAATATTTTCTCCTGTGGCAGAAATGTCTTCGTATGCGAATGCTATAGGTGAAGATTCTCCGTTGTGGTTAGATCTGAATTTATATCCCGCAGCGCTGTAGTCTTCTTCCCAATCGTTTCCTATACCTTGAGTATCGAAATTAGGAATGAAATATCTTAAGGCTGAAGCACCTTCGTTTTTAACACTAATATTGGCAGTAACGGCATCGCCAATAGTAAGATTATCTATAGTTTGCTCTTGTGGCGTTACCACAATTTTACCTGGCTCTGTGCTTACACCAAATAAAATGATATTAGCAGATTCTGAATTTGAAGCCGACGAGATTTTAAGCACCCCATTATCGTTTCCTGTTTGTTGTCCAGGTGTGTATTTAATGGTTACATCTACAAACTGTTTTGCTGCAATTTGCCAAGGCGCATATCCTACCAATTCGAATTGCGGACTGGTGCTTGTAATCGATATGTTAGTAAAATTACCTAACCCAGTATTTGTTAATGTAAAGGTTAATTCTTTTGATTTGCCTTGGAACACACTACCAAAATCAAGCTCCGATACGGCGCTTAATACAGGTTGCTGATTTTCTACATTAAGAGTTATTGGTAGTCTTAATTCTGGTTGCTTACCGTCGTTAGATTTTAGAATAACATTGGCTGTATACGTACCATTAATTAAGTTAGCCGCGTTTGCGGTTAATGTGGTTTGGGCATTTTCGTTACCAAGTATTTCGCCAGAATCTGGATTTAAGGTAAGGTATTCGCCTAAAAATTCGTTGTTGCTAGTTGCTGCAACTACCCAAACATAATCTTCAGATTCTATTAAATCGGCTAAATTACCCCAAGTTGCTCCACCATCAAAAGACATGAAACAGTTGTTGTGAGACGTATCGGTTAAATCGGCTTTAGGCCCCAGACCTAACGGATATAAGTTTCCTGCAGGAACGTGAAATACAATCCAAAACGTTTCGCCTTGCTCGAAGTACAATTGCTCGTTTAGTTTAATATAAGCATAGTGCTGCTCGTTGGCATAGTAAGTGTATTCTTGACTTAACATTAAGTTGTCTCTGTTAAGTTGCTCGCCTTTATAGATTTCTACAGTTACAGGGCCTAGTTCAGGATCGAATTTTAAATATGATTTTACATCGGTAAGGTTAAAACCGTCTTCGTTGCTAACTACAAATTTAGTTGCCGATGAGTTTGGTATTTCGGTATCTTCTTCACCTATAATATTTGTTTCGTACAAGTAGTATTGCAAAGAATTTGGCTCGAATCGCATTGGAGAAGGAATGGCATTTGCTCCAGATTTAGCCGTTGGCAAGTCTTGTTTACCTATAGTGGCATTAGCCGGAGTTTTAGTTTTTCCTTTTGGTTGGTAAGCTGCAGTTCGGCTATACGACAAAGCGGTAGATGTGTGTCTGGCTTCATAATCCCAACGTAATGTACCTTCGGCTTCATTTAAAATGTTGATGTCGTGAGTACCAGTAACCGATGTTAAAGCATCGATATTTAAGGTAATAGCTTTGCTGTTTTCATCTACATTTATTTGCGGGCCAGCGTTGGTTGTACCCGAAACAATGTTAGATAATAACGATACATTGCCCCATCTGTCTGTTGCAGAAATTGCGAAATGATAAGTAGTTAAACCGTATAGGTTTTCTAAGGTGTAAGTTATTTTTTCGCCAGCGTTGCTGTTGTTTACAGTTTCAACCTTGTCTGCGCTTGCATAGTTCTCGTTTGTAATTTCTTTATCGCTGTAATACACAGTAAAGTTGTACGGTGTATTATCATCTTTATCGCTTGGTACGGTCCAAGACAATGTGGCAAATTCTTGTGCCAATCCATCTACAGTTAAATCGCTAACAGCTTCCGGTGCAATTTCTTGGTTGTTTTGTATGGCCAAATAGGCATCGGATAATTGACCGAGTTTGCCAATGTAATCTGGATTCAATACATCGATATTAGATGTGCCAGTAAGTAATTTCTGTTGAAGCTCTTCTGGAGTTATTTGTTTGGTAGCGTTGGCCAAGGCTAAAGCAGCAATACCCGAAATATGAGGACAAGCCATAGAGGTGCCATCTAAGTATCCTATTTTATTATTAGGAAGCGTGCTTAACACCCCATTTTCGTTACCGTACATAGCAATATCTCCTCCTGGAGCAGCGATATCTACCCAAGTTCCGAAATTAGAATAGCTCGCTTTTTTACCTTCAGGACCTAAAGCACTAACTGTAAATACCTCTGGGTAATATCCAGGATACCATTGCGAGTCGCTATTGGCGTTACCCGCAGCAAAAATAACAATACCACCTTTCATAGGGCTACCATCGTAGTCGCCTGCTTCAGCAATAAAGTAATTAATGGCATCTCTAACCGCTTGTTCGGTATTGCCAGGAACTGTATATCCCCAACTGTTTTGAGAAATTACAGCACCATTATCGGCAGCGTACACAAAAGAATTAGCAGCAGCACCTTGACCGCCTATTATTTTTAAAGACATGATTTTGGCGCCATCGTAATTGCCAGTACCACCAGCAACACCAGCAACACCAATACCATTGTTGTTTACCGCAGCAACTGTGCCTGCCACGTGGGTGCCATGTACATCGGCATCCATAACATTCGAGTTTTTAACAAAGTTCCACCCGTAAACATCATCAATAAAACCATTGCCGTCATCGTCTACACCATCGGTACCATTTAATTCGGCTTCATTAATCCAAATATTATCCATTAAATCCTCATGCTCTGTGTCTACACCTTCGTCGTGTACAGAAACAATTACATTACTGCTTCCTGCAGTAGTTTCCCATGCTTTATACAGGTTAACATCGGCACCACCAGCAAATCCAGTCTGGCCAGTATTGTTGTAATGCCATTGTTCCGATAAGTAAGGATCGTTAAAAGGAGCCGTCATAAAAGTGTTTATGGCTCCTAGTTTTTCTATAGGCGTGTAATTAGATACAATTTTTAAGCGTTCTGTTTCTGCAATACTAACCTCGCCTAAGCTTTGGTATTGTTTAGCGACTTGAGCTACATCTTGGTTAGGGTTTATCTGTATCTCGTACCACAAATCTAGACCGTGTTTACGTAATTTAGCCTCTAATTTAGGATTTGGGTTTTCTGGGAATAAACGCGATACCTGCGAAGCCTGACTCTGACTAGAAACAGCGTCTATAGCCGAAACTCCAGTGGTTATTACACCACGCTTTGTTTTAAAGTGAGATTGTTTTAAGATTGAAGCCGTAGCTTTATTAACCTTAATTCTCACCACACCTTGTTTTTCGCCACGTGCGTTGTAAGCACTATTGCTTTGTGCAAATGTTAACGTTGCAAAAAACAAAACAAACAATGTTGCAATTGTTTTAATAGTTGTTTTGTAAATGTGTGTCATTTGAAATGTTTTAATTTTTCTTAATAAATTTTTCTAAAATCTTTTTAAGCGCAGAAGTTTGGTTTTCGCGATTTTTTAAAAAATCTTCTAACTGTTTGTCTTCCGAATCTTGTTTAGGGGAATGTTTGTTTAAATCATCGTGTTGCATTTTAAATTAGTTATTATAGGAAAGGCCACGAAGATATAGGCAACTTTAGAAGTTGAAGAAAAATTGCGATTACAAAGCATGTACAAGGCATAAATCACCCCTTACATTTGTATTACAAAACAATGTATGTTGTTTATTATTAGTGTATTATGTGTTTTGTAAAAGTCTTGTTGCGGTTTGTGTTTGCACAACGTTTAGGGCAGATTTATAGACTTTTTTAGATGTTTTCTAAGAAAGTAGTTAGGTTTGTATTACTACTTTTAATACCTAATTTTTTGCGCAAACGCGTTCTGGCTACATTTAAACTATTGGTAGATTGTCTGGTTAAGGTACAGATTTCTTTAGTAGTCATATTAAGTTTTAGAAAGGCGCAAATTTTCTTTTCGTTATTGGTAAGGTCTGGGAATTTGTGGTTTAAACGTTCGTAAAAATCATTATAAACCTGATTGAAACGCACTTCGAACTCATCCCAAATGGCATCGTCTTTGGCGGTTTGCAAATCCATTATAATATTCTGCACGTCTTTTTGGTTATCCTTTTTCATTTGCTTTTTTAAGGTGATAAGACGTTGAGAAATTTCACTTATTAACTCATTCTTTTTAATAAGGTACATAACGTTTGTAGCAAGATCTTTACTTCTAGATTCTAATTCGTTTTCTAAAGTTTGTTTGCGAAGAGCAAGCTCTTTATTTTCTAAATCGACCTTTTCTTTTTCGAGCTTCTGGTTTTTAGATTTTGCTTTTTGAAGTAAAAATAAGCCGCCAATGGTAATAATAATTAATATTAAAACAATACCAATTATAACATAAATAAGTTTTTGTTTTTGTTGTTGGGCTTCCTTTTCCTGCGTTTCCTTATCGAACTTATATTGCATTTCTGCTTCGGTAATTTTACGCTCGGTTTCGCTGTTGGTTAAACTGTCGTTTAAGTTGATAAAGGAAAGCTGATATTCGTAAGCATTCTTGTAATCGTTATTTAAAAAATAAGTATGACTAAGTTTTTCTATAACCTGCGCTCGTGCTTTTGTAGCATTGGCTTCTTCGCATTTTTGAAGTCCTCTTAAAAGAATCTCTTCTGCACGTTCAAGCTCGCCTTTTTCTTTGTATAAATTTCCAAGATGCTGATACGATTTACAAAGGCCGTAAGTGTCGTTATCTCGAACACGAATTTCTAAAGCTTCGTTAAAGTAACTTTCTGCTAAGTCGTATTTTTGAAGCTTTATATACACCAAGCCCATGTTGGAGTAGGCCGAAGCCAAATTTTTCTGATCGTTGGCATTTTTACTATGGGTTACAGCTTTACTGTAAAATTCTAACGATTTACTGTATTCGGTTTTAATATCGTAAATGATACCTATATTAATAAAAATAGTGCCTAAATACCGTTCTTTATCCGAAGGTTTTATAGACGGGGTATCTTCTAAAATATGTAAAACTTTGTTGTAGTTAACAAGGGCTTCATCGAACTTTGATTGATAAAAATAGATGAGACCAATATTATTAAGGAGTTTGTAAACGCCTACATTTTTACTGTTTTCGGGGTATAATTTTAGAGCCTGTAACTGGTATTCCATCGAAACGTCTAATCGCCCTTTCATAAGGTAAACAGTACCTAAATTCGCTAAACAGGAAGCAATTAAAGTGTCGGAATCGGTAGACCTGGCCATTTTTAAAGCCCGCTCGTTGTAGTAAACCGAAGAGTCTAAATTTCGATTTATAAAATAGTCGGCTATTCCGTGTAAGGTTTGTATTTTTTGTTCATCAGAATTCGAAGAACCATAAGCCTGTTTTAAACTGTCTAAGTCTTGAGCATACCCAGTAGCCAAGGTTAATAAAAACCAAAGTGTAAAACCAAAAGTATAATTACAGGAGTGGGATGTCATTACAGTACCAGGGTTGTTTACAAAGTAAAGTCTTTTACAAAATTTAAACAATTTTAATTTCATTTTCCCAATGCTATATAATGGTTAGGGTGTTAATTGGTTTTAAATTTAATATACAATTGTATGTTTTTTGCTGAAACTGATATTATTTTGAGGGTAATTGTATAATTGTTTATTATTTAGCTTTTAAATGAGATATACATAATTTAAGGTGTATTTTTTATTTAAATTGTTAATTTTTAAGCTGAAATATTGATGATTTAATGATTTTGAAGGTGGATTGCATCTTGATTTTTACTTGTTTCATCTTGATTTATTCGTAAATCATTTGTTGTTAATGATTTGAATTTCAAAGTTTTAATTGTTTTTGGTATCTTGATTTTTTATCAATCTTTTTCTTTCCCTTGTACTTCATTATAGATTTGAGTAATGCTTCCTGAGCATTATAAAAACAACTAACAATAACTGATTACAGTATGAAAAAACTATGTGTTAAATTACTGCTTATTGGTATATCCTTTACGTATGTAGGGTGTAACGATCAAGACGACGGTAATTATGTAGAACCCATTACCATTTACGAAAAAATAAATGGAGATTGGAGTTTAATGAACCTAAAAATGGTAGATGAATTTGCGAAAGCAAACGCCATTAAACCAGATGAACAAGCTTTAAGCACTTTATTTAATTACGACAACTTTCAAATTCAATTTAATGTCGATGAAGGCAACAAACCAACATCGTATCAAGTTTTAGGTAATGTGCCTCCACTTTTCGAACCTTCAGGATATTGGGACTTAAACCATGAGTTTCAACAAGCCAATGGAATGCCTTTGATTATTTCGTTATATGCCAACGAAGCCAAAACTCAAAAAACCGATGAGTTGAAATTAACATCTGTACCAGGCAGTAACCGCGAAATGCAATTTCAATTACTACGCGTCTCAGACGGAGTCCCTTTTGTATCGTACACATTTCATTTAACCGCTAACAACTAATTCGATGAAGAGGATTTTATTATACTTTTTAGTAACAGGTCTTTGTTTATGGTCTTCTGTACTAAGAGCACAGATAGAAGCAGGCGACGTAGGTAAAATTTGGTCGTATCCTGTAATTTATAATTATAACGAAGAAACGACGTGGTATTTCGATTTGGTAAACACGAGTTTTACCGAAAATCAGGACTTATATATTTGGATTTGGTCGCCTTCTGAACCCGATGCAGGAAATTGGGAAAATTCTTCAGATTTTGCAAAACTCACTTACGAAGGCAATATGATTTGGAGTTTTACACTTATACCAACCAGTTATTTTGGAGTAAGTGCCGAAGATATTGCTGCTAGTGCAGGCTTTTGGTTTCGACTGAAAGATAAAACTGGCGCCATGCAATCTGGAGTAGCCCAAGTGCCTTACACACCTTTCGATTCGTTTTATACGGCTAACGAGATGATTCGGTCTTATCCAGAAAAACCAACCTTAGATGGAGGTTTAAGTATTTTGTTTAATGCAAATTTAGTAGATGGCTTTAGTGGTGTGCCTAGTGTACACTTCCATAGTGGCATGAACGATTGGGAAGTGAAGCAAGAATATCAAGCTTGGATTCCAGAAGTAGTCGAAAAAACCAAGCTGAAAGATTTAGGTAATGGTTTTTATAGAATGGATTTAATACCATCGGAATATTACGGCGATCAAGAAGGCTATTACGACGGCTACATCATGGAAAAGATTAATTTTTTAATGGTAGCTGCAGATTGGGCTGCAAATTCTGGCGATCAAGTCTTACTGGCAGCAGAATACGTGCAACCTCCAGATCCAGAATTTAGGTTTTTTCCTTTAAACATTAGTCAGAAAGACTTTTTAGGTATAAGCCGAATTAATAATGAGCGTGGCGTTACTGTGTTAAAGTATCAAATTACTGCTGGCACCAAACGCATTACTGGCGAATTTTCTGGTGGAACCTCAGAAATTAAAGGCTTTGTAGATTTAGTTTCGGAGTTATATGGTATTACCGGACTTACTCAAATTCATGTTGTGGTAACCGATAATAATGACAGAGTAATATCGGATACCGTAATGCCATTAAAGCAATTAGATGAGCAGTAAATTTCAACTTCACTTAAAAACGTATTAAAATGATTATTAAAAATATAAATACATGGGCAAAATATGTCTTAACATTAAGACGGTTTTGTGTACTAAGCTTGGTGTTGCTGGCTAGTGTACAGTTGCACGCCCAAGACAAAAGAACGCTAAGCGGTCTGGTTATAGATGCCAATCAAGATCCGTTAATAGGAGCAACTATTGTAGAGGTTGGAACCCAAAATGGAACAACAACCGATTTTGACGGACAGTTTACCATAGAGGTAAGTAATGGCAGCGAATTAACATTTTCGTATATAGGTTTTATATCGCAAACTATAGTTGTAGATGCCAATACAAGCGTGCCTTTAACGGTTATTTTGGATGGAGATACCTATGCTTTAGATGCCGTAGAATTGGTGGCTGTAGGTTATGGATCGATGCGAAAATCTGATTTAACAGGAGCGATTTCATCTGTAACATCCGAAGATTTTTTACAAGGTAATATGTCGTCTACAGAACAGGTATTGCAAGGAAAAGTTTCTGGTTTGGTTATTAGTAAAGATACTGGCGATCCTAGTGTTGGTGCCTCTATGCGATTACGTGGCGGAACATCGTTAACAGCAAGTAATAATCCGTTGGTCGTGGTAGATGGCGTAGCAGGAGTAGATATTAATACGGTGCAACCTTCAGACATCAAATCTATGGATGTGTTAAAAGATGCTTCGGCAACAGCTATTTACGGCTCTAGAGGTGCAAATGGAGTAATAATGATTACCACCAAAAGTGTAAAAAGCGGAAAATCTGTTACCTATACAGGGCTAACGGGAATTAGTAATGCAGCCAATCATTTAGATATTTTATCGGCTAACCAATGGCGGCAGTATGTAAGAGATAATGCTTTGCAAGATGCTATAGATTATGGTGCGAATACCAATTGGCAAGAAGAGTTAGAGCAAACAGCCTTATCGCAATCGCATGTGGTTAGTTTTAATTCTGGAGGCGATGGTAGCGGACTCCGAGCGTCTATTTCGTACTTAAATAAAGAAGGGATTATTAAAGCATCTGGTTTAGAGCGTATAAGTGCAAACTTAAGCGGACATCAATATGCCTATAACGACCGATTAAAGTTTGATGCAGGTCTGTTTGCTAATATCGATAAATGGCACCCTGTAGATTACAGTATTTTTGAACGTGCTTTTAATTTAAATCCTACTATTCCGGTAAAAGATGCGAATGGCGATTTTACAGAAGTAGGAGGGACTTTAAACGAAAATCCTGTAGAAATATTAACAAATAGAATAGCCGATAATACTAAAAACCGATTGCTTGGATATTTTAAAACCGAGTTCGATTTTTTTAACGATTTTAAGGCTACAGTCAATATGTCCTTAGAGCATAATTCCACCAAGCAAAGTTTTTACAGACCGTCTTATGCCGTAATTCAAGGGCGTCCAGAACGGGGGTATGGGCAAAAAACTTTGGGCGAATATACCACTATGCAGTTAGAGACTTTTTTAAATTACAATAAAACTATAGGAAATCACTTTATAGGTGCTATGGCTGGATATTCGTATTTAGACAATACTTACGATGGTTTTGGGGCGCAAAGAAGTGGGTTTGATACCGATTTATTTGGCTACAATAATTTAGGAGCAGGTCAGAATTACAGATTGGGCGATGTGTATTCGTATAAAGGAAACTCGAAATTAATATCATTCTTCGGGAGGGTTAACTATTCTTACGACAGCAGATATATGATTACAGCAACAGTAAGACGCGATGGTTCCAGCCGTTTTGGTGCCAACCACAAATGGGGGGTATTCCCTTCGGCATCTATAGCTTGGAATATCACTAATGAAGACTTTGCTAACGATTC
This sequence comes from Formosa sp. A9, assembly GCF_051200825.1. Classification (GTDB taxonomy): domain Bacteria; phylum Bacteroidota; class Bacteroidia; order Flavobacteriales; family Flavobacteriaceae; genus Formosa. The sequence continues at coordinate 2,126,296 of NZ_CP195158.1, read as the reverse complement.
TTCTTGGTTAACTAATTTAAAATTGCGTGCAGGTTATGGGGTAACAGGTAACCAAGATGGGATTGGCGAATACAAATCTCTGGCCATTTTAGGAGTAGGAAACGATAGTTATTACGATCCCGCAACCGATAGTTGGAAATTAGCATATTCGCCAACACAAAACCCTAACCCTGATTTAAAATGGGAGTCTACAGCCCAAGCCAATATTGGTATCGATTTTGGATTTTTTAACCGAGTATCTGGTTCGTTAGAGTTTTATAGTAAGTTAACAAGCGATTTGTTATACACCTATCAGGTACCACAGCCACCATATCTAGTGGGTACCATGTTGGCCAATGTGGGGGAATTAAGTAATAAAGGGTTCGAGTTAACTTTAAATGCAGATATTATTAGAACCGAAGATTTTACTTGGAGTGCCAATACCGCTTTATCCAGCAATAAACAGGTTATCGAAAAATTATCGAACCAAGTGTACGAAACAGATGTTATTTATAGCGGATCGCTTCATGGTTTATCAGGCATGTCCGGGCAGTTTTCCCAAATTATAAAGGAAGGCTATCCTGTAGGTACCTTTTGGGGCAAAGCAAGTAGTGGTTTAGATGAAAACGGACAGTTTATTTTAGCCGAAGAAGACTCGGTATTGGGCGATGTACAGCCTGATTTTACGATAGGATTTGGAATGAATTTTATTTATAAAGATTTCGATTTAGCACTTTCGGGCTATGGTAACTTTGGTCAGAAAGTACTTAATGCTACAAATATGATGCTTAACGATCCTAACCGATTGCCTACATATAACGTCACAGATAATTTTTTAAATAGCGGCATTACATCGCCAGCAACCTATTCTGGATATTGGATTGAAGATGCATCGTTTTTTAGATTGCAAACCGTGACTTTAGGCTATAATTTACCCACTAATGCAAATTCAAGTTGTGCCTTACGCGTGTATTTTTTAGGCGAAAACCTAGCAGTGTTTACAGATTACAGTGGTGTAGATCCAGAAGTAGGACTTACAGGACTGGATAATCCTGGAATAGACCGATTTAATAGTTACCCAAGACCGCGAACCTTCTCGGTAGGGTTAAATATTACACTTAAAGATTAAGCTAAGCATAACTAACAGAAAAACAGAACAACATGAAAATTAAATTCACCATATTATTAGGTATTGGAAGCTTGCTGATAGCGACTTCCTGTACGAATCTCGACGAAGATTTGTACGATAGAGTACAGGATAGTAATTTCGGACAAACATCAAAAGAAGTAGAAACCCTTGTAGGAGGTGCTTATTCGTCTTTAAGAGGGTTTGCAGACGAAATTTCTAACAACTGGCCAGCGAGCGAATATGTGTTTTTTTTGAATGAAGTGTCTTCAGACGAAGCTATTATTCCCACTAGAGGAACAGATTGGTACGATGGCGGACAATATATCGAGGCGCACAGACATACCTGGAATGCCCAAAACAAAATGATTCTATCGGCTTGGCGTTATAATTATGCTGGTATTTCTAAAATAAATTCCATTATTTATCAAATCGATAAATCGGGATTAACAGACGAGGCCAAAACACCAATTTATGCCGAACTAAAAGCTGTACGCGCTTATTACTATTATAATTTATTAGACCTTTTTGGCAATGTGCCAATTATCACAGATTTTGAAGACTTAGATCTGCCTTCAAATGCATCGCGATTGGAAGTATTTCAGTTTGTAGAAACAGAATTGTTGGAAGCCATTCCATATTTACAGTCGGGAAAAGTATATTCTAAATTCACACAAAACGTAGCCAATGCGTTGTTGGCAAGACTATATTTAAATGCCGAAGCGTTTGTAGGAACAGCCAGATGGCAAGATTGTTTAGAGGTTTGCCAAAAAATATCTGGCTACAGTTTAGAACCCGATTTTTATGCCAATTTTGCAACCAATAATGAGACTTCCAACGAGATTATTTTAGCCATACCGTATGCTAACGATGCAGGTACTTTAGGAAATTATATGAGTTCTATGTCTTATCATTATTTACAACGTTTTGCAGTTTCACCAACAGGAGATTATCCTTGGTCTGCAAACGGTATGTGTGCCACTCCAGGGGTGTATTCGATGTTTGAAGAAACAGACAGACGAAAAGCATCGATGTTACAAGGCGATCAAATTAATTTATCTACAGGGTCTGTAATTATTATGGATAGTGGCGAACCTTTATCGTATACCGAAGAAGTATCTAACTTAGAAGACTGTAAACAAAATGAAGGCGTGCGTTTAAATAAATACGAAATTAATGCAGGAGACCAATGGGAACGCGATAACGATTTTGTGTTAATACGTTATGCCGAAATTTTATTAATGCAAGCCGAATGTTACGTGCGTTTGGGAGCTCCAGATTTGGCTAGGCCTTTTGTAGAACAAATTACGGCGCGAGCAGGAATAGAAATACCAACAGCTATAGATTTGGAGTATTTAGACAAAGAATTGTTGCGAGAGTTTTTGTTTGAAGGTAAAAGACGAACAGATAATATTCGTTTTGGAACGTTTTTTCAGCCTTGGTGGGGCAGTCCTAACGCAACACCTGCATACAGAGCTATTTTTCCTATTCCGCAGCAAGAATTAGATAAAAACAGTAATCTAGAACAAAATCCAGGATATTAATAATTCCTTAAAAATTAAACAAAACGCCTAACTAGGTTAAGCGTTGCATTAGGTTAACCTTCTATGGTATAATGCAATTGAATTAGTTAAAAACAACGATGGAAGGTTAGCATTTAAATAGTAATTAAAGAAAATATAAGCATGAAAATGTCTGTTCTTAATTTGTTTTTGGTATGCTTTTGTGCGGGGCTTCAAATACATTGCAGTAGCGATTCTCCTAATGAAGATATAAGTATAAAACAACCAGAATTAGAGGTGTTAGATCCTGTTGCGATACCTAAAACCAATAATACTAAATTGTATATGCATTACATGACCTGGTTTGAAACTAACGAAAGTAGTAGCAATAAACAATGGGGCTACCATTGGACGATGGCAAACAAAGATCCTAATCGTACTGATGCTAACGGAAAACGAGAGATAGCATCTCATTTTTACCCGCTTATTGGGCCATATCACTCAGGAGATGCTGCGGTTATCGAAAATCATTTATTACTTATGAAATACGCAGGAGTAGATGGTGTATTAATAGATTGGTATGGCACCTACAATGTTAACGATTATGCCATGATTTTGGAAAACACCAATCAGGTGATAGCGATGTTGGATAAAGTAGGGTTAGATTATGCTATTGTTTACGAAGATCGTTTTTTACAAAATATAGTCGATGCTAATCTGGCACCAACTCAAGCAAGCGCTGCAAAGCAAGATATGCGTTATCTGCAAAATCAATATTTTACTAATGCTAATTATATACATGTTAATAACCAGCCGTTGTTGCTTAATTTTGGTCCAGTGACTTTAAAAACTCCAGAATTATGGACAGATGTATTTAGTGTTTTTAATGCAAAACCTACATTTTTAACCTTATGGAATCAGTCATACGAGGCTGGAGCAAATGCGCAAGGCGAATTTGCCTGGGTATATCAAAACAATTCTTTTTTAAGTGATTTTTATACCAATACAGCTCCAAATCTAAATCTAGCATTTGGCGCTGCCTATCCAGGATTTAAAGATTTTTATAAAGAAGGTGGTGCAACAGACCATATAGGTTTTGAAATACCTCATAATAACTGCGCTACTTTAACAGAAACTTTAAATTTAGCAGCACAGGCACAAGTAGATTATTTACAGTTGGTTACTTGGAACGATTTTGGCGAAGGCACCATGTTGGAGCCTACTTTAGAGTTTGGGTACACAGCCTTAAATACCATTGCTCAATTTTCCGGTGTTAGTACTAAAAGTGTTTTTGAACCTATTAGCGAACTATACCGCTTACGAAAAGCTCATTCAGAAAATAGTACTATTCAAAAGCAATTAGATCAAGTGTTTTATTATTTCGTGGCTATGCAACCAGAGCAGGCCATAACCCTATTAAATACATTACAATGAGGAATCGCCTTATTAAAATTATAAACATGAAAAATATTTTTACCCCCATACGTTTAGTTATTTTAAGTATACTCGCTTTAGTGTCATGTAACCAAAATCAGCAAGAGTTAAGTGTAAGTTCTCCTAACAACAAACATGTACTCACCTTTAAATTAACAGCACAAGGTGCGCCAGAATATCAGTTAACATCTGGCGGAGAATCAATTATAGAACCTTCGGTTTTAGGAATGGCGTTTCAAGATAGCGAACCCTTACAACAGAACCTTAAAATTATAAATACCGAACGAAATACAGTAGATACTTCTTGGGATCAGCCTTGGGGAGAATTTAAAATGATACAGGATAGGCATAACGAGTTAATAGTGCATTTGCAGGAAACAACAGGAAAAAACCGATTGGTAACTATAGTTTTTCGCGTTTTTAACGATGGTATAGGGTTTAGGTATCAATTTCCTGAACAACCTCATTTAAAAGAAGTCAAAATTTCTGATGAGAAAACTACCTTTACTTTTCCAGAAGAGCACAATGTTTGGTGGATACCTGTGCATTCCGAAAATAGTTACTACGAAAGTTTGTATAGAAAAACACCTATAAGTAAGACCGATACCATAAATACTCCCGCAACTTTCGAAACGAAATCAGGTAAATATTTAGCAATTCACGAAGCCAATTTAACCGATTTTGCATCTATGACCTTGCGTAAAACCAATAATAAACAATATGAAGCCGAACTGGTACCTTGGGCAAACGGAGTAAAAGTGTATGCTAAAACGCCTTTTGAGAGCCCATGGAGAACAGTGATTGTGGCCGATAAACCAGGAGAATTGGTAACATCTACATTAATGCTAAATTTAAATGAACCTTCAAAAATTGAAGACTTATCATGGATATTACCTTCTAAATATATAGGAATATGGTGGGGCATGCATTTAGAAAAATACTCCTGGGGGCAAGGCGATAAACACGGAGCGACTACCGAAAACACAAAACGCTATATCGATTTTGCTGCCGAAAATGGTTTAGACGGCGTACTTGTTGAAGGGTGGAACGAAGGCTGGGATGGCGATTGGACAGCCGACGGTACTGCTTTTAGTTTTACTAAATCTTACCCAGATTTTGATATGGAAGCTGTATGTAATTATGCTGCCCAAAACAATGTTCGCCTTATTGGCCATCACGAAACAGCGGGAGCTGCTGCGCATTACGAATCTCAGCTAGAGGATGCTTTTAAGTTATATCATAAAAATGGTGTAAATGCAGTAAAAACAGGATATGTAAATAAGTATTTAAATAAAAAAGAATGGCACGATGGGCAGTACGGTGTTAGGCATTACAGAAAAGTCATAGAATCTGCCGCCAAGCATCATATTATGATTGATAACCATGAGCCCGTAAAAGGTACAGGCTTGCAACGTACATATCCCAATTTAATGACTCAGGAAGGTGGTCGGGGGCAAGAGTACAACGCTTGGTCTGCCGATGGGGGTAACCCACCAGAACACACTACCATTTTGCCTTTTACACGAATGCTTTCTGGACCAATGGATTTTACTCCTGGAAATTTCGATTTCGATTACAAAACCCCACAAGGCGCTAAGGTGCAAACAACTCTAGCTAAACAATTGGCTTTATATGTGGTCATGTTTAGTCCGTTGCAAATGGCTAGCGATTTGCCAGAAAATTATATAGGGAAACCAGAGTTTCAGTTTGTAAAAGATGTTCCTGTAGTATGGTCGGATACCAAAGTTATTGATGCTAAAATCGGGGAGTATGTTGTTATGGCCAGAAAAGATTGGGATGAGAAAAATTGGTACTTGGGAGCCATTACCAATGCTGAAGCCAGAACAGTAAATATTCCTTTAACGTTTTTGGATGCCAATAACGTGTATATCGCCGAAATTTATGCTGATGGTGATGAGGCGCATTACCAATCGAATCCGTATCCCGTATCAATTACGACACAAGAATTAGATAAAACCAAAACGTTAAGTCTGTCATTAGCACCAGGAGGAGGTACAGCAGTTAGGTTTGTTTTAAAAGAATAATACTATTAATAAATGGTGTTAGTATTTGTTTGTTTGAAAAAGGAGGCTATCCATAAAGTTAATTTTTCGTCAATCTGAATTTATTTAACTTCGTTGAATCTATGATTTCAGATTCTCATAATTGTTGAATTATGATAAGATTCTGTGTCGAGCACAGAATGACGCACTGTTAAACTTTTAGGTAGCCTCTTTTTAATACGTTTTAATAGCCATAATGTTATCTTCGAAAGCGTCTTTGCATAGCGATCTACTTTTAATTCGGGTTTTGTAGGTGTAAATAGTGGCAACCGAAAGCTCTAAAAATTCTGCTAGTTGATTGCTGTCTTGTATGCCTAACCGGTACAAGGCAAATATGCGAAGTTCGGTGTTTAAAAGCTCGTTAGGTTTTAAGATGACTTTTTGGTCATCTGGAAACAGTTTGTTGTAATCTTCAATATAAGACGGGAATAACTTTAAAAATACTTCATCAAAATGTCTAAATAAATCGTCGCGCTCTTTTTTAATACTGTAGCGTTTCATGATGTTAAGTATATCGTCTGGTTTTTTGGCAATAACCTTCTGTATGGTTGTTTTTTGAATAGAATCCATCTTACGAATAAAATTTGAAGTAACCGTTAAAAAGTAGGTGATATACTCTTGTTTTATGGCGTCTGATTCTCGTAAATTAGCATTCATTTCTTTTAACTTTTTGTTGGTTTCCGCCAAGGCTTTTCGCGATTGGTTTTTGGCATGAAGTTGTTTAAAAATGATAATTAAAAAAACAATTACAGCTAACGATAAAAGTCCCAAAAGGATAACAATTTTTTCTAATTTACTTTTTTGGTTTTTAACCTTTAAAAGTTGTGCGCCTTCAATAATTGGTAAAATACTCGAAATTTCTATTTTTCTATGTCTGGCATTGTAAAATGTGGCGTCTTCCATAGCTAAAGTAACATAGCGGTTTGCTCTGTTTAAATCACCTTTTTTAAACAGTTCGTTGGCCAGATTACGAAGGGCAACGGTTTCTTTTGTAGAATTTTCAATGTCGGATATTGCTGCTAATGCCAAGTACTTAATGGCTTTGTCCTGGTAACCTTTAATAGAGTAGAGGTAACCCAGACTAGAGGTGGCAATGCCGTAAAATTCTGCTGGTAAATCAAAATTATTAATCCAATAATTAAACGCAAACTCGGCACCATTATAATCTAATTGCTTCATTCGTTTTAAACTTTCAGACGACCAAAATTGATGCGAGTTCGGTTTGGCATACGCTATAGCCTGATCTAAATATTGATTTCCTTTTTTAATATAACTTATGCTAAATCTCGGGTCTTGGTTATAATCGGCTAAATCGTAAAACGATCTGGCTTTAACCGCATAATACTCAAATGTATCGGTTTTAGGTAGCTTAGTAAGGTTAATACTGTTAAGCGTATCTATAGATTCTTTAAATAGTCCAGACGACAATAAAACAAAACCTTCCTTTATTTTAGCTCTAGACAACAAAACCGAATCGTTTATGCTGATAGCTGTTTCTTTGGCCTTTTCTAAAAAATAGTAAGCCGAGTCGTATTTAAAAGAGCGATATTCTGTAAATAACGAAATATAGCTTTTGTACAGGTCGTTGGTTTTACCTGTAACATGGTATTTACTAACATCTTGCTTAAGACGGTTGATTTTATGATATTTTTCTTTAAGATAAATATCTTTTTTAAGTAATGCCTGTTCTAGCTTTTGTAATTCGTTTTCGTAGCTTTGGCTATACAGGTTAATACTTAATAAAAAGGTTAATAATGCTATTACATAACGCATAATTTAGTTAGAACGTTTGTTTGTTTTAGTAGTTAGTTGTTGAGGTTTTTGAAGTAAGCAATATACTAAAATTTACAGTGGTTTGTAAGTCGTATTTATGTGTAATATTGATGGCTTTAATGTTCGGTATGTTTAAATTCCTGTTAAAGCAAAATAAGATTAAAAATATTTTTTAATTTTGTATTTGTAATGAATACGCTTTTCCACAAAATATTAGCATGTACTATGGCTTTGGTAGTTGTTTTATCTACCATGTCTTTTACTGTAAATATGCATTATTGTGGAAACACTTTGGTAGATGTGGCCTTAAACCAATCTGCCAAAACATGTAATACTAATATGTCTTTTACGGCAGATGCCGCACTTCAATTTAACAAAAAGACTAAAGGATGCTGCTCAGACCATAACATAACTGTTGCAGGTCAAGACGAGTTAAAACAAAACACTTTAGAGCAGCTCACTTATAATCAGCAAGTGTTTGTCGCTACGTTTATGTATGCTTATGTAAATCTTTTTGAAGGTTTACCAGAGCAAATTATTCCCTTTAAAGACTACACTCCGCCTTTGTTGGTCACAGATATTAATGTGATTAACGAAACCTTTTTAATTTGATACATTAAATCAATAATAGTTGTCTTAAAATGTTGATTTTAAGACTATTTATGCATTTTTAGTTATGCTAAAAATGCTTAAGTTTAATTGTTTTAATGTAAACGATATGCTAAATAGAAGCATTAAATTTTTAATTGAGAATAAGTTAGTTGCTGTTATATTGCTGCTTGTCTTAGTTGGGTGGGGTATTGTAAATTCTCCTTTTGGTTGGAATACTGGTATTTTACCAAGTTATCCCGTAGCCGTAGATGCAATCCCAGACATTGGCGAAAATCAACAAATTGTTTTTACCAATTGGGAAGGACGCTCTCCACAAGATATAGAAGATCAAATTACTTACCCATTAACAACAACGTTACTAGGTATACCAGGTGTTAAAACCATAAGGAGTTCGTCTATGTTTGGTTTTTCTAGTATTTATATCATTTTTAATGAAGATGTAGAGTTTTATTGGAGTAGAAGTAGAATTTTAGAAAAACTAAATGCCTTACCAAACGGACTGCTGCCTGATGGTGTTAAACCAGCTTTAGGACCAGATGCTACAGGTTTGGGGCAGGTGTATTGGTATACTTTAGAAGGAAGAAATAAAGCAGGTGAGGTTACTGGTGGCTGGGATTTACAAGAATTACGTACTATTCAAGATTATTTTGTTAAATATGGTTTGTCTTCGGCTAGTGGCGTGTCGGAAGTAGCTTCTATAGGTGGATATGTACAAGAATATCAAATCGATGTTCGTCCAGAATTAATGAAGCAATATGGCATATCGTTACAAGAAGTTGTAACGGCTGTAAAAGCTTCTAATCAGGACATCGGGGCGCAAACATTAGAGATTAATCAGGTAGAGTATTTGGTTCGGGGACTAGGGTATGTGAAATCAATTTCAGATTTAGAGAATGCAGTGGTAAGTTCTAAAGATTTTACAGCCATTAAAATTAAGGATATTGCTCAAGTTACTTTAGGGCCAGAAGCAAGAAGAGGCATTTTAGATAAAGAAGGCGCCGAGGTTGTAGGTGGTGTAGTGGTCGCTAGATATGGCGCTAATCCTTTAGAAGTTATTAATAATGTAAAACAGAAAATAGCAGAAATGCAGTCTGGAATGCCTTCTAAAGTTTTAGAAGATGGTACTGTTTCGCAGCTTACCGTTGTACCTTTTTACGACAGATCTGTATTAATAAAAGAAACATTACACACTTTAAATGAAGCCTTAAGTTTAGAGGTTTTAATTACCATTTTGGTTGTGGTTATTATGGTTTTTAATTTAAGAGCCTCAATATTAATATCAGGACTTTTACCAGTAGCGGTTTTAATGGTGTTTATAGCCATGAAATATTTTAATGTTAGTGCTAATATCGTGGCTTTATCGGGTATAGCCATTGCTATTGGCACAATGGTAGATGTAGGTGTTATTTTGTCGGAAAATATTATAAGACATTTAGATGAGAATACCGATGGTAAACCCATTAACGAAGTGGTGTATAATGCAACATCGGAAGTTTCTGGAGCCATAGTAACTGCCGTGTTAACCACCATTATAAGTTTTATACCTGTGTTTACCATGATTGGTGCCGAAGGTAAATTGTTCAGGCCTCTGGCTTTTACAAAAACTATGGCATTAACAGCCTCAATAATTGTGTCACTCTTTTTAATACCTCCTTTTGCTGCGCTTATTTTTAAAAACCGAACATTTACAACGTCAACTAAATTAGTAGTCAATCTGGCTATTATAATTTTGGGCGGTTTTTCCGTTTTTCAAGGGTATTATCTAGGCGTACTGCTTATTATTTTTGGGCTTTGCTCCATTCTAAAACAACAGCGTCAGTGGTCTCAACAAACATCAACTATTTTTAATAGTGTATTTGTGGCATTGGGCATTGTTTTTTTATTAGCGTCGTACTGGCAGCCATTGGGAGTAGCTAAAAGTTTTCTTGCAAATGCAGTATTTGTATCAGTACTATGTTTTGGTTTGTTAGGGGCGTTTTGGATATTTAGAAAGTATTACTCAAAAATTTTATATTGGGCTTTACAGCATAAATTATTGTTTTTACTTGTGCCAACTTCTATTGTTATTTGTGGCATTATTATTTTTAAACATACGGGAAAAGAATTTATGCCTTCATTAAACGAAGGTACATTTTTATTAATGCCAACCTCCATGCCACATGCTGGAGTTTCAGAAAATAAAAGGGTTCTCCAACAGTTAGATATGGCGGTAGCCCAGATTCCCGAAATAGAAACTGTAGTTGGTAAAGCAGGAAGAACGGCCTCAGCATTAGATCCGGCACCTTTATCGATGTACGAAAATATTATTCAATATAAACCAGAATATATGCTGAATGCTTTTGGGGAACGTCAGCGTTATAAAGTCAATAAAGATGGATTATTTGTACTTAAAGACAGCAGTTTGGTTTATAATCGTAACAGTTTTAAAAGTGAGATGTTAAATGATACTGTTAATTATTTGAATTTCAATAGCGTTAAGGCTTCACAATTGATTGAAGATAATAACGGCATGTTTTATAGAAATTGGCGGCCAGAAATTACTTCTGCTAACGATATCTGGAACGAAATTATAAAAGCAACAGCATTGCCAGGCATAACTTCGGCACCAAAACTACAGCCAATAGAAACCCGATTGGTTATGTTGCAAACTGGAATGCGTGCTCCAATGGGAATTAAGATTAAAGGTCAAGATTTAAAGCAAATTGAAGCGTTCGGACAAGCAATAGAACCGATACTGAAAACCGCCGAAGGTGTAAAATCAGAAGCAGTTTTTGCCGATAGAATTGTAGGCAAACCTTACATGTTAATAGATATTGATAGGGAAAAACTGGCACGTTATGGCATTGCCATAGAGACTGTACAGAACGAGTTGAAGGTAGCCGTAGGCGGTGTAGTGCTAACACAAACAATTGAAGGTCGAGAACGCTATGGTGTACGTGTAAGGTATCCTCGCGAGTTACGTTCCAATCCAGACGATTTGTCTAATATTTATATTCCAGTAAGTGGTGGAAACCCTGTGCCATTAAGCGATTTAGCTAGCATTCGCTACGAACAGGGACCACAAGTAATTAAAAGTGAAGATACATTTTTGGTAGGTTATGTATTATTCGATAAAAAGGATGGTTTTGCTGAAGTTAATGTGGTAGAACATGCAAAAGATGTAATTCAACAACATATAGATTCTGGCGCTCTACAAATCCCTAAAGGCATTACTTACGAGTTTACCGGAACTTACGAAAACCAATTGAGAGCAGAGCAAACCTTACAGGTTGTTGTGCCATTGGCGTTACTTATTATTTTCTTGATATTGTATTTTCAGTTTAAATCGGTGTCTACATCATTAATGGTATTTACTGGAATTTCGGTGGCATTTGCAGGCGGATTTATTATGATGTGGTTATACGGTCAAGATTGGTTTTTAAATTTTAAGGTGTTAGATGTTAATTTACGGCAAGTATTTCAAATGCACCCAATAAACTTAAGTGTTGCAGTTTGGGTTGGGTTTATAGCTCTTTTTGGAATAGCCACCGACGATGGCGTGGTTATGGCCACTTATTTAAAACAAACGTTTAAAAAAGAAAATCCGAAAGATGTTACAAGTATTCGCAAAGCTGCAGTGCATGCGGCCGAAAAACGTATTCGTCCTTGCTTAATGACAACAGCAACAACCATTTTAGCATTATTACCTGTATTAACCTCTACAGGGCGCGGCAGTGATATTATGATTCCGATGTCGATTCCTGCTTTTGGAGGAATGATTATAGATATTACATCGTATTTTATAGTTCCTGTATTGTACAGTTGGAGAGAAGAAATTAAAGCGCTAAAACATGAAAAAACAAACTAAATATATTTTTAAGACATTCGCGTTAGTTAGTGTGTTAACTTACTCTTGGTCGCTAAATGCACAACATTTAGAAACATTAATAAGTATAGGTCTGGCAAATAATCCTGAAATACAAAAATTCGATTTGCAATACCAAATAGCTTCCGAAAAAGTTAACGAAGTCAATGCATTGCCAAACACCGAAGTTGTTGTTGGTTATTTTGTGAGTCCGCCAGAAACCAGAACTGGGCCACAGGTTGTAAAAGTATCTGTAAAACAAATGATTCCGTGGTTTGGTTCGGTAACTTCCAGATCTAAATATGCAGCATCTCTTGCCGATGTCCAGTACGAAACTATTGCCATAGCTAAACGAAAATTATTGTCTACTGTATCTCAATCATACTATAATATGTGGGCTATAAAAGCCAAACAAGCTGTGTTTTCTCAGCAAATTGCATTATTGAAAAATTATGAAAAATGGGCTTTAACAGCGGTAGAGGTTAGTAAAGCTTCGGTAGTCGATGTATTAAAAATTCAAATAAGACAGAATGATGTAGAACAGTTAAATGCTGTGTTAGAGCAGGAATATTTAGCTGAACAGTCCCGTTTAAATTTATTGTTAAACAGAAGCGAGAAGCAACAAATTAATATAACAGATACTTTAATTATGCCAGAAGTAGCAGATTTAAATACAGAAAACATGGTTACAGCATTGCATCCTGAATTGTTGCAATACGATAAGTTGTACGAATCTGTTGAACAATCGGAACTCTTAAATCAAAAAGAGCGAGCTCCTATGGTGGGGTTTGGCTTAGATTATATAACTGTAAATAAACGAAACGACATGCCAATCGATAACAATGGAAAAGATATAATTATGCCCATGTTATCGCTATCAATACCAGTTTTTAATAAAGGATTTACGTCAAAAACCAAGCAAAACGAATTGAAAAAGCTGGAACTAAATGCCGACAAATTAGCAAAGAAAAATGCTTTAGAAACAGTATTAGAGCAAGCCGTAAATGCTAGGAATTCGGCAAAAATCAGTTTTGAAACAGCAACAAAAAATTTAGAAAAAGCCAAAGATGCAGAACGGCTGTTATTAACAGCATACGAAACCGAAACAGTTAATTTTAACGATGTTTTAGATATTCAGGAATTGCAACTTAAGTTTCAAATTAATAACATCGAAGCGGTTAAAAATTATTACACACAACAAAATATCATTAAATATTTAAGTCAATAATAAATCAATTAAAAATACAGAATTATGAAAACGAGAACACAATTATTAGGTTTAGGATTATTAATTTTAGGCGTAACCTTTAATACGGCCTGTAAAAATAACAGTGAGACTAAAACATCAGAAAGCACCAATAATGTAGCAGTTGTTACCACCCCTATATTTAAAACTGAAGCCGTAACACAAACATTTCAACATTATTTACAATTAAAAACGGCATTGGTTTCCAGTAATGCTATCCAGGCGAAACAAGAGGCGCAAAGCTTGGCCAATGTAACAACCAATGAAGATGTTAAGCATGTAGCTTCAAGCATAGCAGCTACAGAAGATATTAAAGTACAACGCGAGTTGTTGTCGGAATTAACCCTTCAACTAAAACCTATTTTAACGGCCAATATTACAACAGGCAAAATTTACGAGCAACATTGTCCAATGGCTTTAAAGAACGGTGCCAATTGGTTTGCTTTGGAGCAAGAAATTAATAATCCGTATTACGGAGATGCTATGTTGCATTGTGGTGTGGTGCAAAGTACATTACAATAAAATATAAACGGCATGAAGCAGCATATCTATATAAAAAACATGGTCTGTCTCAGGTGTAAACATGCTGTAGAAGGTGTGTTTAAGAGCCTGGGCGTAGAGGTGCTAAATTTAAATTTAGGAGACGTGTTAGTTCGGGAAATAGACGGGCAAACCTATCTGGAATTGGAAAAACGTTTAAAGGCATTAGGGTTTGAAATCATGAAAAATGAAGACGACATTCTAGTAGAACAAATAAAAACCATTATACTAGAAACTTTAGCCGATCGGCCAAACGACACGCGACACATTCCAGATTTATTAAGTCGCATTCCAAAGTCGTACTCGATATTAAGTAAGTTGTTTAGCAGAACCATGGGTATAACCATAGAAAACTATGTGATTAGGTTAAAAATAGAAAAGGTTAAGGAGCTTTTGCAGCTAGGCCAGCTTCAGTTCTCAGAAATAGCCGATGTTTTAGGGTATACTAGCGGTAGTCATTTAGCACGTCAGTTTAAAAACCAAACAGGGATGTCGATGACAGATTTTAAGAATTTACAAAATGGAGAACGGAAAAATTTCGACAAAATTGTATAAACATTCTACAAAATTATGCAATCAGAATGGTGAAGGTAGTGCTAATTTTATCATATAAATACTATAGAAATGAAGCATGCATATAAAATAGAGGGTATGTCTTGTAATGGTTGTCGTAACCATGTAGAGAATGCTTTAAAAAATGTCGATGGGGTAACAGATGCTGAGGTGTTTTTAGATGATTGTAAAGCCAACATAACAATGTCTAAGCATATTCCTTTAGCGAAATTTCAGGAACAATTGCAAAAGGAAGGAGCGCAATACCACATTAAAGCGTGGAGCAATAACCATGAAGAAACATTTCAAATACAAGGTATGTCTTGTAATGGTTGCCGTAACCATGTAGAGGAAATTTTAAAACATGTTGAAGGTGTATCTGGTGTTGTTGTGGATTTGGAACAGGAAGAAGCTAAAATTTCAATGTCTGAACCTATTGCTATAGATAAATTTCAAGAGGCTTTAAAGGCCGATGGCGATAAATATAGCATTCACCCCAAAGGCGCAGCTAAAATGCAACCTGTTTCAAAAGCGCCTAAAGGTCAAGGTACAGGCGTGTTTTATTGCCCGATGCATTGCGAAGGTGACACAACTTATAATAAGGCCGGCGATTGCCCTGTTTGTGGTATGGATTTGGTAGAAGAAGTAAGTTTAACTACGGTAGAACAACCTCAATATACTTGTCCAATGCATCCCGAAGTGGTGTCGGATTCCCAAGGGTCTTGTCCCATTTGCGGCATGGATTTAGTTCCTGTCAAGGCAAATATTTCTGCCGAAGCGCAAAATTATCTTCATTTATTAAAAAAGTTAAAACTTGCTATAGCATTTACCTTACCCATATTTGTTATTGCCATGTCCGAGATGATTCCTAATAACCCATTATACAACATCTTAGATTTGAAGTATTGGAACTGGATTCAGTTTGCATTATCGATTCCCGTTGTGTTTTATGCTGCTTGGATGTTTTTTGAACGGGCCTATAAGTCTATAAAAACATGGCATTTAAACATGTTTACATTAATAGGCATTGGTGCAGGCATTGCTTGGTTGTTTAGTGTATTTGGTTTGTTATTTCCAGACTTTTTCCCAGATCAATTCAAAACGCATTCAGGTGTAGTTCACGTATATTTTGAAGCAACAACAGTTATTTTAACCTTAGTGTTATTAGGGCAGGTGTTAGAAGCGCGTGCACATAGTAAAACAAATACGGCTGTTAAGGAATTGCTCAAATTAGCTCCTAATAAGGCGGTTCGGGTTGTGCAAGGTAAGGAAGAAGTTATAAGTATAAATGATATTGCAGTAGGCGATGTGCTTAGGGTAAAACCAGGAGATAAAATTCCAGTAGATGGAAGCATCACAGATGGCAAAACAACGGTTGATGAATCTATGGTAACAGGCGAATCTATGCCCGTAGATAAGCAGGTTGGAGATACTGTGCATAGCGGAACCATAAACGGCAATCAATCTGTATTAATGAAAGCCGAAAAAATAGGAGCAGACACCTTATTATCTCAAATTATAACCATGGTTAATACTGCTAGCCGTAGTAAGGCTCCTATTCAAAAATTAGCAGATAGAATTTCAGGTTATTTTGTACCTATAGTGGTTTTGGTGGCCATAATCACATTTGCAGTTTGGGCACTATGGGGACCAAATCCTGCTTATGTGTTTGCTTTAGTTAATGCCATTGCGGTGTTAATTATTGCCTGTCCATGTGCTTTGGGTTTGGCTACACCAATGTCTGTTATGGTAGGCGTAGGTAAAGGTGCGCAAAACGGCGTACTTATTAAAAATGCCGAGGCTTTGGAGCGGATGGATAAAGTAGATACAGTAATTGTAGACAAAACAGGAACGTTGACCGAAGGTAAACCATCTGTAGAATCGATAGCTGTTTTTGATGATTTTGATAAAAGTATAGCATTACAATATATAGTGTCTTTAAATCAGCAAAGCGAGCATCCTTTGGCTAGTGCTACACTAACTTATGGAGAAGAGAAGGGTGTTGATCTTTTAAAATTGAATCATTTTAATGCGGTATCAGGTAAAGGCGTCATTGGTGAAATAGATAATAAAAAAGTGGCTTTAGGTAACGAAAAGATGATGGCACATGTTGGGGCTGAATTATCGGATAATTATATTCAAAAAGTACAAAAGTTCCAGCAAAAAGGTAAAACGGTCTCGTATTTGGCAGTTAATGCTACTGTTGTTGCGTTTATAGTTATTGGTGATAAAATAAAGGCAAGTACCCAAGGCGCAATTAAAAAACTTCAAGATCTTGATGTAGATTTAATAATGCTTACTGGAGATAATGAAATAACGGCTAGAGCTGTGGCGAAATCATTAAACTTAAAACACTTTAAGGCCAGTTGTTTGCCAGAAGATAAGCTTAAAGAAGTAGAGCGATTACAGGGGCAGGGGCATGTAGTAGCTATGGCTGGCGATGGGATTAATGATGCACCAGCTTTGGCACAAAGCGATGTTGGTATTGCTATGGGGACAGGAACCGATGTGGCTATAGAAAGTGCTTCGATAACTTTGGTGAAAGGTGATTTAGAGGGCATAGTAAAAGCAAAAAAATTAAGTGATAGTGTCATGAAAAACATAAAACAAAACCTGTTTTTTGCTTTGATTTATAACACTATTGGTGTGCCTATTGCGGCTGGGGTATTGTATCCGTTTTTTGGTATATTATTATCGCCAATGATAGCGGCTTTAGCGATGAGCTTTAGTTCGGTTTCGGTAATTGCAAATGCCTTGCGGTTGAAGGCTACCAATTTAAATTAAATAATTATGAAAACCAATCACAATCAATCAAAGTGTAATCAACGTTTTTTAAGATGCTTGCCATATCTTTTGGTTATGTGTTAATTGCAATTTTAACAAGTGAGCGTGCAGCAATTAAAGACCCAAAAGTTAAAAATTTGGCAGAGCGTATTATTGAGACGCAACGAAAAGACATCGAAGAAATGAAAATATTGATAAAATCTTTAGAATCTGAACAAAATGACAAAGAGTAGACTATATGTCGTGCTGGCCTTATTGTTGGGCTTGCTTTTAGGGTTTTTGCTGTTTGGTAGATCTGAAACAGATACCAAGCCTGAAAAGAGCAATCATACCCATGAGTCTTCAACCGTAAACAAAAAATGGACGTGTTCTATGCATCCTCAAATTGTAAAAAATGCACCTGGCGATTGTCCTATTTGTGGAATGGCATTAATTCCTTTAGAAATGAATTCAGAGGGGTTAACAGATGTTCAATTTACATTAACCAAAACGGCAGAAGCTTTAGCTAATATTAAAACTGTAACCATAACTGGTAATACAACTTTAAATCCGGAACTTACATTATCTGGAAAAATTGTAGTTAATGAAGATGAAACAGCCATACAGCCAGCTCATTTTAACGGACGCTTAGAGCAGTTGTATGTAACTTCTGTTGGACAAACAGTGCGCAAAGGGCAGTTGGTAGCGAGTGTATATTCTCCAGAACTTATAAATGCACAGCAAGAATTAATTACTGCCTACAAGCTTAAAGAATCGCAGCCGGAATTGTACAGGGCAGTAAGGGGTAAATTTAAGAATTGGATGATTAACGATACGCATTTAAAAACCATTGAACAAACAGGAACTGTTATCTCTAAATTTAATATTTATGCCCATGTATCTGGAACGGTGTCGGAAATTAATGTTAACGAGGGCGACCATATTATGGATGGTAAATCCATATTTAAAGTCGCTAATCTTACTTCCGTTTGGGCAGAATTTGATGCTTACGAAAACCAAATTTCAGCATTGCAAATAGGGCAAGAATTGCAAGTACACACTAAAGCCTATCCTAACCAAAAAATAGCAACAACTATTTCGTTTATCGATCCGATTTTAAATACCAATACGCGTACTGTTAAAGTTCGTGCTGTATTAAAAAATGCCGATGCGATGTATAAGCCAGGCATGTTTGTAGTAGGAAATATTATTACTTCAGAATTATCAAATAGTAGTGAAATTTTCGTTCCTGCTTCGGCGGTATTATGGACTGGTAAACGTTCTGTTGTGTACTTAAAAACGGAACCTAATTCTTCTGTTTTTGAAATGCGCGAGGTTATTTTAGGTAATAAGCTTGCCGACCAATATCAGGTGTTGGAAGGATTGGCAATAGGTGATGACATTGTTGTTAATGGTACATTTACAGTTGATGCTGCAGCACAGTTGCAAGGGAAATCTTCGATGATGAATCGAGTTAAAACGCAGTATAAACAGGTAGAGCAGTCTAAAGTACAGCGCCTTGAAGGCAACCAAGTATCGTTTAAACAATTAACAGGTTTTAAAGATGAAGTAAATACAATATTACTTGCTTACATAGATGTTAAAAATGCATTGGTAGAGAGCGATTCGGTTTTGGCTACAGATAAAGCTAAAGTGATGCTTAAACAGTTGATGAATACCAGTGTAAATGATTTGAAATCCAGTGTGTTGGCTCAAGAGTTTTATAATAATGCCGAAGAAGATTTAGAGCGGTCTTTAAATGCGTTGATAGGTTCTAAAACTATAGAAGAAATTCGTTTTCATTTTTTAGAAGTCTCTAGGGCTACAAAAATATTAGTAGAACGTTTTGGAGCGGTGCAAAAGGTGTTTGTTCAATTTTGCCCGATGGCAAATAATAATTCTGGAGGATATTGGTTAAGTTTAGACCAAAAAATCAAAAACCCGTACTATGGTAGTAAAATGTTAGGTTGCGGAGAAAATGATAAAATACTAGAGTGATATTTTGTTCTAATTGTCATAATAACAATAACTTATTTTGATTTTTAAGAAATGTATAAAATTTAAAAATTAAAAAACGTTGTATTCTGTTTTTTTTTTCAAAATTAATATAGTAGTTTGGTAGGGTTATAAAGCCAATAATTGTAACCAAAAACTAACTAAAATGGGAGTATTATTAGATAATGTAATACCGAAAAATCACAGTCGTACATTCGATACCAATGCTACAGATCAAAAGGATTTAATAAAAATCAAACAAGCTATTTTAAGAATTAAAGGGGTAGATACCGTCGAGTTAAAAACCTCTGGTTTTCCTGTGCGAATAACAGTAACAGCCAGTAAAATGGTAGAAATTGTAAAAGTAGAAGAAGCTGTAAACGATTTAGGGTTTAATATTATACCTAAACAATTTTTGTCTTTTTAGTTGAAGTAGACAAGAGCAAGCGTATAGATTAACAATGATTTTGTTTGAAAAAACAAGTTGTTTTTTATACTATTTTTTTGATAACCCTTAATTTATGGGTGTGCGTTTTTTTGTCGACATTATAAATGCCAGAGTGGTCTAAGCGATCTATTCTTACTTTACCGTGGGCGTGAATAATATAATTGTCGTTCATAATAATACCAACATGTACAATTTGTCCGTCAGAATTATCAAAAAAAGCTAGATCACCAGCTTCACTTTCTTCAATAAAACTTAAAGGTTCTCCTTGTGTGGCTTGTTGCGAGGCATCCCTGAAAATCTTATAGCCGTTTAGTTTATAAACCATTTGTGTAAACCCCGAGCAATCAATCCCGAAAGGTGTTTTTCCTCCCCATAAATAAGGCGCATTTAAGTATAAAAATGCAGTATTTATCAGGTTTGTTTTTGGTAATACTTTATCCGAAACATTACCATCGTGCGTATGGTTAAAAATGTTTAAACAGTTTAAGCTAGCGCCTAACGGTATGGGATTTAATTGGTTATTGGTATCGTTAACAAATTCCACCAAATCTGTTGCCAATTTGGGCATTTGTTTATTTAGGGTGTCGTAAATGTCTTGCGGCGTTTCTATATATTGTTTGTTATCTACCCAGCCTTCATAACTATCGAAAGCTAACCTAATTTTACTCCAATTTTTACGTTGCTCTAACACTTTAAAATGCTCGCCATATAAGACTTGCGATACTAATTCGCTCTTGTCTGATGGCTCTAATCTTAATGGAACAATGCTTAAATTACAAACGCCGTATTGCATTAATTAATTATTGGTTTAGGGCTTTAAATATAGAATTTAATGAGTTTTTAAAAAAGAAATATTGTATTAAAGACGTTCTATTACCATAGCCGAAGCTCCGCCACCACCATTACATATGGCAGCTGCGCCTATTTTAGCATCGTTTTGTTCTAATACATTTAAAAGTGTAATTAAAATTCTTACTCCCGAACAGCCTAGCGGGTGCCCTAGAGATACTGCACCTCCGTTTACATTTACATTATGGTCTGTTAGTCCTAAAATTTTCATGTTTGCAAGGCCAACGACAGAGAAGGCTTCGTTAAACTCGAAAAAATCTACATCTTGTAATGTTAAACCTGCTTTATGTAAAGATTTTGGTAGCGCTTTTGCTGGTGCCGTAGTAAACCATTCTGGTTCTTGGGCGGCATCGGCATAACTTTTTATAACAGCAAGAGGCTTTAAGCCTAACTCGGCGGCTTTGGTTGCGCTCATTAAAATTACAGCCCCAGCGCCATCGTTTATAGTAGAAGCGTTGGCTGCGGTTACTGTACCATCTTTAGTAAAGGCAGGACGTAAAGTAGGGATTTTATCTAGTTTTACATTGGTAAATTCTTCGTCTTTATCGAATAAAATCGGTTCTCCTCGGCGTTGAGGTATTTCTACGGGAACGACTTCGTTATCGAATTTACCTGCTTCCCAGGCGGCACTCGATCTGGCGTAAGATTGTATGGCGTAAGCATCTTGATCTTCTCTGGAAAATTGATACTCTGCAGCACAGGCATCTGCACAAACACCCATAGCATTTTGGTCGTAAGCATCAACTAAACCATCTTTTTGAAGACCATCAATTAATGTAGCTGGACCAAATTTGGTACCTGTTCGTGCATGTAAATAGTGCGGAATCATACTCATGTTTTCCATACCACCAGCAACCACAATCTCGGCGTCACCTAAGGCAATAGCTTGTGCCCCCTGCATTACGGCTTTCATTCCAGAAGCACATACTTTGTTTATAGTTGTGCAAGGCACGGTATTGGGTATTCCAGCGTAAATAGCCGCTTGTCTGGCTGGGGCCTGTCCTGCACCAGCTTGTACAACATGTCCCATAAATACTTCTTCAACTAAATGTGCATCTAAATTTATTTTATTTAACGCACCTTTAATAGCTACGGCTCCTAATTTTGGAGCAGGAATAGTGGATAAAGATCCTAAAAAACTACCTATTGGGGTTCTTGCTGCCGAAACAATTACGACTTCTTTACTCATGTTAGTTTGCAATTAAAAAGTTTGAGTTGCGAAATTAATCAATTTTTAAGGAACTAGGAAGGATTACACATTTATAAACCTGTTAAAACGCTTTAATTTTTATTACATTTGGTTTTAACTTTAATCGCTGCATGAAAGACTTTGTAAACACATTATATAGAAATCATACACTATTGTATAAAGTATTGCTTTTTATTTGCACTACGTTTTTAATCGTGTATTTATTTCCTAAAAGTGGACGTTTTAAATACAATTTTGAAAAGGGAAAACCTTGGCAATCCGAAAATTTATATGCGCCATTTAACTTTGCTATAAAAAAGACAAACGAGGAAATTTCCGAAGAAAAACAAGCGATAACTGCCAATGCTATTCGTTATTTCGATATCGATAGCGGAGTTAAAGATCAAGTTTTTGATGCTTATAAAAAAACCTTCCAAGAAACGATTCCAGATAGTATTCCAAGAAGAGATTACAATGCATTATATGCTGTAGGTTCTAAAATTTTAAACGATTTTTATCAATACGGAATCTTACACGAAGACTACAATTTTAAGCCCAAGAGTTATGTGGTTTTATTAGAAAATAGAGTAGAAAAATTAAATACAGAATACTCTAATTTAGTTAAGCAAAATAATATAACTCCCATTTTAAACAGTGCTTTAACCAATGCCGAATTAAATACGTATAAAAAAATATTTATTGCAGTGTTTTACGATGTTATTCAGCCTAATCTAACTTACAATAAAGAGTTTACAGATCGTGCGTTAGAGGAGGAGTTGAGCAAAATTTCGTATACCAGAGGAAGTATAGAAAAAGAAACACTCTTGATTTCGAAGGGTGAAGTTGTGGAAGGCGATAAGTTTCAAATTTTAAAATCGTTAGAGTCGGAATACGAATCGCAAGTCTGGAATGCTTCCAATTACAACTGGATTGTTTTTGCATATACGGTATTAGTGGCATTGGCTTTACTTATGTTGTTATTGTTTTTAAGAAAATACAGGCGCGATGTGTTTGAAAATAATAATAAAGTAACATTTATTTTTTTTAACATATTACTCATGGTTTTTATAACCGCATTGGTTGTAAATTATAATGCACATTACATTTATGTCGTTCCCATTTGTATTATGCCATTGGTGTTAAAAGCCTTTTTCGATGCGCGTTTAGGATTGTTTACCCATGTTGTAACTATGCTGTTATTAGGGTCTATTGTTCCTAACAGTTACGAATATATGTTTTTGCAAATTATAGCTGGAATAGTTACTATTTTAACAGTTTCGGAATTGTATAAGCGAGCCAATTTGTTTATTTCGGTTGGGCAAATTACTCTCATTTATATTATTGCTTATTTTGCATTTTTTGTTATTCATGAAGGGAGTATCGATAATTTAAAGTGGGAAACATTTTTGATGTTTATCCTTTGTGGTTTAGCTACCTTATTCGTACAACCACTAATTTATGCATACGAAAAAATGTTTGGATTAGTGTCTGATGTTTCGTTGTTAGAATTGTCGGATACCAATACAAAATTACTGAAAGAACTTGCAGAAAAGGCTCCAGGCACATTCCATCACTCGCTAAATGTCGCCAATTTAGCCGAAGCATGTGCCAACGAAATTGGTGCAAATGCCATGTTGGTTAGGGTAGGCGCATTGTATCATGATATAGGAAAAATGAAGAACCCAACGTATTTTACCGAAAACCAATCTACAGGATTAAATCCGCACGACGAGCTGTCTCCAAAAGAAAGTGCCGCAATAATTATAGATCATGTTTTAAACGGAATAGAAATAGGAAAAAAGAGGAATTTACCAGACCGTGTAATAGACTTTACTAGAACACACCATGGCACCAGTGTAGTGTATTATTTTTATATGAAAGAAAAACAATCTAATCCTGAAGGTGTAGATATTAACGATTTTAGATATTTAGGGCCGAAGCCGTTTAGTAAGGAAACTGCTATTTTAATGATGTGCGATAGTGTAGAAGCAGCATCTAAAAGTTTAAAAGAGCCAACCTCTACAAAAATAGATGCTTTTGTAGAGAATATTATAAATAAGCAGATGGACGAAGGGCAATTTTTAAATTCTAACATTACCTTTAAAGAAATTCAATCTATAAAAAAAGTGCTAAAGCTCAAGCTAGCAAATATTTACCATTTGCGTATAGAATACCCAGAATAATTTTTTTAAAAAAAGTGTAAAAAAGGTTGTGTGCTTTAGTAGTAAAGCTTACATTTGCAACCGCAAAAATATTGCAACGTTCATAATTTTAAGGAGAGGTGCCAGAGTGGTAATGGAGCAGATTGCTAATCTGTCAACGCGTAAGTGTTGCCAGGGTTCGAATCCCTGTCTCTCCGCAAATATTTCTTAATTATCCGGGATAAAAGAAATAGTAAAAACACACCTCGGGGTGTAGCGTAGCCCGGTTATCGCGCCTGCTTTGGGAGCAGGAGGCCGCAGGTTCGAATCCTGCCACCCCGACTTTTTAAGGTTATATATAAAACCAAATAACAACAATTTAAGCCGAATCCCTTACAAATAAAGGATTTGGCTTTTTTTATATAATAAACTTAGTTAAATTGCCAGTGAGTGATAAGGTGAGTGAGTAATCGTAACGCCGAAATCGTAAATTAGTTGTTGGTTGGTGGTTTTAAGTTGCTATATGTTTATTTCGAATACATTACATTTTAATAACTTTTGAAGTTAGGGCTTCTCCGGAATCTGTATAGATCTTTATTATATATAAGCCTGTTTTTAATTCTTTTAAGTTTATAGGGCTTTTGTAATATGCCTTAATCTTTTGTCCTGATATATCATAGAGAATAATTTTATCAATAATTTTATTATTTGTTTTTATATTTAAAATGTTAGAAGTTGGATTTGGATAAAGTCTTAAATCATTTTCTACATTCCCAATAGTAAAGTCGTCAATATTTAAAATACTCGATAAGTTTCCATAGTTATGAATAAAACCTCTAAACCACGAATATTCATTAAAGGTGTATATTTTGTTTCCTGATTTCCCCGTTAATATTAAATTTCCTTGATTATCAATTTGTGAATACCAATTATTTAAAGAACCCTCTACGGAAAAATAATTAATTACCTCTCCGTTATCATTTATCACCCTTACACTATTTTCAAAAGCCGTTCCGAATAGTAAATAGTTTTCGTAAGCCATTAAATGGGGGTTGGGAGAGTCAAAAGTATCTCCATTAGTAATAAAATTCAGGTTTTCATCTAAAATGAGAGTACTGTTATCATCTAAATAAAGGAAGATGTTTCCGTTAGTAAATCTTTTAAATTTTATAATTTCATCTGATGTATTATAATAACTGTAAGAATTATTTATGTCTATTTTATTTAATCTTCTATCTCCACCATATTCTGTAGCAAAGAATAGTGTCCCATCATTGTCAATTTCGTATCGATACATCCCAAAGTTTCTGGGTAAATTTTTAGTGTTAATCTTTACTCCATTTTTGTATAAATAAATTAATTCTGGCGAATTGTTTGAGATTGCCTCATAGGTGTAAAAATAGATGTCATCTCCTATTGAAAAAATATCTAAAAACTCTTCATGACCGACATCAATTTCTTCTTTAAGGTTTCCGTTATTTTTATCTAAAACATAAAGTTTACTAGAATCCTCATACAGAAAATAATTGTGAGCTAGGTAAATTGAATTTTCATTTGCATAGAATTTATCGGCAATATGAGATGTATTTATAAATTCAAAATCACCTTTTGGATTAACTTTATATAAGCTATAGCCAAGACCATAAGTATCTCCTTTTCTAGGTAAGTTTAAATAGAGATTGTTTGAGGAATCAATAAAAAAAATGATATCTCTACCTCCATGATTTATAAGATTGAATATGTGCTCTGGAACTTCGGATTCCCATAATTTATTTAGATTAGAATCATATTTAATTATCCTTTTGTTTAATGGCGGATTGGTACCACCTATTCCTAAATATTCTGGCCCCATTTTTTCGGTAACTAATACAAGATAATTATTTTCATTATCAATAATCACTCTTTGTTGGAATGCACTAGAAGTCCCGATTCCAGAAAATAAGTAATTATGCAACACTTGCGTGTCATTCAATTTTTCAGAATGAATATCTAGTTGTGTGAAATAATCGGAATCAGGAAACATTTTTTCAAAACTGGTTCCAATAGTTGATATTGATTGTTCATCTATTTTCAAAAAGTCTACTAGTTGATACGAATTAGATGTGTTAAACGACTTAACTTCTGTAAGTTCATTGGAAAATAATCGAATGTTTGAATTACTAGTGGTAATAAAAAATGTATTATCCTCGTTTTCTTTAAAACCAGTTCCTAAATAGCTATCAGTGTTGGTTCTTGTTTGTAACAGATTATTTTCATCTACACTTATAAAGTCAATTGAATCCGTATTAAGATTATTTGCAACAACTATAATCTTATTTTGTGCATTAATGAATGAGCCTATTAAAAAATAATTTTCTGTATCTGATGTGTTAGTTGAATAAACAAAGGTGTTAGAATTATCTATTTTTGATAAATTGATGTTTTTATTACTATCCTTTTTTAATACATTGTGGCAAGTTAAGTAACAATTTTCTTCATTATCAATATTTAATTTAACATCTTTTGTTATTACTGCATAGTTAATGCAGTCCAAAAACGTAGAATCTGTAATTTCTATGACAGAGATGTTATTTTCATTTTGAATTTTGTAAAACTTATAGGAATATGTAAAGTCTGTTTCATTAAACTCAGATATTAAAAAATAATACTTCTCATCTTTAATAATTCCTTTTACTCCATGTTGTTTAATTTCTAAATTAAATGAATTTAAAATATCTCCTTGGTTACTTATTTTTAAAAAAATAAATTTATTGCTCTGCTCTGATTGATTTTCTACCGGGGCATAAACAAGATTCAACGTGTCATCTTCATTTAGCTCAGCATCTAAATATCGGTAATCTACATAATCAGAGCCATCAATATTACCTATGGTTTTAGTAAACATAAGTTCTCCTTCTTCACTATATTTTGCAACAAATACTAAGCCATTGGAATTAGATCTATTAAATGAACTTCTACCTAAAATATATAATTCATTATGAGAGTTGATAAATGATTTTATTGGGATGTCATAAGATAGATCTGTATTAATGGATAAGTGTTTTTGCCAAACCAGATTTAATTTGTTATCTAATTTTGTGGTAATTATATCTGTAAAAGTTGAGTCTTTTTCTGTAGTGCCAACTATAATTGTGTTTTTGTTTGAGTCTAGATTCGAGAAATATGAAATATCTCTGTTGGTATGGTTATTTAGTCCAAACGATTCCTTGTTTATTGGTGTTAATAGATCCTGAGAAAAGATTTGAATGTGAAAAGTAATTAAAGTAATTAGTAGTATTTTTCTTTTCATAATTTAATTATTATTGTCTTGAAATTGGTTGGTTTTTTGTTTAATTCTTTGATGAGATCAAACCATTTTTTAGTTGTTTGCAGTGTAAAAATTCATTTTAACAAGGCTTTGTTTGATAGTTTATTTAGTTAAACTTACATTATTTTTTTATAGAATTTATATTTTATATTGTGATTTCGATGAACTTCATTGAGTTTTTTCGAATGCAGACTAAAATCTATTTTTAGATTGTAATAAACATAAACAGCTTGCTCAATTAATTTTAGTTAGGTTGGTGTTTTGTAAAGCCATAGAACATAGTAATTCCCAAATCGAAAAATGGTTAATAGTGAGTAGTGGATCGGTGATACTACTGTTAGTTGTAGTTTTTAGTTCGGAGAAATTGTAATTCAAAAGTCTAAAATCTAAAATCATAAATTGGTTGTTGGTTTTTGGTAGAGAACATAGAACATAGAGAAAAGAATATAGATAGCGAGAAGCTGGATTATGAACCTTTTAAGATTAGGAAGTTTGCTGTGAGTTTGAATGCTTGATGTATACTACCAACTAAAAAAGGTGCTTTAGTCGTATCTCTATCTGGATGACAAACGAATTGAAGTATGATTACTTAGTGGTTAGCAGATTTAGTACACAGTAAGTCATTATTCAAAATTAAATTTTAATTTAGCCATTAACTAATTATCAATGTAGTAATTATTTAATGTGACAATGTAATAATTTGAAAATGTGTTGATTTGATGATTTTTAAAATGAATGACAAGCTTGAACTAACAATCAAAAATCAGTAACTATCAACCAATAACAAAGAAGCACTGAGTGAAACTCGTTATTATTTCGCATACCGAACATTATAAAACAGCTGATGGAACCATAGTGGGTTGGGGGCCAACGGTTAATGAAATTAATCATTTGACTGCGGTTTTTGATGAGATTGTACATGTTGCTATGTTGCATCATGGCGAGGCGCCACCGAGTGCATTGCCGTATACAGATACAGCTATTTCATTTGTAGGCTTACCAGCAGTTGGAGGAGTTGGTATTCAAGCGAAATGGCAGGTAATACAAGCGGTATTACGAGTTATTCGTGTGGTTTCCGAGCAACTTAAAACAGCAGATTATTTTCAATTGCGAACACCAACGGGTATAGGGGTGTATTTAATTCCGTATCTCACGTATTTTTCGAACACAAAAGGCTGGTATAAATATGCGGGAAATTGGAATCAGGAACAGCCGCCTTTAGGCTATCGTATACAACGTAAGTTATTACAATTACAATCACGGCCAGTAACGATTAACGGCCGTTGGCCACAGCAACCCAAACACTGCTTGTCGTTTGAAAATCCATGTTTAGAAGATGTTGATATAGAGATAGGTAAGGCGGTAGCTGCTTTAAAACATTTAGATGGTGTTATAAACTTTTGTTATGTTGGACGTTTGGAATCGCCTAAAGGTGTTGGGCGTATTATAGAGGCTTTATCGGGAATGGATGCGACTTTAAAGTCACGTATAGGTACGGTGCATTTGGTAGGCGATGGGGCAGAGCGTATGGCGTTTGAACAAATGGCCAAAAATTCGGATTTATCGTTTATCTTTCATGGTTTTTTAGCACGGGATGCTGTTTTTGAAATTTATAAAGTTTGTCATGGCTTTTTAATGCCAACAACCGCGTCTGAAGGGTTTCCTAAAGTTTTAGCAGAAGCCATGGCTTTTGGATGTGTGCCTATCGTGTCGAATGTTTCGGCGATAGGGCATTATATTTCATCTGGTGTTCATGGTTTTGTTATGGATACAGTAGACATTCCTAATATTCAATCGAATATTCAGTGTTTTATGAATTTAAAAGCTTCAGAGTATAATAATTTAAAGCAACATGGCCTGCAATTGGTACAACAGTTTACTTTTGCGTATTATAATGCGCATATTAAGGAGGCAATTTTAGATACAGTATGAGACGTTTGCTACCTCGAGATAATAGAACAGATAATTATATTCCATTGTTGTTATTACATGTGCTTATAGGCTTTCTAATTTATTTGCACAGGCCTTTAAGTATGTTATATTTTGTAGTAGTCTTGTTTTACTTTTTATGGCATATTATAGTAAGTCCGGATAGTAAAAAAACAATGTATGTATTATTAGGTTGTGCTTATATTGTGGGTGGGGAGGTATTTTTGAGAATGACAAAAGGTTACTTTTTTTATGAAACGGGTAAATATTTTGTGTTACTGTTTATGCTCATGGGCATCTTTTACAAAGGGATATCCGGAAAAGCCTATCCGTATTTCTTCTATTTAATTTTACTAGTTCCTGCTATTCTTGTGGCGTCGTCGACCTTGAGTTTTGATGCTAATTTTAGAACCAATGTGACTTTTGTATTGAGTGGTCCTGTGTGTTTAGGTATTGCCGCGCTATTTTGTTATGATCGGAAAATTAGTCACCAAGAGCTATTAACCATTTTATTGTATTTGTTATTACCAATATTATCAATGACGGTGTATTTGTATTTATATAATCCGTCTATTAAAGAAACTATTAGTAATACAGCTTCTAATCCTGCGACTTCGGGAGGTTTTGGTCCGAACCAGGTGTCTACGGCTTTAGGGATGGGCATGTTTGCTATAGTAGTACGTATTTATTTGCAATCTCCTACTTTTTTATTGAAAGTGCTTAATATTTTGATTTTTGCAGCTATCACATTTAGGGCTATCATCACGTTTAGTCGCGGGGGCGTATTTGCCGCTATAATAGTTGTATTGGCATTTTTGGGTATTTTATTTCTAAAATCGAATTATAAAGTTAAAAATCAGATTATAGGTTCTACTGTCATCTTTTTGTTTGCGATAGCATTCACTTGGATTATTGGTTCTATGCAAACAGGCGGTTTATTAGATAAACGTTATGCTAATGAGGATGCGCTAGGACGTGAGAAAGGCGATGTAACTACTGGGAGAGGTGAGTTATTTATGGAAGAAATGGATGGGTTTTTACAAGACCCATTGCTAGGTATTGGCGCTAGTAGAACTAAAAATATTCGAGTGATTACTACTGGAGAACATTTACCGACACATAATGAGGTGGGGCGTTTACTTGGGGAACACGGTATGTTTGGCATTGTTATTTTATTAATTTTAATGATAAAACCGTTAGCTTACAGGTCTACGAATCCGCATAACTATTATTTTTATGCGTTTTATTGTTTTTGGTTTGCTACCATTAATCATTCGGCTATGCGTATTGCTGCTCCAGCTTTGTTTTATGCTTTAGCGTTATTAAATATTACTGATGTTAGAAAAAAACGTTTTATACATAGGAAACAATTTGTACAACAGCAAAACTAACCCGTCATCTATACAGGTTATTGGTAAACAATTAGAAAGTGCTGGGTTTACTATGTATTACAGTTCTAGTAAAAATAACAAGGTGCTTAGGTTGCTAGACATGCTTTATTCATGTGTAAAATATAAGCGTGTGGTAAGTCATGTGATTATTGACACTTATAGTACTAGTAATTTTTATTATGCTTTGTTAGTGAGTCAGTTATGTCGACTTATTAAATTGCCTTATGTTTTGAGTTTGAATGGTGGTAATTTACCAATGCGATTAGAGAAGTACCCTAAATTATCGGGACTTTTATTTAAACATGCTAAAACTTTAGTATCACCTTCCTTATATCTTCAAGAAGCTTTTTCTAAACATGGTTACTCTAAGGTAGCATTTATACCCAATGCCTTAAATTTAGTTAATTATCCGTTTACCTACCGTCCAATTTCGGATATTCGTTTATTATGGGTGCGTTCGTTTTGTAAAATTTACAATCCATGCTTGGCTGTCGATGTGTTGAAAGCTTTACAAGACCGAGGATATACCGCCAACTTGTGTATGGTAGGGCCAGATACCGATGGCTCTTTAGCCATAGTTAAACAGTATGCGAATGCCAAAGGGGTGCAGGTGGAAACGCCTGGAAAGCTAAGCAAAACCGAATGGATCACGCTTGCCAAGGACTATAATGTTTTTATAAACACTACAAACTTCGATAATATGCCAGTGAGTGTTATCGAAGGCATGGCGCTGGGCTTGCCTATCGTATCGACGAATGTGGGAGGGCTTCCGTATTTAATAGCTGATGGGGTAGATGGTGTGCTTGTACCACCTAAAAATACCGAGGCTTTCGTTTCGGCGCTATTGCATTTAAAAGCACATCCAGAACAGACTATGGCTATGGTGTTAGCGGCTAGAGAGAAGGTTTCCCATTTTGATTGGGAAGTAGTAAAAAACCAATGGCAGCAGGTGTTGGTTGATGGTTGATGGTTGGCAGTTATCAGTTGTCAGTTGTCAGTTGTCAGTTTAAAAATAGTGAATGGTGAGTCGATAGTCGTTAGTGTTTAGAGAATCGTAAATCGTAATTCAAAAATCGTTATCGGTTATCGGTTGTCTGTTGTTAGTTGGCTGTGAAGCGGTTTAGTTTTTAGTCTGTAGTCGATAGTGTTTAGAGTATCGTAATTCAAAAATCTTAAAGCGTAAATCAGTTTTGTGATTAATCAAGTTTCGAACTAACACCTAAAACCCAAGCCCCAGAAACAATAGCTCTAGAGTTATATTCATCAATTCATTTCGCGTTATATTTTATTGCTTTGGTGTTATTTTTATAACATTTAATAGCTTACATTCACGAGTATATTTAAACACTATACATTATGTTGGTTTGGACGGTATTTATCCTTTGTGTGCTCTTGTTTTTAGCTCTAGATTTAGGTGTGTTTAATAGGCATGCCCATGTTATTAGTGTTAAGGAAGCTGCGGTTTGGACGGCTGTCTGGGTGGGGTTATCCATTTTGTTTTCAGGTGTTATTTATTGGTTGTATTCTGGGGAGTTGATTGCTAATGTCGATCAGTTAACACCCGTAGAGGCCTCCATAAAATATATTACGGGGTATTTGATAGAATTGTCTTTAAGTATCGATAATATTTTTGTAATTGCCGTTATTTTTAGTGCATTTAGTATTCCGCAGCAGTATCAGCATCGCGTATTGTTTTGGGGGATATTGGGAGCTATAATTTTTAGGGCACTCATGATTTTGTTTGGGGTTGTCCTTATTAAAAAGTTTAGTTTTACGACCTATATTTTTGGTGCGTTTTTATTATTTACAGCCTTTAAAATGCTGTTTGCAAAAGACGAGCCTTTTGATCCGAAGCATTCGTTTGTGTATCGGCAGTTACGAAAAGTGTTGCCTATAACCAACCAGATGCAAGGGGAGAAGTTTTTTGTTAAACTAAGGCAT
This sequence comes from Formosa sp. A9, assembly GCF_051200825.1. Taxonomy (GTDB): domain Bacteria; phylum Bacteroidota; class Bacteroidia; order Flavobacteriales; family Flavobacteriaceae; genus Formosa. The sequence goes on along the minus strand of NZ_CP195158.1, from coordinate 2,093,672 downwards.
GTAAAAGCTGCAACGCCTTTATTTATAGCTTTAGTGGTTATAGAGTTTACCGATATATTATTTGCTTTAGATAGTGTGCCTGCCATATTGGCTATAACTTCCGATCCGTTTTTGGTGTTTAGCTCCAATATCTTTGCCATTTTAGGCTTACGATCGATGTACTTTTTTTTAGCAAATATGTTAAACCGTTTTCATTATTTAAAATACAGTCTGGTTGCTATATTAAGTTTTGTAGGGGTAAAACTGTTGTTGGTGCATCATTATAAATTTCCTGAATGGTTATCTCTAGGGTTTATAGCTTTAGCCTTAGCAGTAGGCATTTTAGCATCGTTACAAACAAAATCAAATACTTAGGCGTGTACTTTTTCAAGAATAAGATTTCTACACGAAACCCAACGCTTTTAATCTAAAGGCACGATGAGTACTGGAATTTGAGATTGCTTAATGAGCTGAGAGGACACACTGCCCATAATGGCTTTATATATAAAATCGTGATCTTGATGTCCTGCTATAATCATATCGATATGCAGTTTTTTAGATTCTTCAAGTATCATTTCTACAGTAGCGCCTTGTACGAGTAAGCCTTCTGTGGCTACATCTTTAGCCTTTAAAGTATCGGCGTAGGTTTGCAGCTGTTTGTGTTCTTGTTGTAATTCGGATGCTCTGCTGTTTCTGATGTATTGCGGACCGACTTCGTACCCCACAAAATCGGGATTGGGAGCTGCGATGTGCATGATCCAGACTTTAGCTTGGAAGGCTTTAGCAAGTTGATGGCCTTGATCTAAAAGACGTTGGTCGTTTTTAGTAAAGTTTACGGTAACTAGTATGTTTTTCATTGTTTTTGGTTTTTAATGAGATGATATGCGTGTAAAGTTTAAATCTTGAAAATCGTAACTAAAATCTATGGCTGGCGAAATACCCTTCATGTGTATCTTTTGTGCGATGCCTTCTTCATTCAACCCGAACATTACAAAGGCATCGGCATCTACTAAGCTTGCATCAGACCAGGTGCATACAAACGTGTTGGCTTTATAGTATAGCATTTCGCCTTTCAATTTTGGCGAGCGCAACGATTTGAACCAGAGTTTGTCGTTATCGGTATAAATTTCTATGGTTCCAAACCAAGGGTCTTGGTATTGTCCAGTGTAATCGTTAAAATTAACTTTACTTTTATCGGCTGTTTCAGTCGTTTTCATGATGTTGTTAACCACAGTTTCGGCTTCATTCGATTTGGCTTTTAAAGCCTGAGCATAAGTGGCAGTCCAATCAAAATCATCTAATTCTAAATAACGATCTATTAAGGTTTGTGTAACTGCCATAAACAGGCCAGCTCCATCAAGATACGTATTGGTAAGTACTACTATTCCTAAATTCTGATCTGGAATTAATACGGTTTTAGAAAGCATTCCCATGAGTCCGCCCGTGTGCGACACCATCATATTTCCTTTTACATCGGTTAATTCCCAGCCCAAGCCATAACCAGCAAAATGAGAGTTGTAACGCGGATTTGTATTGGCTTTTTTAGTGGTGTTTATGGTCCACATATCGTCTTGACTGGATGTGCTAAACAACTGCTGATTTAAATGGTTTCCATATGCCCCATGATTAAGATGCACTAACATCCATTGCGATAAATCGTGCACATTGGAGTAAATACTGCCAGCAGCACCATTAATTTTTTTAGGATCCCAGATTTCGGGTTGGGTAAGGCTTATGGTTTTTCCGTTATTTAAATGTGGTTTTGCGGTGTTGCTCTTGGCGGGTATATCGGCTAGATTGGTATACGAGTTGTTCATATCCAGCGGTTTGAAGATTCGGGAGGCGATAAAGGTTTCGTAGGGCATGCCACTTACACGAGCTATAACTTCGCCGGCAACAATATACAGGAGGTTGTCGTAATCCCATTGCGTACGAAATGCCGAAACGGGTTTGAAATACTGAAAACTATTAATGATATCGGCTACCGTAAAATCGGAGCCATCAGGAAAGAACATCAGGTCTCCAACCCCTAAACCGAGTCCGCTACGATGGGTAAGTAAATCTTGAATAGTAAAGTTGTTTTTAACATAGTCGTTGTACATGGTAAATTCTGGAATGTACTGAATCACTTTATCCGTCCAAGACAATTTGCCGTCTTCGACCAATAATGCCAAGGCTGTAGTAGTAAAGGCTTTGGTATTCGATGCAATTCCAAAATTGGTGTGTTGGTTTACAGGTGTTTTGCCTGTAATGTTGGTAAGGCCGTAACCTTTTTCGTGAATAATTTTTCCGTCTTTCACTACAGCTATAGCAGCCCCTGCAACAGCAAAACTATCCATGGCACGGGTAACGATAGCATCGATATCGCTGGTACTTACTTGTGCCTGACTGGTAGTAATTTGTAAAACGAAAAGAATACAATAAAAAAGAGGTCGTTTAAAAAGTGTTGATAATATCATAAAATAATAACTAAAAACATTTGACTTTGTTAGTGATTAAATTACAGAAATTATCTTAAACAGATATACAATGCGCAGTTTATTTAATAAACTCATCTTGACTTTCCTCAATTGGCTAAAAAAATGTTGTTATGAACCTTTTTTTTTGTCTTTTTTTTGTTTCCGTAGTACTACTATGCAATCAAAAAAAACTTTCTACAAAACTCAAAATAACTAACTTTCACTCCAATCAGAAGAGTCAAAATGCGTTCAATGCGTATATTTTTGAAAGGGCTGTATTGTTTTGGAGATCGCAGCGCAGCTTACCTATCGGACGGTTTGGCTAATCTAAATATGCCATGAGATCGGGAACTTTAAAAGTATAATTTAAAACCGATTTCACTTTAGTATTACTAATAATTTTATAGTCATTTGTAGATGCTTCGTTGAATTTAGGAGCTGGTTTTCCCAAATTTAAAACCGCTTTAGTGTAAAACGCTCTGCGAGTGGGATGTGTGTCTGCACAGACATTAAATATGGTGTTGAAGCTGTTAGTTTCAATAAGCTTACAAATGATGCCAATACAATCGTCTAAATGAATTAAATTAATAAAACCCTCTGGATTGTTGGCAGGTCTGTCGGGTTTCATAAAACGGCCAGGATGCCGCGAGGCTCCAAATAATCCGGCAAACCGGATAATGGTTGTTGTAAATTCTGTATGGTTTATAAATAGTTGCTCAATGTTTGCTAAAGGGGTGTCGCTCGTGGTGTCCTCTTCTGTAACTATAGCATTGGTATTGGGATACACAGAAGTAGAACTGATAAATATAACATGCTTAACAGGCGATTCTGCAATGGCATTGGCTAATGTTTTAAAATGCGCTTCGGTTTTATGGGTAATGGCAATTATTAAAATATCGGTAGTTAAAAATGCTGTTACATCGGTATTAAAGTTGGATATGTCTATTACAAAAGGTTGAATACCCTTAGAGGCAATTGTTGGTAATCGTTCAGAACGCGTTGTAGAACCGTTTACCATATAGCCCAGATTAACTAAGGTTTCGCCTAAAGGTAAACCTAACCAACCGCATCCTAAAATACTTATACATGGTGTTGACATGTGATGTGATTTTAATGAAGGTACTAAAATAAACAATAGTACTAAGCTACGGTGTAGTTTGTCTTTATTTATGACTTTTCTATATCGCTAGGAATCTTGATGTGGTTATTGAAACTATCTACTTTATAGGGACTTTCGTTTCTAAAAGATTATAGCCACTAATTCACAAATAAAAAAAATAGATTATCGAATATATTCGTGTATTTGTGGCAAAGACTGAGAATGTCCTAATTTCATTCCGATACCAAACCTAAAATTTGGAGGGTATCATGCTTTATTTTAAAACCTTTTTAAAACACAGGCTATTCGTAACGTTAATGTATTGTCCGTAATTGGGTATGCGTTCGTAATTATTTCTAGTATAGAGTGCAATGGCTTCAGGTTGTTTTAGTCCTGTTTCTAGTACGCAACTGCTATAGCCCAATTCGGTAGCCCATTGCTCTAAGGCGTTTAAAAGTTCAGAGGCAAGCCCTTTACCACGACTTTCGGGAGTTGTAAACATACGTTTAACTTCAACACTTGTATCATCAAAGGGCTTAATAGCGCCGCAACCTAACGGAATCCCGTTATGATACATTATAATGCAATGTTTTAAATGGGTTATGGCATTGAATTGATGGTAAAAAGCATGGTCTTCGCCATCGCGAATGGCTAACTCAGTATCTAAGGCACGAACGAGTCCTATAAAATCGGGGTGGGAGGCATCTGTTCTAACAAGTTCCATGAGGATCTTAATTATAGGTTTATGAATGAAAGTTTAAAAGTAAACAAGATATTTATTCTAATTGAAGCCACCAGTGTTTAAATGTTTGGGTGCTATCTTTTAATCGAACAACCTCCCCAATCATAGGTGTTACTAACGGAAAATTATGGGCTCTGTTTGAAGCTATAAGTTTTGTTAGGGGTTCGTCCCACGGGTGTTGTGCTAAAGCAAATTTAGCCGAATGTACAGCAAACACACGTTTCGCTTGAAGGTCTTTAGCAGCTTGTAAGGGCTGTCCGGGTAAATTATGAATGTAAGGCCAGGCTTCATTATATTGTCCGTTTTCTAAAATGACCAAATCAAACGGTCCGTGCGCATCACCAATAGCTTTAAAATGCGTGTCGTAACCACTATCGCCACCTAAATATAACTTTAAACTTGGGGTTTGTAGCACAAAAGAGGTCCAAAGGGTTTTGTTTCTTAGAAATCCACGTCCGGAAAAATGCCGCGCAGGGGTTAAGGTAACTGTAAAACCAGGATCTAACGAAATTTGGTCGTGCCAATCTTTTTCAATAATCGTATTTGGTGTGTAGCCCCAACGTTCCAGATGCGCACCAACGCCTAAACCACAAATAACCTGTTTTACTTTAGGTTTTAGAGCCGTTAACGTTTTGTAATCCACATGGTCGTAATGGTCGTGAGAAATAAAAAGATAGTCAATTTCTGGGAGGTCTTCAACGCCATAAGTATTGGTACCTTTAAAGGCTTTCATAGAACCTGGAATGGGTGATGCATTACCACTAAACACGGGGTCTACTAGCATCCGTTTTCCGTCTATTTGCATAAAATACGACGAGTGTCCAAACCAAACCAACACATCTTGGTTGCGGTCTAGTTTATGTAAATTGGTTTGAATATGCGGTAGGGCATGGGTGGGCTGCTTTTTTGGTGTCGCCTTAAAAAACTGATTAATTATGATGCCTAACATCGAATAATTTTCTGCCAATGCCGGGGTGTGATGTAGGTTTTGGAATTGCCCATCTCTGTAATTTGGCGATGCTTTAATGCGTTCTAGGCGTTCGCCTTTAGGTAACTCTCCAAATTGGGGCTGCTTCATAAAAATATAAGTAGCAGCTATAAGTATAATGACTATAAATAGAAAAATGATCATTGTTTTTTTTAATACTGAAGCTAAGGTTTTAGCCATGAATAATTATATAATGTATTGTGATAAGGAGCTGTAGAAACAGCGGGCGAAAGATATAAAAATTAAAGCAGATAGCGTGTTGAAAACTATGGAGGAAAATGATATTAAGAACTTTTTATGATAAGGACTAATAGTTGTGTTAATCTTTTCTAAAAAACACGTTTACAGATAGTTTTACTAGCATTACAATTATGTAATGCCTGTTTATATGGCTATCTTTGATAGACATTGACATATCTAATAACTAAAACAAAGTATCATGAACCATTTAAAAGATTTATTTCTACATAGTATACAGGATATTTACAGTGCCGAACAGCAGTTAATAGAATCTACTCCAGAGCTATTGGATTATGCTAGCGATTGTGGTATTAAAAGAACATTTAAGACCTTATTACATGATGTTAAAAAGCATAAACACAGAATAGAAGCTGTATGTAAGTCATTGCATATACATCCAACTGGTCGGGTTTGCGAATCTATTAAAGGACTTATATCCGACACCCAAAACTTAGTAGCAACTGTAAAGGATAGAAATATTCTAGACGCAGGTTTGATAGCCAATGCCTTACGGGCTGTGCATTACGAAATTGCTGCGTATACGGTTTTAGTAAGGTATGCACAAGAATTATTATATTCAGGTGCGGCAGCAACTTTTCAAGACTCTTTAGACGAGGCGGAGCTTGCTGTACATGCGTTAGACAGTTTAAGCGCGTATCGTTTAGACCAAAGGGTTATTGCGGTATAGCTTAACTACTTATGGTTTTGTATTTGTAATGTTTAAATAACGCTGATAAAAATCATAGATTTCTTCAAGGTGATGAGCCTTTTGGGGCACAGCATGACCTGTACCATAATCTATCAAGCTATAAGTAGGAATGTCTAATTGATCAAGTTTCGATTTAAGGTGCTTAATTTGTTCATAATAATAAGGAGCATCTGTGGTATTGTAAAAAAAGAATACAGGTGACGTAGCTTTTGTTTCAACTAAATATGAAGCGCCCATGCGGTTCCAAGAGTCATAGTTGGTTTCTAAAGATCCCCATGCCCAAGGGCAACGTTGTTCTAAATTGTTGTCGCCGTCGTTTAAAGTGTTATAAATAATGGTGTAATCAAAAACGCCCGGTCCTAGTGCAGCGGCTTGTACGTGATCGTCTTCATTTAAATGTAAGCCCGCTTCTTCAAATTCAGGTACCGATTTATCTCCAATAGCCATAGCTCCAGCAGTAGCTCCTCTCGAAAACCCGTAAATTCCAACCGCATCAGATAAACCTAAATGCTTGCCCTCGGCGCGAAGCGTTCTGATAGCTGATTTTACTTTTTGGGCTGTATCGGGATTGGTGGCATACGATTTATAAGTGTCATTTTTACCATTTAAGGGTTTTCCGCCACCCCACGGACAATATTTAGGATGGTCTGCAATGGCCCAAGCCAAGCCGTTTGCAGGGGCGCCTTCTAATACAGAATCGTTAAAGCCTGCAAAAGTATAGGGCAAATGGATCCTTAAATCTTTATTAGCGTTAGTAAGCAAGCCAGTGTCTTCGTTAAATGTTGCATAGCTATTACTGTACGAAAACGATAAGATTACAGGTGTTTTTACTAAAGGATTTGCAGGATAAATAATATCCATATGTAACGGATCGCCTTTGGTGTATTGGGGTGGCGTATTATATACCTTCGGATTGTCTATAAAGTACGTTACATCTCTTGCAATGCGGTAGCCTTCAAATAAGATATAACTTTTATATAACGAACAATCTTTTAGCCCAACAAAATCTGACTTCGCTAAAGCCTGATTAATAGCGATAATATCTTGATTTATATACGGCGCACAGGTTTTAGGGTGCTGATTGTAATTTAATTCTATTACCCGGTAGCCTTTGCTGAGTAACCACTCAACATCGGTTTGATTGCTGTTTTGTCCTATTTTTTTAACGTTAAGATGTTCTAGGTATACTACAGTGAGTATGTTATGGCTTGCATCTGTAATAGGTGAATTCGGTTCGTTAATTTTAAAGGGAATCTCTTGTCCTGTAACTTTGCTTAGCCATGTTCCTGTTGAAGCTTCCAAGGTATTGCAATTAAATAGGCAACATAAATACAGGATTGCAGAATATAAGGTTGAATGAAATACGGTTAAATTGTTGTGAAACATGGTCTTTAAAATGCTGTTAGTACGACAGGGTAAATAAGAAAAAGCTAAATGTATTAATAAATTTTCGATTGTCTGTAATTAGACATGATTAACAATACAGTGTAAGGTTATTAGACGTGATAGTTCATTATGATAAATAGGTATGATTAGAATAAAGCTTTAGGGTTTTACATTGCATTTATCGGCACTATTCAAGTGAAATATTGAACTTATCCTTTTTAAATTCCTTTATATAATAAGATTTGTAGTGATAATTAGGAATAAGTAGTTGTAGTGTTAATGTGTTGTTTATTAATTGTTTATTTAGGTTTGAGTGTTTTTGTTGTGTACTAATTGTTGCAATGAGTGATTAAGTATGGGCAAGTTTTTTTCGTGTAGCAGATTCATGTTTTAGTTTTAGTTGCTCAACCTCAAACAGCATGGTTCTTGGTTGTTTTTTTGTAGTAAAATAATATGGAACTAGGTTTAAATTGTTAGAGGTTGAGATATTAATTATTAACTAATAACTCAAATTAAAATGATGAAAAAAACTACATTTTGGCTAATGGCCTTTTTTTTAATTCTATTTGGTTGGCAGGCGAAATCGCAAACGAGTTGCGAGACTGCAGTTGCTTTGTCCGATGGTTATTCGCAAACAGGAATAACTACCGATGGTAGTCAAGGCTGGATATCGGCACCTGGCGATACTTGTGGCGTAAATTGGCGCTTGTGGGGGGCAGACGATTATGTTTTTACCTACACCGCGGAAACCGCAGAAAGCCTTCAATTTAATATTTTAGTAAATAGTACTGGTATAGTATCTGGAATGTTTACAAGTTGCGATGGTACAACAATATCTGGTTGTTTAGGTGCTACTTATGCTCAAACAGACGGAACTATAGTTCTAGAAGCTAATGTAAATGCAGGACAGACGGTTTATGTATTGGTATCTGAAATAACTGGAGCTATAGGTGGATTAAATTTTGATGTTACCAGTTTTAACGCTACAGAAATTGCTTGTCCAATACCTGTAGACCTTACGGTTTCGGATATTACTACTAAGGAAGCAACTCTGTCTTGGACAGCTGGTTCTGATGAAACAAGTTGGATGTATGCCATTTTAGAAAGTGGTTCGGAAATTCCAACAGAAGCTACTGGCGAAATTACCGAAAATACCATAAGCTTAACAGCACTTACTCCAGATACGGCATACGATTTTTATGTGAAGGCGAATTGTGGCGAAGCGGATGGCGAAAGCGAGTGGGCTGGACCTGTTAGTTTTTCTACATTAATCGCTTGCCATGTGCCAACAGCATTAGAAGTGACTGATGCCACTAAAACTACCGCTACAATGTCTTGGACTGCTGGTGGAGACGAAACCGAATGGTATTATGTGGTTCAGGAAAGTGGGCCAGGGCAACCAATAATGGCTTCTGTAAAGGTAGAAACACCTTCTGTAGCTTTAACAGACTTATCGGCGAGTACCATGTACGAATTTTATGTAAAAGCCAATTGTGGCGAAGAAGATGGCGAAAGCGAATGGGCTGGTCCGTATTATTTTGCGACGGAATGCGATGTGTTCACAGAATTTTTTGAAGATTTTGAATCGACTACAGGAAGAGATTTTCCAGTATGCTGGCAAAAAGTAGGTGAAGCAGGTGATGCGTATCCGCAAACAAGTCCGGTTTTGGAGGGGTCAAGAAATTTATATATGAAAAGTAGTTCTGAGACCGATAGAGCTGTAGTAGCTTTGCCTGCTGTAAGCAATGCCAGTGCAGGGACACATCAATTAAAAATGAAATTAAGAGCCATTGTACCTGCTCAGGCTGGTCAAACTCTAGAAGTTGGTTATTTAACCGATGTGGCAAATGCAGATAGTTTTGTGGTATTATCGTCTACTGTGGCTACAAGTACTACGGTTCAAGAATTTATTACAATTCCTCAAAATATGCCAGAAGGTACAGTAACCTTAGCTTTGCGTACAGGTGTTTTAAATAAAAACCTAGTGGTGGACGATGTATCTTGGGAATTAGCACCAACTTGTCCTGCACCTGGTGGTTTGAATGTAGATAACATAACTGTAAATTCAGCAAGACTAAATTGGGTTGAAAACGGTTCTGCAACTACATGGGATATAGAATTAGGGCAAGAAGGATTTGAACCAACAGGAGTGCCTACTTTAAGTGGGATTACGGAAAATCCATACACATTAAGTGCATTAGAATCTGCACAATCGTATGCCTTGTATTTACGATCTAATTGTGGCGAAGGCGATACCAGCGCATGGGTGGGGCCGTATTCGTTTACAACGCTTTGCGATATATACACATTACCTTATAATCAAGATTTTAATGAAGGCGCAGCTTTTACCTGTTGGACGGAGGGAAAAGATACCGACATAGCCACAGGACCTAATGGAAGTAATGGATTATGGACTAACGATGGCTTTTTAGGAGATGGTAGAATAGGAGCTGTATCTTATAATTTTTATGGAACGAATGCTAATAGAGATTGGTTAGTAAGTCCTACTTTAGACTTGTCTGGTGGAGCTAATGGTATTTCGTTTAGAGCAGCTATTAAAGCCCGTTCTGATGAGGATGAAGATACTATGAAAGCGGGGGATGAAGTAAGATTATTAATTAGCGAAGATGATGGGATAACTTGGGAAACCGTTTACACCTTTACATCCGACAACCAACCAAGTAATACGGGAGACCAAATGGTTATTGATTTATCAACATATGATTCTGCTACTGCAAAACTAGCATTCTGGTCTAATAACGGAACTGTGTCGCCAAAAGATTATTTCTTTTACATAGATGATTTTACTGTAGATGCTTACGCGACATTATCTGTAAATGAAGCTGTTGTTTTAGATGACGAATCGTTTAAATTTTATCCAAATCCTGTGCAAAATATCTTAACATTACAAGCTAAACACAATATAGAGACTGTTGTAGTTTACAACATGTTAGGGCAAGAAGTTACATCGGCTGCTCCTAATCAGAAAAAGAGTCAGTTAGATATGTCTCATTTGCCAATAGGCGCTTATTTTGTAAAAGTATCTGCACAAGGTGTTGTAAAAACAGTGCGTATTATTAAAAAATAATATAAACAAACAAACAATTAAATAAATGAAAAAGGCTGTCTAGAAAGTTAATTTTTCGTCAATCTGAATTTATTTCAGATTCTCATAATTATTGTTTTCAATGTGATGAGATTCTGTGTCAAGCACAGAATGATGATTGTTAAACTTTTTAGTCAGCCTTTTAATTGTAATAGCATTCATAGTATTTTTTATGCAATACAATGATTCGCTAAAGAATAGCTAGCATATGGCCTTAAAAAGTAGGGGATTGTCAGATGTAAAAAATATTAAATAATTGATTTTACTCTAAAACAGCAATATGTTTTACAGTAGCGATGGTTTCGCAATTTTCAACGATGACTTCGATATTTTGCTTATTGGCAGTTCCTTGTAAATGATAGGTTTTGCAAGGCTCGGATGTCGTATTGCTTTTAGAAAAATCTACATTGCCTTTTCTTAAAATATGACCTACAATAAGCGTGTCTAACTGTTTGTTTTGAATTACCGATTGCGCTTCATCGGAATATTGAATGGTTTTTGTGTTAATGTTTTTAAGCACTCGGGCTTCGGGACCGTAACTACACGATGTTTTTTTTCCGCTTAAAAAAAAAGCCAGAATTATTAAACCTATAGAAAAGCCCCCTAAATAGTAACCAATACGTTGTAAAAGCGTCATTTTAAAAAATTAGAAGATTGATATCGCTGTATTTTAAATTAAACCATTCGCCAACGGAACGGTTGGTTAAAATACCGTGGTAAAAATACAATCCATTTTTTAAACCTTTCTCAAAACGCAAAGAATTTTCTAAACCGCCATCGTCTGCAATTTTTAAAAGATAAGGCGTAAAAATGTTACTCAGTGATATCGAGGCTGTTCTGGAAAACCTGGCAGGGATATTAGGTACGCAATAGTGAATAACATTGTGTTTTATAAAAGTAGGCATTTTGTGCGAAGTGACTTCACTGGTTTCAAAACAGCCACCCATATCTATACTTACATCTATAATAACCGCGCCCGTTTTCATGCTTTCCACCATTTTTTCGTTGACTAAAATGGGCGATCTCGATTTTCCGCGAACGGCTCCAATGGCAACATCGCAGCGTTTTAAGGCTTTTGTTAAGTTTTTAGGTTGCAAGGTCGAGGTATAAATGGGGCGTCCTAAATTGGTTTGAATGCGACGTAGTTTAGAGATTGAATTATCGAAAACTTTTACATTGGCTCCTAAACCTATAGCACTTCTTGCGGCAAATTCGCCCACGGTTCCAGCGCCAATAATAACCACTTCGGCTGGAGGTACTCCACAAATATTACCTAATAAGAGTCCGTTACCTTGATTTATATTCGATAAGAGTTCTGATGCAATTATAACAGCGCCTGTACCAGCAATTTCACTTAACGAGCGTACTGCTGGGTAATGTCCGTCATCGTCTTTAATAAATTCAAAAGCAAGAGCAGTAATGCGTTTAGAGGCTAGGGCTTCAAAATATTTTTTGTGTTGTGTTTTTAGCTGAAGCGCAGAAATGATGATGGTTTGCGGATTAATTAAATCGATTTGATCTAAAGTTGGAGGCTCCACTTTTAAGATCATGGGGCAAGAAAATACCTTGGCGGTGTCTTTTGTTATTTCGGCTCCTGCTTCGCTATAATCTTTATCTGTAAAATTTGCGCCTAAACCAGCACCTGATTCTAATAATACTTGATGTCCGTTACTCACTAAAGCCGATACGGCATCTGGAGTTAAGCAAACACGCTTTTCCTGGTAAGCAGTTTCCTTAGGAATACCAATAAATAAATTGCCTTTGTGTTTTAAAATTTCAAGGGTTTCTTCTTGTGGTATAAGCTGTTGATGGGTAAACGGCGAGAACGATGTAGACATAGTAAATTGGCTCTGGTTTAAAGAGTCAAATTACAAATAAAAATTTGAATGTTTTTACCAAAAATTAAAAATAATCTTTGAGTTTACCGAAGAAGCCTTTCGGACTTAGTTTAAACTCATCCTCTAATTCCTGCATGCTTTTATTCGCTGTATTTACTTCGTTAAAAATACGTGCACGTATTAAGTAAATTGAAGGGATAATGATAGCCATAATAGGAATGAGATAAAAAATCTGGTTACTATCTACATATTGCATATCATCATTGAATACTGTGAAAATTTGAAAACAATACATGGCTATTGGTACTATTAACACGTGATACCACCAATGTCGGCAAGTGAAAAACCATATTATAAGTAATAATAAAGGGACTAGTTTTCCTGTTAATGTCCAAGCTACGATATCAATACCTCCATAAAAAGTACTTTCATATCTAAATAAAAAAGTGTCCCAAACTTGTTGGTTTGGAACACTTTCATATAAGTAAAATAAATAAGGAGTAGCCGCTATAAAAGTGGCTATAAAGCTTCCTAAAATGAGGCTTTTATTATCCGTGCGTTGGAATTTTGATTCTCCATTTCTCGATTTGTGGTGCTTGTTGGTCATTTAGGTTAATTAGGTTTGCAGCTTGAGCAGTAAATAACATGCCTCCAAAAATCGCGATTGCGATAACGTACTTTTTAGTTTTCATAATTTAAGGGATTTAATTAATTAATGATTCAAATATAGATAAAGCATTAATTCAAAATCCGCTAAAACGTTAAAATTGTGTTAAAATCGCTTGTTTTAAGGCTTGATCGTTACGGTTTTACCGTAATCGATTGCTTTTTTTAATTATACATTTCAAATTCTGCTAAATTTTGGCTTTCGTTAGTATTAAATTTTAATATACGGGTATCTTGGTTTTCAATTTCAATAACTACACTATTACTAATTTCTTGGGCTAGTAAATCTTTTAATCGGTTAGGCCATTCTATAAAAATCCAGGCATCTGCCGATAGGTAATCTTCAATTCCAAAATTATAGGCTTCCTCTTCATCTTCTATCCTGTATAAATCGAAATGGTATACCAAGCCACTGTCGGTTTGGTATTCGTTTACCAAAGAAAAGGTAGGGCTGCTAACATCGTCTTGGCAGCCTAATTCGGTGACTAAAGATTTAATTAAAGTGGTTTTTCCTGCGCCCATATGGCCATAAAACAATATGGTTTTAGAAGTAGCTGTTTGTATAATATATTGGGCTACTTCTTTAATATTATTAATATGGTAGGTTCTTGTAATAGACATAGTATATGTATGCAATTATAAGTATTATATATTAAAATTACTAATGCTTTTTTAGCTAGCAGTTTAAGGATTTGTATTTTTTAACTTACTTCGGGTTTAAAACTACAAACGGAATAATCATTTCTTCTAGCGAAACGCCACCGTGCTGATATGTATTTCTGTAATAGCTTACATAATGGTTATAATTGTTGGGATACGCAAAAAACAAATCGTTTTTAGCAAAGATAAACGAGCTGCTCATGGTAATGTTTGGTAAGTGAATAGACTTTGGGTCTTTGGCTTCTAAAACATCTTTGCTTTCGTAACTTAGACTTCGGCCTGTTTTATATCGTAGGTTGAGGCTGGTATCGCGATCGCCAACAACTTTAGATGGGTTTTTAACATTAATCGTACCATGGTCGGTTGTTAATATGAGTTTGAAACCTTGTTGTTGTGCCTGCTGAATCATTTCGAATAAGGGCGAATTTTTAAACCAACTTTGTGTTAAAGATCGGTAAGCTTTGTCGTTTGAAGCGAGTTCCTTAACGACATCCATTTCCGTTTTGGCATGCGATAACATGTCTACAAAATTGTAGACAACAACTGTAAGGTCGTTGCTTTTAAGGGCTTTAAAATTATCTACAAGCTTTTTGCCGTTTTTAAGACTTGTAATTTTGTGGTATTCGTGTTTTAAATGGGTGAGGCCAAGGCGTTTCATTTGTGCTTCCAGAAATTCGGCTTCGTAAAGATTTTTTCCGCCTTCATCGGTGTCGTTTTTCCAGAATTCAGGATGCATTTTTTCCATATCCCTTGGCATCAATCCAGAGAAAATGGCATTTCTGGCATATTGTGTGGCTGTAGGAAGAATGCTGTAAAACGGCTCTTCGGATTCTTTTTTATAATAATTACTAATAAAAGGCTCGAAAGCTTTCCATTGGTCGTATCGTAAATTGTCTATTACCACCAATAACGTTGGTTGTTCTTTGCTGAGCTGAGGTACGATTTTGTCTTTAAACAAGGTATGCGACATGGTTGGTGCTTCGGTATGCGATTGAAACCAGTCTTCGTAATTTTTCTCTATAAATTTACCAAACAAGGCATTGGCTTCGGTTTTTTGCGATTCTAGTATTTCGAACATGCCGGCATCTTCGATATTTTCTAATTGAATTTCCCAATAAATTAATTTTTGATATAAGTTGGCCCAGTCTTCAAAGGTGTTAACCATGGCTAAATCCATAGCAATTTTCCTGAATTCTTGTTGATAATTAGAGGTGGTCTTTTCGGAAATTAATCGCGAATGGTCTAAATTCTTTTTGAGCGATAGTAGAATCTGGTTTGGGTTTACGGGCTTAATAAGGTAATCGGCAATTTTATTTCCAATAGCCTCTTCCATAATATATTCTTCTTCACTTTTGGTAATCATTACCACCGGTAGGTTGTTGTTTTTTTCCTTTATTTCGTTAAGGGTTTCTAAGCCTGTAAGACCGGGCATGTTTTCGTCTAGAAACACGATATCGAAAGATTGGGCTTCTAACACTTCTAAAGCTTCTGTGCCACTGGTACAGGTACTTACTTTATAATTTTTTTTTTCTAGAAATAAAATATGGGGCTTTAGTAAATCAATTTCATCGTCTACCCAAAGTATATTTATGTTGTTCATATCTTTATTTTTGTAGTGTTTTTTAGGTTTTTTAATGTATTTTAGAACCTTATTTTCAAGGTGCAATTAAACATTTTTAATGAATAAACTTAAAATATTAAACGACCCAATTTACGGATTTATTACCATACCAAATTCGTTAATTTTCGATTTAATTGAACATAAATATTTTCAGCGGCTTCGCCGAATCACCCAAATGGGGATGTCGTATTTGGTCTATCCGGGAGCGCATCACACCCGATTTCATCATGCTATAGGTTGTATGCATTTAATGCAGAAAGCCGTGAATGTGCTTCGTTTTAAAGGGGTTATCATTTCTGAAGACGAAGAAATTGCGTTGTATATTGCTATTTTATTACACGATATTGGTCATGGGCCTTTTTCGCATGCTATGGAGCATAGCATAGTAAATGGCGTGTCTCACGAGCAAATATCGTTGTTGTTTATGGAGCATTTAAACGATGAATTTAACGGAAGTTTAACGCTGGCGATTTCAATTTTTAAGCGCGAGTATCCCAGAAACTTTATGTGTCAACTAATTTCCTCGCAATTGGATATGGACCGAGCCGATTATTTAAAACGCGATAGTTTTTACACAGGAGTAGCCGAAGGAAATATTAATAGCGAGCGTTTAATTACCATGTTACACGTGGTTGACGACGAATTGGTGGTAGAGAATAAAGGGATTTATAGTGTAGAAAAGTTTTTAGTAGCTAGACGCCTCATGTACTGGCAGGTGTATTTGCATAAAACCAGTTTGGTGGCCGAACAATTATTAATACGTGTTTTAAAACGCGCTAAAGAGTTGACTAGACAACATGTAGAATTAAAGGCGAGTAGGGCTTTAATGTATTTTTTGAAGCACGATATTTCCGAAGCTAATTTCAATACAATAACTCTGGAGTCGTTTTCTAAATTAGACGATTACGATGTGGTGTCGGCTATGAAAGAGTGGCAATACCACAGCGATTTTGTGTTGCGTAATCTATGCGAAATGATCTTGAACCGGGATTTGCTGAAAATTAAAATGAAACGGAAAAAAATAAAGAAGACTGTGTTAGCGGAGCATATAAACACGTTAATGGAGAAATATAATATTAGTGCAGCAGAGGCCGAGTATTTTGTGTTTACGGGCGAAATTTCTAATCAGGCTTACCAGCAACAAGGGCAACGCATTAATATTCTGCATAAATCTGGAAAGATTGAAGATATTGTAAAAGCATCCGATCAATTAAACTTAAAAGCATTGTCTAAACCCGTAACCAAATATTTTATATGTTATCCTAAAGTCAAACTTTAGGACATTTTTCATATTTTTGCGACGATGAAATTTACAGCAGCACAAATAGCAGGTATTTTAGAAGGCGATGTGGTAGGAAATCCAGAAATTGAAGTTTCTAAATTATCTAAAATTGAAGAAGGGACAGAAGGTGCATTAACCTTCTTAGCAAACCCTAAATACAAGTCACATATTTATTCTACCAAGGCCTCTATTACCATTGTAAATAGAAGTTTTGAACCAGAACACAGTATACAAACTACACTTATAAAAGTTGATGATGCTTATAAGGCATTTTCAAAATTATTGGAGTATTACAACGCGGTTAAGTTAAATAAACAAGGCATAGAGCAACCCTCGTATATTTCGGATTCTGCTACTTTAGGAAACGATATTTATATTGGTGCCTTTGCATATATTGGCGATAATGTAAAACTTGCCGATCAGGTGAAAATTTTTCCAGGTGCTTATATTGGCGATAATGTTACTATAGGTAAAAACACAATTATCTTTGCCGGTGCAAAAATATACTCAGAGAGTGTTATTGGCGAAAATTGTGTAATAAACTCAGGTTGTGTTATTGGTGCCGACGGATTTGGTTTTGCGCCTAATGCCGATGGCGAATACGATAAAGTACCACAAATAGGTAATGTTATTATTGAAGACTTTGTAGACGTAGGTGCAGGAACAACCATAGACCGCGCCACACTAGGCTCTACTATAATACGTCAAGGCGTTAAGCTAGACAACCAAATACAGATAGCACATAACGTAGAAGTTGGTAAAAATACCGTTATAGCAGCCCAAACAGGTGTTGCTGGATCTACAAAAATAGGCGAGCATTGCCAGATAGGAGGGCAAGTTGGTATAGTTGGTCATATTACTATTGGTAATCACGTTAAAATTCAGGCACAATCTGGTATTATTAGAAATATAAAAGATAACGAAGTATTACAAGGCTCGCCAGCGTTTAATTTAGTAGACTTTAATAAATCGTATGTGCACTTTAAAAATTTACCAAAACTAGTTAAAGAAATAAACGAAATAGATAAAAAATAATGGCTATAGTTACTACTGAAATCAAACAAAAAACCATTAAAAAAGAAATCTCTTTAAATGGAGTAGGATTACACACTGGTAAAAATGTAACCTTAACATTTAAGTCGGCTCCAGAACACTTTGGATTTGCATTCAAGCGTGTCGATTTAGAAGGAGCGCCAGTTATAGAAGCCGATGCTAGTTACGTAACCAATACCGAACGCGGTACCGTAATTGAAAAAAATGGTGTAACTATTCAAACCTGCGAACATGTTTTAGCAGCTTTAGTTGGCCTAGATTTAGATAATGTTTTAATTGAA
The DNA here is from genome assembly GCF_051200825.1 of Formosa sp. A9. Classification (GTDB taxonomy): domain Bacteria; phylum Bacteroidota; class Bacteroidia; order Flavobacteriales; family Flavobacteriaceae; genus Formosa. The sequence goes on along the minus strand of NZ_CP195158.1, from coordinate 2,075,563 downwards.
TTAGATGCATCCGAACCGCCAATTATGGACGGGTCGTCTAAGTTTTTTGTAGAAGCATTGGAGCAAGCCTTAATTGTAGAGCAATGTGCTTTTCGTGAAGAATATGTCGTTACCGATGTGATTTCTTATACTAACGACGAAACGGGTAGCGAAATTTTGTTAATGCCTGCAAAAGAATATCAAATTACCACTATGGTAGATTTTGGCACAAAGGTTTTGGGTACGCAAAATGCGACTCTAAATCAGATGTCAGATTTTAAATCTACAATATCTAACGCGAGAACGTTTAGTTTTTTGCATGAAATAGAAATGCTGTTAGAGCATGGATTAATTAAAGGTGGCGATTTAAATAACGCCATTGTTTATGTCGATAAAGAATTGTCGGCTGCAACTATGGAAAAATTAAAAGTTGCATTTAATAAAGATAGCATTGCGGTTAAACCCAATGGTATTTTAGATAACTTAACCTTGCACCATCCTAACGAAGCTGCTCGCCATAAACTATTAGATGTTATTGGGGATCTATCTTTAATAGGTACCAGAATAAGAGGAAAAGTAATAGCCAATAAGCCGGGACATTTTGTAAACACACAGTTTGCAAAAAAAATGGCTAAGATTATTAAAAACGAAAGAAGAAATAATGTTCCTGTGGTTGATTTAAATCAGGAGCCTTTAATGGATGTTAATCAGATTATGAACATGTTGCCACACAGGCAACCGTTTTTATTGATCGATAAAATTTTTGAGCTTACAGATACAGGGGTTATAGGCATGAAAAACGTAACGATGAACGAACCGTTTTTTGCCGGACATTTTCCAGGTGCCCCAATCATGCCAGGAGTTTTAATTGTAGAAGCAATGGCACAAACCGGGGGTATCTTAATATTAAGTTCTGTACCAGATCCAGAAAATTACTTAACATTTTTCATGAAAATAGATAACGTTAAGTTTAAGCAAAAAGTAGTGCCTGGCGATACCGTAATCTTTAAATGCGATTTAATTACTCCAATCCGTCGCGGTATTTGCCACATGCAAGGTTATGCCTATGCCAATGGTAAATTATGTGCAGAAGCCGAATTAATGGCGCAAATTTCTAAAGTAAAATAATAAAGAATTCATGAATCAGCCATTAGCATACGTACACCCAGGCGCAAAAATTGCCAAAAATGTGGTGATAGATCCATTTACAACCATACATAATAATGTGGTTATTGGCGAAGGTACTTGGATAGGTAGTAACGTTACCATTATGGAAGGGGCGCGTATTGGAAAAAATTGTAATATTTTTCCAGGAGCGGTTATATCAGCTGTGCCGCAAGACCTTAAATACAACGACGAAGATACTTTAGCTATTATAGGAGACAATGTTACGATTAGAGAATGTGTAACTATAAATAGAGGTACCACAGATAGAATGAAAACCGTTATAGGCGACAATTGTTTAATTATGGCTTATTGCCATGTTGCGCACGATTGTATAGTTGGTAATAACTGTATTTTTTCTAACAACAGTACTTTAGCAGGACATATTACAGTAGGCAATTATGTGGTGTTAGCAGGAATGACGGCTGTGCATCAATTTTGTTCTATTGGAAATCATGCCTTTGTAACCGGAGGATCTTTAGTAAGAAAAGATGTGCCTCCTTTTGTTAAGGCAGCCAGAGAACCATTGTCTTATGTAGGTATTAATTCTGTAGGTTTACGCCGTCGTGGTTTTACAACCGAAAAAATTAGAGAAGTACAGGATATTTACCGTGTACTGTATCAAAAAAATTACAACAATACCCAAGCGGTAGAAATTATAGAAGCAGAGTGGGAAGCTACTCCTGAGCGCGATGAGATTCTTCAATTTATTAGAGATTCGCAACGCGGGATAATGAAAGGATATTTTAAATCAAATTAAAACATAATAATGGCAACAACATCAGATATCAGAAACGGTTTATGTATTAGATATAACCACGATATTTTTAAAGTAATAGAATTTTTACACGTAAAACCAGGTAAAGGTCCTGCGTTTGTAAGAACTAAATTGAAAAGTGTAACAACTGGTAAAGTTATCGACAACACCTTTTCTGCTGGGCATAAATTAGAAGATGTTCGTGTAGAAACACATAAATTTCAATATTTATATCCAGAAGGCGATTTGTATCATTTTATGAATGTTGAAGATTTTACACAAATTACTTTAAATGTAAATGCACTAGACAATCCAGGCTTATTAAAAGAGGGCGAAGTGGTTACTGTACTTATCAATTCAGAAGACAACATGCCTTTATCTGTGGATATGCCAGCTAGTGTTATTTTAGAAGTTACTGCTACCGAACCAGGCGTTAAAGGCAATACAGCTACCAATGCTACAAAGCCAGCTACGGTAGAAACTGGAGCCATAATTAATGTTCCTTTATTTATAAATGAAGGCGACAAAATTAAAGTAGAAACCGATAAAGGGACTTACAAAGAAAGAGTCAAAGAATAATTCTGGTGAAGTTTCCTAAACCCTATACCTTGAAGGAAATCGCAAGCGTATTGCATTGCGAATTTGTAGGCGCAGACGATTTTCCTGTTTTGGGCATGAATGAAATTCATGTGGTCGAAACAGGAGATATCGTTTTTGTAGACCATCCTAAGTATTACGATAAAGCGTTGCAGTCTGCAGCAACTGTGGTGTTAATCAATAAAAAAGTTACCTGCCCAGAAGGCAAAGCCTTATTGGTTTCAGACGATCCATTTCGCGACTTCAACCGATTAACACAACATTTTAAACCCTTTCAATCGGCGCATCAAAGTATTGCAGATTCTGCTATTATTGGAGAAAATACTATTATTCAGCCCAATTGTTTTATCGGTCACAATGTAAGCATTGGTAATAATTGTGTTATTCATGCCAACGTAACTATTTACGACGATGCCGTTATAGGCGATAATGTTGTAATTCATTCTGGCACTGTTTTAGGAGCTTCGGCATTTTATTATAAAAACAGACCAGAAGGTTTCGATCAATTACAATCTGGTGGCCGTGTAGTTATAGAAAACGATGTACATATTGGAGCCTTGTGTTCTATAGATAAAGGTGTATCGGGCGATACAATAATTGGTGAAGGTTCTAAATTAGACAATCAAATACAAGTCGGTCACGACACAGTTATTGGAAAAAAATGTTTAATAGCCTCGCATGTTGGTATAGCGGGTTGTGTGGTTGTAGAAGACGAAGTTACCCTTTGGGGGCAAGTAGGAACCACTAGCGGCATTACCATTGGTGCCAAAGCCGTTGTTATGGGGCAAACAGGTGTTACGAAGTCTTTAGCAGGCGGAAAAACCTATTGGGGTACACCAGCCGAAGAAGTTCGTGCCCATTTAAAAGGATTGGCATTAATTAAACAATTGCCAAAGCTAATAGAAAAGTGGAATACGAAATAATTAAATCTTTTTCGTGTAAAATTGAAATTGATAGGCAATAAAAGTTAAAAAAATACTTTATAAATACTTGTTAAAACTTTACATTTGTAAAGCTTTAAAAAAATAAAACTTACAAAAATGAGCGTTTTAGTAAATAAAAATTCAAAAATAATAGTTCAAGGATTTACTGGAAGTGAAGGTACTTTTCACGCTAGTCAAATGATTGAATATGGAACAAATGTAGTAGGAGGTGTAACTCCAGGAAAAGGTGGTCAAACACATTTAGACAAACCTGTATTCAACACTGTAAAAGATGCTGTAGACCAAGTAGGAGCAGATACAACCATCATTTTTGTACCACCAGCATTCGCAGCCGATGCTATTATGGAAGCAGCCGATGCCGGTATAAAAGTTATTATTACAATTACCGAAGGTATTCCGGTAGCAGATATGATTAAAGCAGCCGATTACATTAAAGGCAAAGATTGTCGTTTAATTGGTCCTAACTGTCCAGGGGTCATAACTCCAGGAGAAGCAAAAGTAGGTATTATGCCAGGTTTTGTATTTAAAGAAGGTAAAGTTGGTATTGTTTCTAAATCTGGAACATTAACTTACGAAGCCGCAGACCAAGTTGGTAAGCAAGGATTAGGAATTACAACAGCTATAGGTATTGGTGGAGATCCAATTATCGGAACAACCACAAAAGAAGCTGTAGAGTTATTAATCAACGATCCTGAAACAGAAGCTGTAGTTATGATTGGTGAAATAGGTGGACAGTTAGAAGCCGACGCAGCACAATGGTATAAAGCTAGTGGTAGCAAAAAACCAGTTGTAGGTTTTATAGCTGGCGAAACGGCTCCAGCAGGACGTACTATGGGACATGCTGGTGCTATAGTTGGTGGTAGCGACGATACTGCCCAAGCTAAAAAAGCAATTATGAGAGCGTGTGGTATTCACGTGGTAGACTCTCCAGCCGAAATCGGTAAAAAAGTAGCCGAAGTTTTAGCTCAAGTTGCTTCAGTATAAGATAAACAGTAGGTATTCTGTTAAAAAATATCTAATATTAGTATAAAATTAATCCGTTGACACTATTTTGTTGACGGATTTTTTTATTTCAACCCTAACCCCTATAAAATGAAACAATTAAAAAGCTTCACAATGCTTTGTTTGTTGCTGGTATTGAACTACAGTTGCAAACAAGAAACTACCACAACCGAATCTGCTAAAATAGAACAACAGACCGATGCGAACGGATTTACATACGAAACTGTTGCTAACGATCCTACAGGCCTACGCTTATATACTTTAGATAACGGATTTCAAGTGTATTTAAGTAAAAATGATGATGAACCAAAAATTCAAACCTATATCGCCGTAAGAGCAGGTTCTAATTACGACCCGAGTAACTCTACAGGTTTAGCACATTATTTAGAGCACATGGTATTTAAAGGTACCGATGAAATTGGAACCTTAGACTGGGAGAAAGAAAAAGTATATCTTCAGGAAATATCAGATTTGTATGAAGCTCATCGTGCCGAAACCGATGCCGATAAAAAAGCGGCATTGTACAGAAAAATAGACGAAGTGTCTTTAGAAGCTTCAAATTACGCTGTTGCTAACGAATACGATAAAATGACAAGCGGAATGGGAGCAACGGGTACTAATGCCCATACGTGGTTTGAGGAAACTGTTTATAAAAATAAAATACCAGCCAACGAGTTGCATAAATGGTTAACTTTAGAACGCGAACGTTTTGGGCAGTTGGTACTAAGACTTTTTCATACTGAGTTAGAGGCAGTTTTCGAAGAGTTTAATAGAACACAGGATAACGATGGCAGAAAGGTGTATACTGCTATGTTAGACGGTTTGTTCCCTAATCATCCTTACGGGCAGCAGCAGACTATTGGTACAGCCGAGCATTTAAAAAATCCATCGTTGGTAGATATCAATAATTATTTTAACACCTATTATGTGCCAAACAATATGGCTATGGTATTAGTAGGCGATTTAGATTTTGATGCTACAATCAAAGCCGTAAACGAGACTTTTGGAACTTTAGAACGCAAAGCTGTTACACACCCAGAGTTACCAAAAGAACAGCCTATTACGGCACCAATTACTAAAGAAGTATTTGGCCCAACCGCCGAAAATATTTGCATCGCTTTTAGAAGTAATGGTATAAATACTGCCGATGAAAAACTGGTAACCTTAGCAGATATGATATTGGCCAATGGTGAAGCCGGATTGATCGATTTAAACTTAAATCAACAGCAAAAGGTGCAAGGTGCAGGTAGTTATACCATGTTTTTAAACGATTATGGACTTCAGCAGTTTTATGGCATGCCTAAAGCAGGACAAAGTTTAGACGAGGTGAAAGATTTAATATTTAGTCAAATCGATAAACTTAAAAAAGGAGAGTTCGACGATTGGTTGTTAGATGCCGTTATTAACGATTTAGAGTTAAGTCAAACCAAGCAATACGAAAATAGTACAGCTTTAGCTTCAGCTTATTATAATGCGTTTATCCATCATCAAAGTTGGGCTGATAAAGTGGCATTTTTAAACGATTTAAGAGCCATTACCAAAGACGAATTAGTAGCTTTTGCTAATGATTTTTATAAAGATAATTACGTTGTTGTATATAAAAAACAAGGCGAAGATAAGCATGTTGTTAAAGTAGAAAACCCAGGAATTACTCCTGTAAACTTAAATCGAGATAAAAGTTCAGACTATTTAAAAGCGTTTCAGGCTATAGAACCCGATGCACTGCAGCCAAAATTTATCGATTACAAATCGGCTATACAAACTACGCAAATGGCAGATGGCACGGAAGTATCGTATATAGAAAATGAAACAAACGATTTATTTAACCTCAATATTATTTTTGATATGGGGAGCGATAATAATAAAAAATTAAGTCTTGCAGTAGGATATTTAGAGTATTTGGGCACAGATACTATGACTGCAGAAGCAGTGAAAAAGGAATTTTACAAATTAGGTATAAATTATTATGTAAGTACAGGAAACGATGTAACCTATGTAGGGTTAAGTGGTTTAAAAGATAATTTACCAAAAGGTCTGGCCTTATTAGAAAACCTATGGACGAACGCTGTTGCCGATCAAGAGGCTTATCAAAAATATGTCGATAAAATTTTAAAGGGGAGAGACGATGCTAAAACCCAAAAAGGTAATATTTTATGGAATGGTTTAGTAAGTTACGGACAATATGGCGAGCATTCGAGATTGAGAAACATAAATAAAGCTTCGGAATTGAAACAACAAGATCCAGAAGAACTGGTTCGTATTTTAAAGGATTTAAAAGATTACAAACAGCGTATTTTCTATTACGGAAAAGACTACCAAAAGGCTGTTGAAGCTTTAAATGAAAACCATAAGCTTAATCAGCCATTAAAAGATTATCCTGAAGCCATGAGTTATGCCGAAAAAGAAACTGGCGGACATGTGTATTTTGTAGATTACGACATGGTGCAGTCCGAGATGGTATTTTTAGCCAAAGGCCAGCCTTTCGATCCCGAAAATTTAGCAGCGGCAAGTCTATTTAACGCTTACTTTGGTAGTGGTTTATCGTCTATTGTGTTTCAGGAAATTCGCGAATCTAAATCTTTAGCGTATTCTGCATATGCTAAATACGATACGCCATCCAGACAAGACGAATCGAATTACGTTATGGCGTATATTGGTACACAAGCCAATAAAATGGATCAGGCTGTAAATGCTATGATGGATTTAATGTCTGATATGCCGGAAGCAGAAAAACAATTTGAAGCAGCAAAAGATGCGGCATTAAAGAAAATTGCAGCACAGCGAATTACTAAAGATAATGTGTTTTGGAGCTACGAGCGTTTAAAGAAATTAGGGATAGACAACGATAACAGAGAAGCGATGTATAATACCATAAAATCTATGACTTTAAACGATTTAAAGCAGTTCTTTAATACAAACATTAAAGGGCAACACTACAATGTTATGGTAGTTGGTAATAAAAAAGATATCGATTTTAAGGCCTTGAGCAAGTTAGGCGAAGTTAAAGAAATGGATGTAGATTATTTATTTAACTACGAAACAGCTAAAGACATACAACTTTAAAACGCAGTAAAGTCAGACGGCTACTTTAAAAACCTCACAAATTTGTGAGGTTTTTTTGTACTGTCAATATAGTAATTAGTATCTTTGGTTATCAAAATTTTATTTAATTACACATGAAATTATTAGAAGGAAAAACAGCAATTATTACAGGTGCAAGTCGCGGTATTGGTAAAGGAATTGCTCAAGTTTTTGCACAACAAGGTGCAAATATTGCATTTACATATAGTGCTTCTGTAGAAGCTGCCCAAGCTTTGGAAGCCGAATTAAATAGTTTAGGAATTAAAGCAAAAGGCTACCAAAGTAATGCCGCTAATTTTGAAGAAGCTCAAAGTTTAGCAGAAGATGTTGTTAAGGAATTTGGAAGTATAGATATACTGGTAAATAATGCAGGAATCACGAAAGATAATTTGTTAATGCGTATTAGCGAGGAAGATTTTGATAAGGTTATTGAAGTTAACCTAAAATCTGTTTTTAATATGACTAAAGCGGTGCAACGCACTATGTTGAAGCAACGTAAAGGTTCGATCATAAATATGAGCTCTGTTGTAGGAGTTAAAGGAAATGCAGGGCAAACCAATTATGCAGCGTCTAAAGCAGGTATTATAGGATTCTCAAAATCTGTTGCTTTAGAGTTGGGCTCAAGAAATATTAGAAGCAATGTTGTCGCTCCTGGTTTTATTGAAACCGAAATGACTGCAAAATTAGACGAGAATACTGTAAAAGGCTGGCGCGATGCCATTCCATTAAAGCGTGGTGGTACTCCAGAAGATATAGCAAATGCATGTGTGTTTTTAGCTAGCGATATGAGTGCATATGTAACCGGGCAAACGTTAAATGTAGATGGCGGAATGTTAACCTAATTTATGGCTGTAAACACCATATTATATATTATTCTTGCTGGAATAGTAGCACTTCTATTAGCTCTTTTTCAATATAAATTTAAAGTGAAAAGCATGTCAAAACAGCACATGCTTTTTGCTTTTTTAAGGTTTCTATCGATTTTTTTGGTTCTATTACTATTAATTAATCCAAAGTTCGAACAACTTAATACAGTTACAGAAAAACCTAAGTTATTGGTTGTAACCGATAATTCGGAATCGGTTGTGCATTTAGAGCAGGATGCTAATGCAAGAAAAGTTAGAAGTTTTTTTAAAACCGACACCGATTTAAACGCTAGTTTCGATATACAATATTACACCTTCGGTAATGTATTACAGCAGAATGATAGTCTAACGTTTTCTAGTAAGCAAACCGATATTTCTAAAGCTTTTTCAGATCTTAATACAATTCATGGTCAAGATGTAGCTCCAATAGTTTTAATAACCGATGGCAATCAGACCTTTGGGGATGACTATACGTTTACTACAGTTAAGCAACCTGTTTACCCTATCATTTTAGGAGATACTACAACGTATTTAGATCTTCATATCAAGCAATTACAGGTAAATAAATATGCATATTTAAATAATAAATTTCCTGTTGAGACTATTTTGGTTTATACAGGAAACCGTCCAGTAACTTCTACTTTTACAGTAAAATCTGGATCGCACATTGTGTTTTCTAAGACCGTACAATTTTCAAAACATAATAATTCCGAAGTTTTACAATTTACCTTACCCGCATCGCGTGTAGGGGTAACAACTTACGAAGCAGAACTAGCACCGCTTCCGCAAGAAAGAAACACTATAAATAACCGAAAAAGTTTTGCTGTTGAAGTCATCGACGAACAAATGAATGTTGCTTTAGTTTCTAATTTTTATCATCCAGATTTAGGCATGTTTAAAAAAAGTATAGAAAGTAATAAGCAGCGTTCTGCACATATTTTGAAGCCTAGAGAATATCTGAGTAAAATTAATGATTTTCAGTTGGTTATGTTGTATCAGCCTAACAATCAGTTTAAAGGTGTTTTAGATGACATTAAGAAAACTAACAAGCATGTGTTTGTAGTTTCTGGATCGCAAACCGATTGGCATTTTCTAAATCAGAATGGTTTACATTTTAAGCACGACATTTCAGGTCAAACCGAATGGTACCAACCAGCTTTAAATTCTAATTTTTCTACTTTTATTGTAGATGATTTAGATTTCGAATCGTTTCCACCTTTAGAGTCCGCTTTTGGCGAGCTTACTGTGGACGTGCCTTACGAAACTTTATTGTATAAAAAATTAGGTAATGCGGTAACCGAACAGTCCTTATTACTTACGTTAGAAGAGGATGGCCAGCGTGAGGTGTTACTACTGGGAGAAAATATTTGGCAGTGGCGAGCAGAAAGTTTTTTAAATACTAATGATTTTCAGGCGTTTGATAATTTTATAGGCAAATTGGTACAATATCTGGCCTCTACACAACGCAAGAGTAGATTGGTGCTAGATTATGAATCTTTTTATGAAGATGTAAGTAATGTAGTAGTTAAGGCACAATACTTTAACAAAAATTACGAATTTGATGCATCCGAATCGCTTCAATTAACACTAACGAACAAAGTTGATGGTACTACGGTAACTTTACCTTTTGTATTAAAAAACACTAATTATCAGGTCGATTTAAGTCATTTGCCAGCTTCAGAATACGATTTTACAGTAAAAGCTTTGCATGCCAATATTTCAAAATCAGGTAGTTTAACTATTTTAGATTTTAATATCGAGCAGCAATTTTTAAATGCCAATGTAACAAAATTACAACAATTAGCGACCAATACTAATGGTATGTCTGCTTATGTAAGCGATTATACAGCATTAAAAGAGAATCTTTTAAAAGACCAACGTTATAAACCCATTTTAAAAAGCACAAAAATCACACAAGCCTTAATAGACTGGAAATATTTACTAGGACTTTTGGTATTAACGCTTTCTGCAGAATGGTTTTTACGTAAATATTACGGACTAATATAAATAATTGAACATGGAAAAATTACCAAAAATTGCATTGCCATTTGTTATCCTTATTGTGGCACTAATTATTTTAATATCTAAATCGGCTATAACCATAGGTTCTGGTGAAGCGGGTGTATTATATAAAACCTTTGGTGGCGGTGTCGTAACCGATGAACCTCCTTTAGGCGAAGGTTTTCATGTGGTGGCACCTTGGAATAAGGTTTTTGTTTACGAGGTAAGGCAACAGGAAATTTACGAACGTATGAATGTGTTATCGTCTAATGGTTTAGATATTAAACTTGAAGCTTCGGCATGGTTTCAGCCACAATACGAGAATTTAGGAAAATTACACAAAGAAAAGAGCGAAATGTATAAAGAACGTATTTTATTGCCAGCTATTCGTTCGGCTGCCAGAAGCGTTGTGGGGCGTTATACGCCAGAGCAACTGTATTCGAGTAAGCGAGATGCCATTCAAAAAGAAATATTTGAAGAAACAAAAAGTATAGTAGACGACCAATACATCCAACTTAACGAAATTTTGGTGCGCGATGTAGCTTTACCGCCATCTATAAAAGATGCCATAGAACGTAAACTAAAGCAGGAACAAGAGTCTTTAGAATACGAATTTAGACTGGTGACAGCGCAAAAAGAAGCTCAAAAACAAATTATTGAAGCTCAAGGTAAAGCCGATGCCAATAAAATATTAAGCGAATCTTTAAACGATAAAATTTTGCAAGATAAAGGTATAGAGGCTACTGTAAAATTATCGGAATCTGCTAATGCGAAAGTGATAGTAATCGGTTCTGGAGATAGCGGCTTACCAATAATTTTAGGAAACCAATAAAAACTTTTTAATTTTTAATTGAAAAGCTTGCATAAGTGTTTTTAATTTCTGAATATTTGTAAAAGAAAAACAAAAACATGTTATTTATTCAAGTACATCATCATCATTTTCATACTTGCACTCAAGCGAGCTGAAAATGTATTGGATAAATTCAGAATAATATATTTTTAAACCCCGTTTGAGTAAATCAGATGGGGTTTTTATTTTACTGCCCATGGATTTACTCAAGCGATATTAATCAACTAAAATGAGTAAACTAAAAATTGCTGTTCAAAAATCTGGTCGTTTGTACGACGACTCTATGCAAATACTAAAAGACATTGGTATTTCTATAGATAACGGAAAAGATCAACTGAAGGCTTCGGCTAGAAATTTCCCTATTGAAGTATTTTATTTAAGAAATGGCGACATTCCACAGTATTTAAAAGATGGTGTTGTAGATGCCGCGATTATTGGAGAAAATGTACTTATAGAAAAAGGTGGAAACATTCAAATTAAAGAAAAACTGGGTTTTTCTGCCTGTAAAGTTTCAGTCGCTGTTCCAAAATCAGTTAAATATAAAAGCATTCAAGAGCTGGAAGGTAAACGTATCGCAACGTCGTACCCCAATACGGTTCAGCAATATTTAGAAAAAAATAAAGTAAAAGCCAATATTCATATTATTAATGGATCGGTAGAAATTGCGCCAAATATAGGTCTGGCCGATGCCATAGTAGATATCGTTTCGAGCGGTAGTACCTTGTTTAAAAATGGTTTGAAAGAAGTAGAAGTATTATTAAAGTCTGAGGCCGTTTTAGCTGCGTCTCCTTTAATTTCTGAAGCTAACGAGGCCATACTAAATAAAATTCAATTCAGAATACAATCGGTATTAAAAGGCCGACAATCCAAATATGTGTTATTAAACGCACCCAATGAGAAATTAGATACTATAATTTCCATTTTGCCAGGCATGCGAAGTCCTACAGTTTTGCCGTTAGCCGAGCAAGGATGGAGTTCTGTGCACACAGTTATTAATAAAAATAAATTTTGGGAAATTATAGACGAACTGAAGCTTCATGGAGCAGAAGGAATTTTAGTTTGCCCAATAGATAACATGGTTTTATAAATTGATTTAAGACGAAAGACGATGAATATTATAGAAAATCCCAAACCTAGCGAATGGGGCAATATTTTGCAAAGACCTACACAAACGGTTAATGATATCGAAAACACCGTAACTCAAATTTTTGATGATGTAAAGCGTCATGGAGATGAAGCTATCACGAAATACACGTCTATTTTTGATGGTGTTACGTTAGAATCTAATTTAGTTACCGATAAAGAAATTGAAACAGCTTCTGCCGCTGTAAACGATACGTTAAAGGCGGCAATCCAAACAGCTTACAATAATATTGAGCGTTTTCACGCGGCTCAAAAAACACAAAAAGTTGAAGTTGAAACGACAAATGGTGTACAGTGTTGGCAAGAAAAACGCCCCATCGAAAAAATAGGTTTGTATATTCCGGGTGGAACAGCTCCTTTATTTTCTACCGTTTTAATGTTGGCTATACCTGCTAAAATTGCAGGTTGCAAAGAAATCGTGTTGTGTACGCCTCCAAGCAAAACAGGTGCGATTGCCAACGAAATTTTGTTTGCAGCACAATTGTGTGGGGTTTCCAAAATTATAAAAGTTGGCGGTATTCAGGCTATAGCAGGTTTAACATTTGGAACCGAAACGATTCCACAAGTGTATAAAATATTTGGTCCTGGTAATCAGTTTGTAACTGTGGCCAAGCAGTTAGCAACCAAATATGGTGTGGCGATCGATATGCCTGCCGGACCAAGCGAATTATTGGTTTTTGCAGACGATAGCGCCAATGCCAATTATGTAGCATCCGATTTGTTGAGTCAGGCGGAACACGGAGCCGATAGTCAGGTGATTTTGGTAACGACTTCCAAAGCAATCATCGATCAGGTTTTAAAAGCCTTAGAGAGGCAAATTTCATTATTGCCACGACAAGACATTGCGAAAAAAGCGATTGCCAATTCCAAAATGATTTATGTCGAAAACGAAGCGGTAGCTTTAGATTTAATCAACGAATACGCTCCGGAACATTTTATTATTTGTTCTAAAAATGAAGCTGTTTTTGTAGATGGTATTGTAAATGCTGGTTCGGTATTTATTGGCAATTACACGCCAGAAAGTGCTGGCGATTATGCCTCGGGAACCAATCACACTTTACCGACCAACGGGTTTAGTAAAGCCTATTCGGGTGTGAATTTAGATAGTTTTTCTAAGAGTATTACCTTTCAGAAAATATCGGAACAAGGCCTTTTAGATTTAGGACCAGTTATCGAAAGTATGGCCGAAGCCGAAGGTTTGCAAGCACACAAAAATGCGGTAACTTTACGTTTAAATGATTTAAAAAAATAACATGGCTAGTGTTCAAGATCTTTTAAGACCTTCCATTAAAGCTTTAAAAGCTTATTCGTCTGCACGAGACGAATTTCAGGAAGAAACCAGCGACATGGTGTTTTTAGACGCTAACGAAAATCCCTTTAACAATGGCATTAATAGGTATCCCGATCCGTATCAAAATGAAGTGAAAGCTATTTTGTCAGACATAAAAGAGGTTTCGAAATCTAACATCCTTTTGGGCAATGGTAGCGACGAAGTTTTGGATTTAATTGTTCGAGCTTTTTGCGAACCCAACCAAGATAATGTCATTATTTTACCACCAACCTACGGCATGTACGAAGTGTTGGCAAATTTGAACGCTGTTGGAATTAAGAAAGTATTGTTGACGGAAACATTTCAACCAGAAACGGATCAGATTTTAGAAGCAGCCGATGCACATAGTAAAATCTTATTCTTATGCTCGCCGAATAATCCGTCTGGAAATAGCTTTATCGATACTGATGTAGAAGTGTTGTTGAAAAAATTTGAAGGCATCGTGGTTATTGACGAAGCGTATATCGATTTTTCGTCGAAAGACAGTTGGTTGCAGCGATTGGATGAATTTCCAAATCTAATCATCACCCAAACTTTGTCTAAAGCTTATGGCATGGCGGGCATTCGCTTAGGAATTTGCTATGCGTCTACCGAAATTATTTCTGTACTAAATACTATCAAACCGCCTTACAATATCAATGTGTTAACGCAAAATAAAGCGGCAGAATTACTAAAACAAACCGATCTTGTTAGTAACGAAATTGATGCTATTTTAATAGAACGCAGTCAGTTAATTTCAGACTTAAAGCAGATCAATTACATCAGCAAAATTTACCCAACAGACACCAATTTTGTACTGGTAAAGGTAGATGATGCAACCCAACGTTATAATCAATTAATTAAAAAAGGCGTAGTTGTTAGAAACCGAACAACGCAACCCCTATGCGAAAATTGCTTAAGGCTAACCGTAGGAACAAGCGTAGAAAATGAGACATTACTAACAGCTCTTAAAAGTTTACAATGAAACAAAAAGTATTATTTATAGATCGTGATGGCACGATTATTAAAGAACCAGCAGATGAGCAGATAGACGGGTTTGATAAATTGGAATTTTACCCAAAAGTGTTTCAATATTTAAGTAGAATTGCGAAAGAATTGGATTACGAATTGGTGATGGTTACCAATCAGGATGGTTTAGGAACCGAAGCGTTTCCTGAAGACACCTTTTGGCCGGTTCATAATTTTATAATTGATACTTTTAAAAATGAAGGTATCACATTTAAAAATCAGGTTATCGACAGAACTTTCGCTAAAGATAATGCACCAACACGGAAACCAAATACTGGTTTGTTGACCGAATATTTCTCAGAAGCTTACAATTTGGAAAATTCTTTCGTTATTGGCGATCGTTTAACCGATGTGGAATTAGCGAAAAACTTAGGATGTAAAGGTATTTTTATCAACGATAATACCAATCTTGGAACCGACGAAATTACTGTGAATCGAGGCGATTTAAACGAATTTATTGCCTTAGAATCTAACGATTGGGAAGCTATTTATAAATTTTTAAAAGTTGACGATCGCACCGGAAGTATCGAACGCAATACCAACGAAACGAAAATTAAAATCGATTTAAATCTAGACGGAACCGGTAAAAGTAACATTGAAACAGGCATTGCTTTTTTCGATCACATGCTCGATCAAATAGCACGTCATGGCCAATTGGATTTGAATGTAAAAGTGGATGGCGATTTAGAGGTGGACGAACACCATACTATTGAAGATACAGCCATTGCTTTGGGAGAATTGTTCAATACGGTTTTGGGCAACAAATTAGGCATTGAGCGCTACGGATTTTATTTGCCAATGGACGATTGTTTAGCGTCTGTGGGGATTGATTTTGGCGGTAGAAACTGGCTGGTTTGGGAAGCCGAGTTTAAACGCGAAATGGTAGGTAAAATGCCAACCGAAATGTTTTTTCACTTTTTTAAATCCTTCACCGATGGCGCGAAATGCAATTTAAATATTAAAGCAGAAGGCACCAACGAACATCACAAAATAGAAGCTATTTTTAAAGCCTTTGCAAAAGCCATTAAAATGGCTGTCAAACGCGATGTAGAAAAAATGATTTTACCATCAACCAAAGGGATGCTGTAACTCGAAATTATTTTAATTAAATTAATTACTGTTGAAATTCATTCTATTTTGTCTTTTCGAGCGCAGTCGAGAAATTGTCATTTAAAAAAAAACAACCTTTTCAAATGATAAGTAGTATTGTTTGTGAATAGAGAATTATTGCAGTTAAAAAATCAAAAACCATTGAAAGTAGTAATAATAGATTACGGTGCGGGCAACATCAAAAGTATTCAGTTTGCGTTTAAACGCTTAGGAATCGATGCGGTTTTAAGCAATAATCCAGACGAAATTATAGCGGCCGACCGTGTGATTTTCCCTGGTGTTGGCGAGGCGAGTTCGGCTTTAAAAATGCTTCAAAATAGCGGGTTGGATACACTGATTCCGACACTCAAACAGCCTGTTTTAGGGATTTGTTTGGGTATGCAATTACTTTGTAACTACACTGAGGAAGGCGATACCAAGGGTTTAGGTGTTTTTCAGGTAGCTGTTAAACGCTTTCCAAATACGGTAAAAGTGCCGCAAATGGGCTGGAATACGGTTTCGAATTTAAAATCGGATTTATTTAAGGATATTCCTGAAAATTCCTATATGTATTTAGTACACAGTTATTATGCAGAACATTGCGACGAAGCCATTGCGATAACCAATTATAACGGTAATTATGCCTCGGCTTTACAGCATAAAAATTTTTACGGCGTTCAGTTTCACCCAGAAAAAAGCAGTACAGCAGGAGAGCAAGTATTGCGTAATTTTTTAAATATTAAATCATATTGATCAATAAATAACCATGAGAATCATACCAGCCATAGATATTATAGACGGTAAATGTGTGCGCTTAACCAAAGGCGATTACGATACTAAAAAAATTTATAACGAAAACCCTTTAGAAGTCGCTAAGCAGTTTGAAGATGCTGGCGTAGAGTATCTGCACTTAGTAGATTTAGATGGTGCAAAAGCCAGTACTATTGTAAATTATAAGGTGTTAGAACAGATTGCCACGAAAACGAATTTAAAAATTGATTTTGGAGGAGGCTTAAAAACTAACGAAGACCTTTACATAGCATTTAATTCGGGTGCCAAACAGATCACCGGAGGGAGTATTGCTGTTAAAAATAAAGATATATTCGAAAAATGGATTCAGAAATATGGGAGTCAGAAAATTATTTTGGGTGCCGATGCCAAAAACGAAAAAGTCGCTATTAGCGGCTGGTTAGAAGAAAGCAGTTTGGAAGTGGTTCCGTTTATAAAAGGGTATATGCATAAAGGCATTCAGTATGTTATTTGCACCGATATTTCTAAAGATGGTATGTTGGAAGGTCCGTCTTTCGATTTGTATAAAAAAATCATTTCAGAAAATCCGAGTATCAAATTAATAGCTTCTGGAGGCATTTCGAGTAAAGAAGAATTACCAAAGCTTAAGGAAATTGGCTGCGAAGGTGTGATTATTGGCAAAGCGATTTACGAAAATAAAATAAGTTTAAAAGAATTAGAACAACTTGTAGTAAACTCACAATAAACTATGCTTACAAAACGAATCATTCCGTGTTTAGATATTAAGAATGGGCGAACTGTAAAAGGCGTTAATTTTGTAGATTTAATAGATGCTGGCGACCCTGTAGAACAAGCCAAACAATATGCTCTTGAAGGGGCAGACGAGTTGGTTTTTCTGGATATTGCGGCAACTTTGGAGGGGCGAGGCACTACTTTAGATATGGTATTACATGTTGCAGAGCAAGTTAATATTCCGTTTACAGTAGGTGGTGGTATCTCGTCTGTAGAACATGTTGATGCGTTGTTAAAATGTGGAGCCGATAAAGTGTCTATCAATTCCTCCGCTGTAAAACGCCCGGATTTGGTTAACGAATTAGCTAATAAATTTGGGAGTCAGTGTGTGGTTGTGGCCATTGATGCGAAACAAATTAACGGGCAGTGGAAAGTGCATTTGGCGGGAGGAAGTATTCCTACCGAAATCGATTTGTTCGACTGGGCAAAAGAAGTGGAATCGCGTGGTGCAGGCGAAATTTTATTTACTTCTATGGATCACGACGGGACTAAAAACGGATTTGCTAACGAAGCTTTGGCGAAACTTTCAAGTCTTTTAAATATTCCTATAATTGCTTCAGGTGGGGCAGGAAATGTTCAGCATTTTGTGGATACCTTCAACCGAGGAAAAGCCGATGCTGCTTTGGCGGCCAGCGTGTTTCATTTTGGAGAAATTCCTATTTCAGAATTAAAACAAAAACTTAATAAAAATAATATTCCTGTAAGGTTATAGCTTACAGTTAAAATAGAATATCATGACGATTGATTTCAATAAAAATAATGACGGTTTAGTGCCAGCAATCATTCAAGATGCGAGTACTAAAAACGTATTAATGTTAGGCTATATGAATGCCGAGGCGTATCAAAAAACAAAAGACACCAAATTAGTAACCTTTTTTAGTCGCACAAAAAACAGATTGTGGACGAAGGGTGAGGAAAGTGGCAATGTGTTACATTTGGTAGACATTAAACTAGATTGCGATAACGACACCTTGCTAATTACCGTGCACCCAAAAGGTCCAACGTGCCATACTGGAACCGATACGTGTTGGGCAGAAACTAATGCAACGAATTACGGATTTATTTCGCATTTAGAAGAAGTAATTGAAGACCGGCGTTTAAATTTTAAACCAAACGAGTCGTATGTATCGTCTTTATTTGCAAAAGGTATTAACAAAATAGCCCAAAAAGTAGGCGAGGAAGCTGTAGAAGTGGTGATTGAAGCCAAAGATAACGACGACAATTTGTTTTTAAATGAAAGTGCCGATTTGTTATTTCATTATTTAATGCTTTTACAAGCCAAAGGCTTTAAAATAAACGATGTGGTTAATATTTTAAAGGAGAGAGAAAAATAAGCACTAGAAAACCTAGTGCTATCCGTTTAAGAAATCCAACCTTTAGCCATAGCTGTTTTAGAAAACCATAGTAGAAACACCGAAAATACTAAAACAAATAGCGGCAGTATTATATTGCTTGGTGTACTGCCAAAAAACAAGTAACTCATTTGGGCAATTACGGCAATTAAAGAAATTAGAGCGATAACATAGGCAAATCTCTTGCGTAGCAATAGTAAAATACTGGCTAGAAACCCAAAAAATACAGCAACAGCAAAAGCGCCCATTACCCAAGACGGTGTGTTTAACACTGTTTTTAATTCTTCGGCGGTGTATTGTGCCCTAAAACTTTCGGTGTTGTAGGCTTGTTGTAAATAGGCGTAAACACCCATGCCATTCCATAACAGCGCAATTATGCTAGCAACCCAGAACCAAATAGGAGGTTTAATAGTGTTTGTCATAAAAAAATAAAGTTAGTTAGTAAAATCAGCATTTAAGATACTAATTTTTTTGTGATGTCTATCAAAATAAGTTACTTGCCGTACTTTTTAAAATAAACAAGTTTCCAGTTGAAAAAGCGTTTTTTTTACCTTATTGCAATTCAATATTTAGGCTATCGTTTTCATGGTTGGCAAAAACAACCCAATTTAAAAACGGTACATTTAATGATTGATAAAACCATGCGTTATGTGATGGATGGTAAAACATTTAAAACCATGGGAGCTGGTCGTACAGATGCCATGGTATCTGCAGAGCAAGGTGCTTTCGAATTGTTTTTGGAAGATCCTATAGAGGATTTAGACGCGTTTTTAGCTGTTTTCAATTATAACTTACCACAAGATTTAAGAGCTTTATCTATCAAAGAAGTCGATAGTACATTTAATATTATTCAAACTTCAAAAATGAAGGAATATGTTTATGTTTTTGCTCAAGGCAATAAATTCCATCCGTTTTGTGCGCCGATTATGACGACAATTTTAGATGAACTGGATATCGAATTAATGCAAGCTGGGGCTAAATTATTTGAAGGAACCCATAATTTTAAAACGTATTGTTATAAACCCACCGAAACAGGTGTGTTTAATCGTACCATAGATACTTGCGAAATTGTAGAAAACAGGTTGTATACTGCAAGTTTTTTTCCTGAACGGTCGTACATTTTACGTGTAAAAGGTCAGGGGTTTATGAGGAACCAAATCCGACTCATGATGGGAGCACTTATAAAATTGGGGAAGCATGAAATTCCGCTTCATTATATTTCAGATAGTTTAAAACCTGAAAGCAAGGAAGTAATGGATTATATTGCTCCTGCATCTGGGTTAATACTTCATAAAGTAGAATACGATTTGTAAATAGTCTTGGCTCTGTTTACAGACAAGTTATTAAAGACGTGTTCTATTTCTTTCATTGGTCTCAGTCGTTAGTTGAAACTATGCACTTTTAGTGCAAGACTTTCAGTTTCTATAAATATTTTTTGCCACGAATGCACGAATATTTGACTTAGTTTTTATAAAGATTATTCGTGTATTTGTGGCTAAAATAAATACAAATAATCGGACTTTCAGTCTGTTTTCAAACCTATAGACTTCCAGTCCACAGTGGTTTGGTTTAAATTTCAAAAATATTAATGTTAATACACGTTAAAACAATAGCTACGTATTAACATTAATTAACGCTTTAAAGTGTTTTTTACGTTAAAAGGTGTTAAGCTATAGCAAGGTGTAAATGTAACTTCATAATTTAACTATATGATGTAATTCGTTAGTGTGATTTGAAACTGTTTATAGCGATAGTGTCAAAAAAAATCACTAACTTACATGTAATGAGGTGATTGTGTTTGTTTCTGTAAAACACGCAATTGCAATTAATTAATCTTTAAATTTTAATATTATGTTACGCTGGACAATTGCATTTATTATTATTGCAATAATAGCAGGAATATTAGGTTTTGGTGGTATTGCAGGAGCTTCTGCAGGTATTGCTAAAATTACATTCTTTGTGTTTCTGGTATTATTTGTAATTACGCTTATGAGAGGTGCCTTATCTAAATAAATCTGTATTTAGAGTATTGCACAAGGTTTATCCAGCTCTTTTTATGTTTTAAAATGAGATTGGATAAGTCTTTACATGAATTTTTTTAATTATAATAAAGAACAAATGAAACAAGTATTAATAATTACTGGGTTGTGTGTTTGTAGTTTTGTAACTGCACAAACCGAGCCTAAAGATATTCAAGAAGAAACCAAAACAGTAACCACAAAAATTAATGATGGAAGTACAATAACAGAAGAAACTGTAGAGTACAACACTAAAAAAGTTCAGGAGGTCAAATTATCGGAAGATGATAAAAATAAGATTAATCAGGATCGTGCAAATGCGCCTGTAGAAGTTACAGAAACGGTTAGAATAACCAATAATAGTCCGTTTACCCAAACACAGCAGGTTAAGCATTATACTTTAGACGGTAAACGTTGTGTATTTACTATGAGCGAGGATGGTTTTTTAATTTCCGACCCTTATAATACGTATACTCCTAAAACTGTAAAACAGTCTGCCGATAGTAAACAGTTTGTTATTGAGGAAGATGGTACTTCTGGTATTGGTTTTTTTGACGATAAGGGCAATTTTATTGTGCAACAATTCGATAAAAATACCAATAAGGTCGAGTCTAAAGTCTACACTTTAGTAGAGTAGAGGTCGTCACTTAAATTTATTTAAGGCTTCGTAAATACGGAGCCTTTTTTGTATTTTTAATGTTTTAAATACTTCAAAAATATGATTTCTCAAAACGTACTGGATTTTTTAAAGTTATTAGAACAGCATAATGATAGAACTTGGTTTCAAGATCATAAATCGGAATTTAAAGCTGTAGAGGGCGAAGTTAAATTGGCTTATCAAAAATTGTTCGACACTATAAAATTACACGACGATGTTGATGCTTTAAAACTATTCAGAATTTACAGAGATGTAAGATTTTCTAAAAACAAACAACCGTATAAAACGCACTTTGGAGGTAGTATACATAGGAAAAAACCACAATTGCGTGGGGGCTATTATTTGCAAATTCAACCCGATAACAAATCGTTTATAGCCACAGGGTTTTGGGATCCGAATAAAGCAGATTTACACCGTGTTAGAAAAGAATTTGAAGTTGATACACAAGAAATGCGAGACATTTTAAACCATTCAAAATTTAAATCCGTTTGGGGCAATTTGGTTGGCGATGAACTTAAAACTGCCCCAAAAGGATTCGATAAAAATCACCCAGATATCGATCTTATAAAGAAAAAGCAATATATTTTTACAAAATCGTTTACAGACCAAGAGGTTACTAGTCCGGATTTTATTACTAAAATCGATGAAGATTTTAAAACCATTAGGCCTTATTTTGATTATATGAGCGACGTATTAACCACTAATATAAATGGCGAATCTTTGCTTTAAATAACGTCGGCCAACGGAGTGTCGAATAACTGAATATTATTTAAAAGTTGTTCTTTTGTAATGTTCATCATTCGTTTATTTAGTGCCGAAGAATTTTCGATATAACGTAAATATTCTTCAACAGTAAATTGTCCAATAATCATACCCTTTACCGAGTTACGAAATTTCATGTCTTTTTGAATGGCATTTTCTACATACGCTATTTTTTTTGGCAGACTTAAACCATAAAACACATTTTTGTGTTTGGCGATGTAGTTTTTAAGTACTTCAATAAATAGGTCTTCTTGAAATTTGATGATGGGCCGCAATGTTTCGTTTTGAAAACGTTCGTCACTACTCATGTTTTCGCTTAACGTCCCTAAAGAGGTTTCAGGTCGAATAGCTTTCAGATTGTTGTGTCTTGTTGTCATAATTTTAAACATTTTTCTTAAAATTATTAATTATCTCTAATCAAATAAATGTTAATGCTATTACTTGTTAACGTGGTTATGAACAATTAAAGAATTATCTTTATACAAAATTATTCCATTATGAAGTTTGGAAGCGTAAGCCACCCAGAACATATTGATTTTTCGTTACCAGAAGACCATCCTAAAACACGTTTGGTTTTAGAGCAATTTAAAGATGATAATGTGCCTGAAATTTACGTAGGTTGTGCAAAATGGAATAAAGCCGATTTAAAACATTTTTATCCCAAAGGCACCAAAGACGAACTTGGTTATTATGCTTCGCAATTTAATAGTATAGAGCTTAATGCAACCTTTTATCGTATTTTTAGTGCAGAGCAATTTGCTGTATGGAAGCATAAAACACCTCAATCGTTTAAGTTTTTTCCAAAAATTAATCAAACCATTAGTCATTACAAAAGACTTACAGACGTTAAAGCCGAAACTGAATTACTTTTAACAAACGCAAGCCAATTAGAAGATAAATTGGGATGTTTTTTCTTACAATTACACACGAACTTTTCGCCTGATAATTTTAGAGTATTATCAGAATTTTTAAATTTTTGGCCAGAGCAATATCCGTTAGCAGTTGAGTTTAGGCATAGCGATTGGTTTAATGATGTGGAAGTAGCGAATAACTTATACCAATTGTTAGAAACGCATAACATTTCCAATATTATTGTAGACACGGCTGGCCGTCGCGATTTGTTACACATGCGATTAACCAACGCGAGAGCGTTTGTTCGCTATGTAGGAGCTAATCACTCCAGCGATTATAAGCGATTAGACGATTGGGTAGAACGTTTAAAGTTATGGCAAGACCAAGGGATTAAAGAAATAGATTTTTTTATTCATCAAAATACAGAAAAAGAATCTCCTTTGCTAGCAGCATATTTTATAAAAGCATTAAATAAAGCATTAGGAAGTCAGTTGAAAATTCCTAACGATAATACAAATTCACAACAAAATTTATTTACATGAGATTTCACACCAGAAAATGGGTTAAACCCGAAGATTTAAACGCTAACGAAACTTTATTTGGAGGCAAATTACTTGCATGGATAGACGAGGAAGCAGCCTTGTATTCTATCATTCAATTAGAAAATAATAGAGTCGTTACTAAATACATGTCCGAAATTAATTTTTTAAGCTCGGCAAAAAAAGGCGATATCGTAGAGATTGGTATCGAAGTCGTAAAATTCGGTAAATCGTCTTTAACGTTAAATTGTGAAGTTAGAAATAAAATGACACGGGAAACAATTATTAAAGTAGACAATATTATTATGGTTAATTTGGGTGAAGATGGTAAACCAAAACCTCATGGAAAAACCAAAATAGAGTATGTAAAAGATCGATTGGAAAGTAATTCTAAATAAATGTTATAAATTCTTACTTTTTTCAGCTGTTAAGCATTAAAATGAAAAATAGAATTATTAACTTAGTAGAACTGTTAATCAAACCATTAATTAAAATAATATGAAAAAAATTCTTTACATCACGTTAGCGATGCTTGTGCTATCCTGTTCAGGATCTAAATCTACAACTGCTCAAGCTCCAAGTAAAAAAATGTTAAAAGGCACTTGGGAAGTCACAGATATTAAATTTGTAGGCGATAAAGGGTTATACAAGGCTTTTTTATTCGATTTAGCCGACTCGTCTTGCTTTAAAGGCGGCGAATGGGTGTTTATACCAAATAACGGTTCTGGTAAATTTTCAACTAAAGCGAATAGTTCGATTTGCGAAGCTTACACCAATAGCATCCATTGGTCGTTTTTAGAAGGAACAGATGGGTACACGCAATTTCAGTTTAAATATGTAGGCGACGATATAAAAGCCAAACACGTTACTTCTGGTTATCGCGCCACAATTCAGGATATTAGCGATAACGTAATGGTTATTAAAGTACCAACAACTTACGAAGGAAATCCTTTTGATGTTATTATGACGTATAACAAAACTTCCGATAACATCGATTTATAATTAACAATTTAATATTTACAAAACATGAAACAAACAACAAGTATATTTGTAGCTATAGCTTTGGTATTTTCAATATCGTTTGTAAGCTGCGATTCTTTAAAAAATGCTAATAGCACCCAAAAAGGTGCAGGTATTGGTGTTGCAGGTGGTGCATTAATAGGAGGCCTTATTGGTGGTAACGTTACTGGTGCACTTATTGGTGCTGCCGTTGGTGGTGCTGCTGGTGGTATAATAGGTAACCAAATGGATAAACAAGCCGATAAGATTGAAGAAGCGCTTCCTGGAGCCGAGGTTAATCGTGTTGGAGAAGGCATTCAAGTGGTTTTCGATGATAAAAGTGGTGTAACTTTTGCCATAAATAAAGCCGATTTAACAGCTAGCGCTAAAGAAAATCTAGATGCTATCGCAGAAATTTTCACAGAATTCCCAGATACTAACTTATTAGTAGAAGGTCATACAGACAGTTCTGGAGACGATGCTTATAACATGACTTTATCTAAAAAAAGAGCACAGTCTGTAGTTGATTATTTAGAAGGAAAAGGTATTTCCAGCGATCGTTTTACAGTTACAGCTTATGGCGAAACCAAACCTAGATTTGATAACGCTACAGAAGAAGGTAGAGTGAAAAACAGACGCGTAGAAATTGGTATTTCTGCAAACCAAGAAATGATAGACGATGCTAAGGCACAAGCCAACTAATATCGTTTTAATTATATTGCATAAAAAAGTCGCGTATTACACGCGACTTTTTTATGTTTATAAATAATGTTATTCTGTAATGTAATTACTAAGTTCGAATATTTCAAGATCAAAATATTGCACTGCGGCCAGGGTATGATCAAAAATATCCGACATGATATATTCGTAATTTTGCCAACGTTTATCGCTACTAAAAGCATAAATTTCTAAAGGGATTCCTTGAGGTGTAGGCGCTAATTGTCGCGTCATAATCGTCATATCCTTATTTATGGCCGAATGGGTTTCTATATAACTTTGAAGATACTTCCTAAACACACCTAAATTAGTCATGTTTCTCCCGTTAATTAATAAGGTTTTATCGGCATTGTTATTTTCGTTATACTTATTAATATCGTTTTGTCTATGTTCTAAATAATCAGAAATTAACTGTATTTTTTTAAGGGCATCAACACGTTCTTTTGTTAAGTAATGAACGCTAGTAGCCTTAATAATAATAGCTCTTTTAATGCGTCGGCCACCAGAACTATTCATTCCGCGCCAGTTTTTAAAAGAATCAGAAATTAAAGCATAGGTAGGAATGTTGGTTATCGTCATATCAAAGTTCTGAACTTGGACTGTAGAAAGGTTAATTTCTATAACGTCGCCATCGGCACCATATTTATCCATAGTAATCCAATCTCCAATTCTAACAGTATCGTTTATTGCTACTTGAATACTTGCAACAAAACCCAGAATTGTGTCTTTAAATATTAAAAGTAAGACTGCAGATGCGGCACCTAATGTGGTAAAGAAGGTTTTAATGTCTATACCGGTAATCATTACAAAAATAAGCGCGATGCCTATTGCCCATAGAAAAAGCATAAGTACTTGTATATAACTATCTATAGGTTTGTCTTTTAAGCGGGGGAGTGTTTTAAAGTACGATTCTAAAGTATTAAGAACGCTTCTTATAATCCAAATCACTAAAACAACACAGTATAGTTTTAGGAGTAATTCTACTGCATGTTCGAATACAGGAAAATCTGAAAATACAGTTGGTAAACACTTTAACGTAATTGCCAACGGAACAATATGCGCTATATTTCTTGGTACTTTGTGGTTGACTAATAAATCGTCGAATTTAGTTTTAGATTTTGCTGCAAATGACGAAAATGCCTGAATTAAAATCTTTCGCGCAATAAAATCAGATATAAAAACAATAATTAGAAGCAACACCAAAAGGCTAATCATATTCAAATAGATTGCCGTTGCATCGGAAATATTTAAGCTTTTAAAATAATTAAAGAAATAATGATTGAAGTTTTGCATATTAAGCTACCTTAAAATACTTTTTATCTGCTATAAAAGTTCCAAACGGGATTACTGAAGCTAATAACACAAAAGCAAAAGTCTTTTTATCCCATTTTAGTTCCATGCCTACCATAATGGCCAAAACAACATAAGCAACAAACAGTAAACCGTGTGGCATACCAAGTAATTTTACATATTGCGGATCTTTTAAAAGATATTTAATAGGTACAGCAACAAAGAGTAATAAAATGTACGAGATACCTTCTAGAGCACCAACAATTCGTAAAGTTTTTAATAATGAATTCATAAGAATATAGATTTTTGCAAATATACTAAAGCTTAATATATTGGACGTGCTTGGCAGATATTAAAGCAAAAAAAAGACTGCTCGAAAGCAGTCCTCTTCTATGGATAATGAAATGAAGGTTTTATTGATTTGCAACTTCGTTAGAGTTCATAAGTGCAAAAAACTTATTAATATTTGGAAGAATTACTATACGTGTTCTTCTGTTTTTTGCTTGGTTTTCTCTGGTATCGTTTTCGGCAATTGGATGGTAACTACTACGTCCGGCTGCTATCATTTTTTCTGGAGCAACATCGTAATCGTCTTGTAACTTACGTACAACCGAAGTTGCGCGCAATACACTTAAGTCCCAGTTGTCTTTTACAGTCGCAGTGTTAATACTTCTAGAGTCAGTATGGCCTTCTACCATAACTTCTATACTCGGTTCGGAGTTAATAACGTCGGCCAATTTTTGTAAAATGTTGTTTGCTTTACTACTTACTCTGTAACTTGCGGTATTAAATAACATTTTATCTGAAATAGAAATCATAACAACAGTTTCGTTAATATCTATCGCAATATCTTCATCTTCGTTAAGTGAACTGCTGTCTAAAGATTTTTGTAAGTTATAAGCCACTGCCAAATTCATAGAATCTTTTAGTGTTTTGGCTTCGCTTAATTTAGCAGGATCTACATGTTTTAAAGTTTCTCGCATGCTTTTTTTAGTGTCGTTAGAGATGACTGCAACATCGCCAACGGCTACAAGTTTAGCATCATTTTCTTCGGTTAAAGAGTTTATTTTAGAATTGTAAGCATCTACACGTGCTTGAATTTCATCAAATTTAGCTTCTAAATCTTCTTTCTCTACAGTTGTTTTTTGCAACTGACTTTTTATTTGTCCGTTTTCTTCTTGTAAAGCCACATATTTCTTTTTAGAAACACAAGATGCCATTAGACATAAAGCTAATACTCCGATTGAAATTTTCTTCATAATTTTTAATTTTTGGTTTATATATGTACGCTTAAAAGCATGATTATGGTTTTTAAAACAACTTACTTTTTTAACACATTTTGTCTAATTATTTGATTTATTGTAGGATAAGTCTTTAAAAAAATGATAAAAAATCCGATTAAAATCTAATTTTATAGATAATGTGGTTAATTGAAATCGTGTTAATTCAAAATTAATATAGCAAAGGCAGTTAGGTGTATGCGTTCATAAAAAAATTTAACTCTAATGCTATTTATACTTCTTGCGACTTATAAATATGTGTATTTTTGACATGCATTAGATAAACTATTATAATTTATGAGATCTTTAAAAGGACAACGCGCTTTAATAACCGGAGCAGGTAGAGGAATAGGAAAAGCTTTAGCTTTGGCATTGGCAAAAGAAGGTGTACATATTGCCTTATTGGCAAGAACGACAGCAGATATAGAAGATGTTGCTAAAGAAGTAAGAAAACTTGGTGTAGAAGCCATAACGGTAACCGCAGACGTATCGTCTATAGATGATGTAAATACCGCCGCAAAAACAATTTTATATCAGTTTAAAACCATAGACATTCTTATAAACAATGCTGGTATTGCTAAATTTGGGTCGTTTTTAGCTTTAGAACCCGAAGAATGGGAACATATAATTAGAGTAAATGTTATGGGAATTTATTATGTAACCCGTGCATTTTTACCACAAATGATTGATAATAAATCTGGTGATATTGTAAACATATCTTCTACTGCAGGTCTAAAAGGTAATGCCGCTACTAGTGCTTACAGTGCCTCTAAATTTGCTGTATTAGGACTTACAGAGTCTTTAATGCAAGAAGTGAGAAAACATAATATTAGAGTTACAGCATTAACACCAAGTACTATTGCAACAGATTTGTCTGTAGATTTAAACTTAACAGATGGTAATACCGAAAGTGTAATGCAAGCCGAAGATTTTGCCGAGTTAATTATAGCACAACTTAAACTGAACAGACGCGTATTTATAAAAGAGTCTAGTATTTGGTCTACAAACCCGTAACAATAATTTCCATAAATAGAATAATTCCATATCTGTTTTATTCTGAAGACATCACTATTTAAATGAATCTCTGTCGCGCTCAATAAAGTTGGGTTTGACAGAGATTTTTGTTTATTCATCAAGATTAAATTAGTGTTAATTTTAAGGTTGAGTAATGATTCAAAATATTATTTATCGTAATATTGCAATAAATAAATTAATAAGATGGGAATCACAAAATCTGAAATATTTTCGGAGCAGCAAAACGAAATTGCAAGTTTGGCCAAAGTATTAGGGCATCCTGCGCGAATTGCTATTTTGGAATATCTGTTTAAATCGGAATCTTGTATTTGTGGCGATTTGGTAGAAGAAATTGGTTTGGCACAACCTACCATTTCTCAGCATTTAAAAGAATTAAAAAATGCAGGCATTATTAAAGGCACTATAGAGGGGACAAGTGTTTGTTATTGTATCGATAGTAACAGATGGCAGGCTATACAGCTTAAACTAACACAATTTTTAAATCAGGAAACGCCTAGATCGCCGACAGATTGTTGTTAAAAAAATTTACTTTCATTCATCGTAATATTACAATTAAATATAAATAATCATGACACTTCAAGACATTCAAACGCACTTAGGGGCACTAGAGCAATTAGAGTTTCAGTTGCCAAACGGACAATTAGTACCAAGACATTTTCACGTTACCGAAATAGGTAAAGTTTCAAAAGATTTTATAGACTGTGGTGGCACATTAAGACACGAAACGGTTATTAATTTTCAGCTGTGGCAGGCTAACGATTACGACCATAGGTTGCATCCCGAAAAATTAACTCACATTATAGAATTATCTAAATCTGCTTTAGAATTGCCAGAGGATTTAACTATTGAGGTAGAGTACCAAGGCGACACGATACAAAAGTATGGTTTAGACTTCGATGGCACCCGTTTTTTATTAACGACCACACAAACCGATTGTTTGGCAAAAGACCAGTGTGGCATTCCTGCAGATAAACCAAAAATTAAACTTTCAGATTTAAACTCAAATTCAGCCTGTTGTTCACCTAATTCAGGATGTTGTTAATTCAATTATTATGTATACTAAACTTTCAAATTTAATCGCGTCTTTCAATTATCAGTCTATAAGTGAAGATCGCAAAACAACCTTACAGCCTTTAGTGGATTATATTCAAGAAAAATTCACGAAAAAGGAAACTATTCGACTTAACTTTATATGTACACACAATTCCAGACGCAGTCATTTGTCTCAAGTATGGGCACAAACCGCGGCATTGTATTTTAAAATTCCATCAGTAGTATGTTTTTCGGGTGGGACAGAAGCCACTGCTTTATTTCCTAAAGTTGCCGAAACTTTAGAAGCTACCGGATTTAAAATTCAGCAATTATCGCAAGAGCAAAATCCTGTGTATGCGATAAAATATGCAGAAAACGAACATCCGGTTATTGGTTTCTCGAAACGATTTGATGCTGATTTTAATCCGGAAGCGCATTTTGCAGCTATCATGACCTGTTCTCAGGCCGATCAAGGTTGTCCGTTTATAGCTGGTGCAGAAAAGCGTATTCCTATTACTTTTGAAGATCCTAAAGCATTTGATGGTACACCACAACAAACCGAACAATATAATGCACGTAGCTTACAAATTGCAGAAGAATTATGTTATGTGTTTTCTAAAATAAACTAATTATGGCAAGTAGTAAACGATTAAGTTTTTTAGATAATTATTTAACTTTATGGATATTTATAGCCATGGCCATTGGAGTAGGTATAGGCTATTATTTTCCGAGTTTTCCAGAGTTCATCAATAGTTTTAACAAAGGCACGACCAATATACCTATAGCTATTGGTTTAATTTTAATGATGTATCCGCCTCTAGCGAAAGTTAATTATGCCTTATTACCAAAAGTATTTAAAGATACTAAGCTACTCTCTGTTTCACTGATTTTAAATTGGGTAATAGGCCCTTTACTGATGTTTGCTTTGGCATTAACATTTTTACACGATTATCCAGAATACATGGTAGGTCTTATCTTAATAGGTCTTGCACGTTGTATAGCCATGGTTTTGGTTTGGAATGATTTAGCAGATGGAAACAGCGAGTATGGTGCTGGATTGGTGGCTTTAAACAGTATTTTTCAGGTGTTTGGCTATAGTTTTTATGCTTGGATTTTTATAACTGTTTTACCGCCATATTTTGGTTTTGATGGCGCTATTGTAGACATTTCAATAAGTACCATAGCTGAAAGTGTTGCTATATATTTGGGGATTCCTTTTGTATTAGGTTTTTTAAGTCGGTTTATTTTGGTTCGATTAAAAGGCGAGCAATGGTATACAAATACATTTATACCAGCTATTTCTCCGCTAACCTTAATCGCTTTATTGTTTACTATTGTTGTAATGTTTTCGTTAAAAGGCGAGTTGATTGTTCAAATACCAATCGATGTTTTAATTATAGCTGTACCATTGTTAATCTATTTTACTATCATGTTTGTAATAGGATTTTTTGTTAGCAAAGCCGTTGGTGCACCTTACGATAAAAATGCAGCTGTGGCGTTTACGGCTGCAGGCAATAATTTCGAATTGGCCATAGCAGTAGCTATCGCAGTATTTGGTTTAAATTCGGGGCAGGCTTTTGCGGGGGTAATTGGGCCTTTAGTAGAAGTGCCGGCATTAATTTTGCTAGTCCGTGTCTCATTTTGGTTAAAAAACAAATACTACAAATAAAACAGTAATAATTGTATCTGTGTTAATTTCACTTTAATAAAATAGTTATTTTTACACTAAAATTTTACGGTTAAAAAATGTCAAAAAAGAAATATAACATAGCGGTAGTTCAGCTTAATCTGAACAATACTCCAGAAAACAATTTAAAGAAATGTTTAAGTTGGGTAAGCGATGCAGCCAAACAAGGCGCAGAGATTATTCTTATTCCAGAATTGTACAGTAGCCACTATTTTTGTCAGACTGAAGATGTTGATAATTTCGCTTACGCGGAACCTTTGTATAGTACCTCTTTTAAAGCATTTAGCGCTTTAGCAAAAGAGTTGGGCGTGGTAATAATTGTGCCGTTTTTCGAAAAACGTATGGCAGGTATTTATCACAATAGTGCTTATATTATTGATGCCGATGGAACTGAAGCTGGATTGTACAGAAAAATGCACATTCCAGACGATCCTCATTTTTACGAGAAATTTTATTTTACACCAGGCGATTTAGGTTTTCAAGCCATCGAAACCCAAAAAGGCAAAATCGGCACACTAATTTGCTGGGATCAGTGGTATCCAGAAGCAGCACGATTAACAGCTTTAAAAGGTGCCGAAGTATTGTTTTATCCAACAGCTATCGGTTGGCATCCTAAAGAAAAAGAAGAGTTTGGAGCTAACCAACACGGTGCTTGGATGAATGTTATGAAAGGCCATGCTGTAGCCAATGGTGTTTTTGTAGCTGCCGCTAACCGTATTGGTTTAGAACAATATGTGCCAGATACCGATGGTATACAATTTTGGGGTTCATCGTTTATAGCTGGGCCTCAGGGCGAAATATTAGCTCAGGCGTCGCACGATAAAGAAGAAATCTTAATTGCCGAAGTCGATTTGGATTTACAGGAAAATGTGCGTCAGAATTGGCCGTTTTTTAGAGACCGCCGAATAGATGCTTTTGGAGATATTACTAAACGCGCAATAGATAAATAAATGAGCGAATTAGGGTATAGATTTCCAGCCGAATGGGAGCAGCAACAGGGTGTATTATTGTGTTTTCCATACAATGGCAACGATTGGCCAGGAAAATTCAAGGCCATACAATGGGCATTTGTAGAGTTTATAAAAAAAGTAGCACAGGTAGAAACGGTGTTTCTTGTGGTTAAAGATGGAAAGCAAGAGATGTTTGTTACCGAACTTCTGGATCAGGCTCATGTTAACATGAAACAGGTCGCTTTTTTACAACATAAGACCAATAGGAGTTGGATGCGCGATTCTGGACCAATTATTGTAAAAAAAGGAAACGAGCGCATTGCTTTAAATTTCAATTTTAACGGTTGGGCTAAATATAAAAATTTCACTCTAGATCGTGGTGTTCCACAAAAAGTGGCAACGGCATTAAACATGCCTTTAGAGCAAGTAACATACAAGGGTAAACCTGTAGTTTTAGAAGGAGGTGCAATAGATGTTAATGGTAAAGGGACTTTATTAACTACAGAAGAATGTTTGTTGCATCCTGACATTCAGGTAAGGAATGGTGGATTCACTAAAACGGATTATGAAGCCATTTTTAAAACGTATTTGGGCGTTTCTAATGTTATTTGGTTAGGAGACGGTATAGTGGGCGACGATACCCATGGGCATGTAGATGATTTATGTCGATTTGTAAACGAAGATACCATTGTTACTGTTGTAGAAGATAACCCTGACGACAAGAATTACAAAGTGCTTCAAGATAATTTAAAACGCTTAAAGGCTTCGACTTTAGAAACAGGAAAAACACCAAATATTGTAACCTTGCCAATGCCTAAACCGTTGTTTTTTGATGGTTTGCAAATTCCGGCTAGTTATGCGAATTTTTTAATTTTAAATACATTAGTGTTGGTGCCTGTATTTAATGATAGTAACGATAGAATAGCTTTAAATACCATTGCCGATTGTTTTCCAAATCATGAAGTTATCGGCATGAGCGCGATTGATTTAATTTGGGGATTTGGCACCTTACATTGCTTAAGTCAGCAAATTCCATCGTAATTTTATAGCTAAATAATATTAAAAAGCCGTCTTAAAATTGTAATTGGCTTCAATTTTAAGACGGCTTTTGTATTGAATTAAAATGATTTGTCATTTAGAAGACGATGCATTAAACCTTAATATTAAATAACCAATAAGCCCAGAAATTAACGAACCAGCTAAAATACCTATTTTAGACGATGCCGTAAAAATAGCATGGTTCTCGAAAGCTAAATTGGTTACAAAAATAGACATAGTAAAACCTATACCAGCTAAAAAACCAGTTCCTAAAATATGAACAAAAGTTATGTTTTCTGGTAATTCGGCTAACTTAGATTTGATTCCTATAAAGGTGAAAATTAATACGCCTAGACATTTACCGATTACTAAAGCTAAACCTATACTCCAAGACAATGCAAAATCTAAGTTTAATTCTGCTTTTGTACTAAACGTTATTCCTGCATTGGCAAGGGCGAATAATGGTATTATAAAATAGGCTACCCAGCCGTGTAAAATATGTTCGGAATATTGTAATGGCGATTGTACTTTTCCTGTCCAAACCTGTATGTCGTCAATTAAATAAATTTGCTTTCGAGATAAAATAGGGCTATTGCCATTTGATATTTTAAAAAGTTTATTTACAATACCTTCTAATTTATAAATGTTTGATGCTAATTCCATCTTTTGATGAATAGGAATTGTAAGTGCTACCAATACACCAGCAATAGTAGGATGAATTCCGGATTTTAAAAACAAAAACCAGATAGAAAACCCAAAAATAGCATATACAAATTTGCTGAAATAGCGTTTATAGCTCATAAAAAACATGATGGCTAAAAGTATAAAAGAGTAGAGAATAAGCATCCAATCTATGGTCGAGCTATAAAAAATAGCAATTGCCAAAACTGCAACCAAATCGTCTACAATGGCAAAAGCTGTTAAAAATATTTTTAAAGCTAATGGTACACGACTGCCCAGTACTTGTAAAACAGCTAGCGAAAAAGCAATATCTGTAGCCATTGGTATGCCCCATCCAGCAACAGTTTCAGGATTCTTGTTAAGCATTAAAAATAGGGTTATAGGAACAACAACTCCTCCTAATGCTGCGAAAATGGGTAGAGAAGCCTTTTTAATGGTATTTAATTCGCCCATTAAGATTTCTCGTTTAATTTCTAGACCAATTAAAAAAAAGAATACGGCCATTAAGCCGTCGTTAATCCAATGTATTAGGTCTTTTTTTAATGCGAAATTGCCAAATTCAAATCCAACGGTGTAATGCCAAATGTTGTAATACGATTCTGCAAATGGAGAATTGGCCCAGATTAAAGCCACAACTGTGGCTATAAAAAGGAGTATTCCTGCAAAACTTTCTATCTGAACAAATTTTGTAATCGGGGTAACAACTAAATTCTGAATGGAACTCTTCATTTTTTGGATTTTTTAATTCCTTAAAATTACAAAGGATCTCGAAGCTTTCAAAAGACAAAAGTCATGAAAACCTAAAGTTTAGCACGTTATCAACTTTAAGCGTATTCCGTATTGAAATATGTGAGCTTAGTTAATAAGCATAATGATGTTTTTATAAATTAATTTAACACGATTTAAAGGAAAACTGACAAAAATCATGTTAATTTTATAAGATAATGAGTACCTTGAGGTATAAAAATAATCAGAAATTTTACGATAATGAAAAAAATACTTTTACCAACAGATTTTTCAGACAATGCATGGAATGCGATACAATATGCATTGCAACTGTTTAAAAATGAAACATGTACATTCTACTTGTTAAATTCATTCAGTGAGGCTATGTCTACCCCAACGTCGGGCATTATTTCTACTAAAGTTAAAGAGTCTGTTTACAAGGCGCAGGTAGAAATAAGTAAAACAGGTTTGGTAGATTGTTTAAATACAGTTACGGCCAATTTTAATAACGACAAACATAAATTTGTAACCGTTTCTATTTACGATAGCTTTCCTAATGCTATAAAAAAAGTGATTAAAGAGCGAGAAATCGATTTAATCGTTATGGGAACTAAAGGAGCAACAGCTTTAAAAGAAATGACAATTGGTAGTAACACCTCTGGTCTTATAGGTGTGGCTTCGTGCCCTATTTTGGCAATACCTCAAAATGTAGAATTCAAACCTTTAGAAGAAGTTGGCCTGTCTACAGATTTTGAAATTGATTTTAATGCTCAAGGTTTGGCTACCTTATTATATTTACTAAAACAATTCCAGGCTAAAGTGTCTGTTGTAAATATCATGGAAAAGCCTAGAGCTTTAACGGCGTTACAAGAATCTGGAAAACAAAAATTAACCCAAGTGTTTGAAGATTTAGACACTCAATTTTTTACCTTAACCGATATTGGCGTATCGTCTGGAGTTCGTGCTTTTGTAGAAAGCCGTCATTTAGACATGCTTTGTGTGGTGGCTAAAGAACAAGATTTTATGAAACGTTTTTTAGGAATGTCTTACAGTAAGTCTATAAGTAACCACGCGAGCATTCCGTTACTCATATTAAATATAAAAATGTTTTAAACACATAATTAAAACTCCTGGTTAACATGCCGGGAGTTTTTATTTTAAGGTATAATTTTCGTTATATTTGGGTTTTTCAAGCATGCTCTTAAGGAGCTTGTTCTACGTTAATTTTAGATTTCAAACGCGCTTTAATGAAAAACGAAACCCAAATAAAATGCCCGAATTGCGGTACGAGTATCGATGTTCAAGATATATTAGCTCATCAATTAGAAGATGAAATAAAACAAAAGTACCAAGCCCAGATTGCTGAAACCAAAAAAGCTTTCGAAGCCAGTCAAAATCAATTGCAACAAGAGCGATTAGCTTTCGAAGACAAAAAGAAACGAGAGAACGAATTGTTTCAGCAGCGTTTAGAGCAGACATTAAAAGAAGAAAAAAAGCGAATAGAGCTGGTGTTGAAGCATAAAATATCAGAAGAACAATCCGAACAGTTTAAAGCTTTACAAAACGAATTAAATGAAAAATCGGAGCAGGTTAAAGAACTCAATCGATCTAAAGCCGAAATAGAAAAATTAAAACGCGAAAAAGGCGAACTTAAAGCTGAAGCTGAAGCCGAAGCCCAAAAGCGATTAAACGAAGTACTTTTAGCAGAGCGCGAGAAAATACGAAAAGCCGAAGAAGATAAAAATGAGTTGCGTTTTAAAGAAATGCAAATGCAATTGGAAGCGCAAAAAAAGCTTACCGAAGAAATGAAACGCAAGCAAGAGCAAGGTTCTATGCAATTGCAAGGCGAAGCTCAAGAATTAGCAATAGAGGAGTGGCTGGCTTCAAAATTTCCGTTAGATACCATTCAGGAAATTAAAAAAGGGGCTCGCGGTGGCGATTGTATACAAATTGTACACACCAGAACCGAACAAAATTGCGGTTCTATTTACTACGAAAGTAAGCGCACAAAAGATTTTCAGCCAAGTTGGATCGAAAAATTTAAGGCAGATATTCGCGACAAAGGTGCTAATATTGGTGTTTTGGTTACCGAAGTTATGCCTGCCGATATGGACCGTTTAGGACTTAAAGATGGCATCTGGATTTGTAATTACGACGAGTTTAAGGGCTTGTGTTCGGTTTTAAGGGAGTCAATTATTCAATTAAACCGTGCCATGGTTGCCCAAGAACATAAAGGCGATAAAATGGATTTACTTTACGATTACCTAACAAGTACAACTTTTAGAATGCAAATTGAAGCCATTGTAGAAGGGTTTACTCAAATGAAATCCGATTTAGAAAGCGAAAAGCGTTCTATGCAACGCATTTGGAAACAGCGCGAAAAGCAAATAGAAAAGGTCGTAACCAATACTATAGATATGTATGGCTCTATAAAAGGTATTGCCGGAAATGCGATACAATCGGTAAAAGCTTTAGAATTACCTGGCGCCGAAGAAGATGATAATTTATTGTTGTAGAGACTGAAAATAATTGTATTCTAGTAAGATATGATGAAATTTAATACGTGTGATATGATAATTAAAAATACGTGAATTACAAATTATTTGTAATTTTGTTAGAAGCGAATTCTAAACTCATTAAAAAATGAATACAAAGTTGACTTTAACAATAGAGAAAGAAATTATAGAACGAGCAAAAAGCTATGCGAAAGAAAAAAATCGTAGTTTGTCAGATATTATAGAAAACTATCTAAAAATTCTTACAGAAAAAGAACAAAAAAATAAAGACCAAAAACTTAATCCTATTGTAGAGTCTTTG
This sequence comes from Formosa sp. A9, assembly GCF_051200825.1. Lineage (GTDB taxonomy): Bacteria > Bacteroidota > Bacteroidia > Flavobacteriales > Flavobacteriaceae > Formosa. Next base: position 2,037,777 of record NZ_CP195158.1, on the reverse strand, counting down.
AAAGGTTCTTTTAAAATGCCTAAGAATATGGATTATAAAAAAGAGCTAAGAAATCGTATAGAAGAAAAGTATCTATAAAATGGATAAGGTTCTGATAGATACGGATGTGCTGATGGATTTCTTTTTTAACAGAAAACCATTTGCGAAATATGCTGCCGAATTGATGAATCTTTGTGCGAAAAAACAAGTACAGGGTTACATAACACCAGTTATTATTTCTAACGTTTATTATTTGCTTCGCAAAACGGCGAAACATGATATCATTGTTGAAAAATTAAAACAGTTATTAACTATTATTTCAATTATCGAAATAGATGAAAACTCTGTAATGAATGCTTTAAATTCAGAGTTTAAAGATTTTGAAGATGCTTTACAAAACTTTTCGGCAATCGAAAACGGAAAGATTAATATAATTCTCACTAGAAATTTGAAAGATTTTAAGAAAAGCGAATTAGCGATATTGACTCCAGAAACATATTTAAAAGGAAAAGTATTTGACTAAACGATGATAGCTAGTATCAAATAACATTAAACTCAAGTCATCAAACATCAGTAGCGTACAAAATAAGCATCACACCTAGTAAAATACCAAATAGGGGTACTAATTTTTTACGCTTGTTTTGTTCTTTAAAAATAATACCACCTATTATAACTGCAATAAGAATCTGGCTGCGTTTGATGGCCGATAGTAGCATAATTAGAGCTTCGGGGTCTTGCAGTCCTTTAAAATAAAAGTAATCGGCGGTTTGTAGTAAAATACCAACTGCTGGTATGCTCCATCGCCAAGAAAAAGCAGCTCGTTTTTTGGCTTTAGGAAACCAAGTAAAGGCCAAGATTATTAGCAAAATAATTACTACATAAAAGCAAAACCAAAATTGTAAGGTCTGTGGTTGTAAAGCTAAATTTTGGATGAGGAATTTATCGTACAATCCGCTGGAAGCTCCTAAAAAAGTTGCGGCCATAATGGCGAAAATCCAAATGTTATTTTTAAAATCAATTCCTTCCTTTTTACCTACTTTAGAGTATCCTATTACCGAAAAAATAATAATAAAAAATCCCAACCACTGCCAAGTGTTCGGATGTTCCTTATAGATAACTAAAGCCCCGATAAATGTAAAAAACGGACCCGCAGAGCGTATGGGAGTTACTATGGTTATAGGTAAGTGTTTTAGTGCTTGGTAGGCGAGTAACCATGAAGCCGCCATAATAGCCGATTTTATAAAAATATAACCGTGTTTACTCCAAGATATAGGGGTAATGTACAAGTCAATCTGTTTCGCCATTTCGGGTTGATATCGCGAGAGTAAGAAGAAGGGCAACAATGTTAGTAATCCAGCAAAGGTAGTGCCTAATAACACCGGAAACACTTCGTTGTTTTGTACAGCGTGTTTCTTGCATAAATTGTGTAATCCTAAAAATAAAGCCGAAAGTAAACCTAAATAAATCCACATGGCGCGAAGATACTAGTTTCAACAGAGTTTAAAAAAGCAATTTTGTGTCGCGTGTTTCGGTTAATAAATTTAGCGATTCCATACATTTTACAATCGCATAGCTTGTACCTTTATAAGCATTAGGAGTTTAGCTTTATTTTTTGTGTAAACTTCTATATTCTAAACCAAAAACTTTTTAAAAATGGACAAAAATAGTGTTGTTAGCCCTTATCATAAACATCATTTAAATTTATCAAATCGTGTAGTTATGGCACCCATGACTCGGAGTCGAGCAGCAAACGATGCTCATAAACCAACTGATGCCCTACACGGCACATATTACGAACAAAGAAGTTCGGCCGGTTTAATTATTACAGAAGGAACTCAGGTCTCTAAAGAAGCTGTGGGCTATATTAATACACCGGGGATTTACAGTGAAGCACAGGTTGAAGGTTGGAAAAACGTTACTAAGCGTGTACACGACCAAGGCGGAAAAATTTTCGCGCAACTGTGGCATGTCGGGCGTATTTCGCACCCTGATTTTCATAATGGGGAATTACCTTTAGCGCCATCAGCTATCAATCCGAATGAAAAATCGTTTACACCTGAGGGCTTTAAACCCACAGTAACTCCAAAAGCAATGACTATAGCAGATATAGAACGTACCGTTTCAGATTTTAAGCAAGCGGCAAAACATGCTGTCGAAGCTGGTTTTGATGGGGTAGAAATTCATTCTTCTAATGGATATTTATTTCATCAGTTTTTCTGTAATTGTTCTAATAGTCGAACTGATGCCTATGGGGGTTGTATAGATAATAAAACGCGATTCTTTTTTGAAGTATTAGAAGCCGTTAAAACAGAACTATCTGAAGACAAAATAGGAGTTCGATTTAACCCGTCGCTTAACGGATTGTTCGGGATTACCTTAGATGAAGACACGATACCTACTTTCGAAAACATTATAACCAAACTGAACGACTATAACCTGGCATATGTTCATTTATCTCAACCTTTTACAGATGTATCGAATGTGCGTCATGCGGTGCAGGATGTCGCTAAACATTTTCGACCTTTATATAACGGCACTTTAATGATTAATGGTGGATATACAAAAGAAAAGGCAAACAAGGTAATACAAAATGGCCATGCCGATTTGGTGTCTTTTGGGAAATTATTCATTTCAAATCCAGATTTAGTAGCGCGTTTTAAAACCGATGCAGAATTAGCCGATTGGAATGAAGACACTTTTTACACTCCAGGTCCGGAGGGCTATACAGATTATCCCAAAATGAACGAAACACAAAAAGTATAACTTAAAATACAACATCATGAAAATTACAAGACAAGCAAGTGCTGTTTGGAAAGGCAGCGGAAAAGAGGGCAAAGGTACATTAACAACAGCCAGTAAGGTGTTAGACGAAACGCCTTATGCATTCAACACCAGGTTTGAAGATGGCAAAGGCACCAATCCCGAAGAATTATTAGGTGCAGCTCATGCGGGATGTTTTGCTATGCAGCTTAGCTTTTTATTAAGCGAGAAGGCTTTTGTGCCTGAGACTTTAGATGTTAAAGCAAAGGTAACTTTAGAAGATGGCGGTATTACCCATATCTTACTTCAATTACAGGCCGATGTACCACATATTAAATCGCATCAATTTGAAGAAATCGCCATGCATGCAAAAGAAATCTGCCCAGTTTCTAAACTGTTTGATACTACTATAGATTTAGAGATTCATTTAGAATAATACATTAATAGATTTTAATATGACTGTGTAATTGTATCTAAACGAATGTTTTGTGTACAAAGTATTGAGTTACGAGTTGCAATTTATTAAAATGAAGATAATTTATACTTTAAAAAATAGTAAAACAGAAACGGAAGTAGAGAGAAATTATCATTTCAATAATAATTAGTAAAAGTTTAGTAAACATGTGTTTAAGTGTTGATTTTGGAAAGAAATTACTGTAAATTTATCAGAGTACCACCTAATTAACACCAATATAACTTTGAAGACACTAGACACCCTTCCTTTATTCTCATCGTATAGTTTCGATTCCAGATTTTATGACGAATTACTAGACGACAATCAGGATATAAGAGATATTTACAAAAGGCTTTTTAAAATGTTTAGTGCCTATTCTGTAAACGAATTTGCACAGCTTAATAAACGGGCAAAAGATTCATTCTTTAATTTAGGAATTACTTTTCAGGTGTATGGTGAAAATGAAGTTCAGGAAAAAATTTTTCCATTCGATTTGTTTCCACGTATCATCAATGAAAAAGATTGGAATCATATAGAAAGAGGCGTTTTACAACGGTGTAAAGCGCTAAACTTGTTTTTATGGGATGTGTATCACGAACAAAAGATTATTAAACAAGGTATTGTTCCGATAGAGCTTATAAGTTCTTCTGTTAATTATTTAAAGCAAATGAAAGGGCTTAATCCGCCCGAAGGCATTTACAATCATATTTCTGGTACCGATTTAATTAAACATTCCGACGGCCAATATTATGTGTTGGAAGATAACATTAGATGCCCGTCGGGTGTAAGTTATGTTATTGGGAATAGGCAAGCAGTAAAGCATGCGCTTTTTGG